>RFZB01000052.1 GCA_009920915.1 Sphingomonadaceae bacterium | reverse complement strand
ACCAAGCAGGTACGCAGGTCGCGGGGGGGATTGGCAAGCCAATCGTGCATCGCGGCCTTCGCCATATCGAGGTCGAGCGAACGCACCATGGCTTTGACAGGCGCAACCGCCGCAGGCGTAATCGACAGCCGATCAATGCCGAGCGCAAGCAGGGCCATAGCCTCCAATGTACGCCCGCCCATTTCGCCACAGACTGTCACGGGAACTTTGGCAGTGCCACACGCCTCTACGATCCGCCGGATAAAGCGCAAAATGGCAGGCGACAGCCAATCATAGCGTTCCGCCAATTTGGGATTGGCGCGGTCTGCCGCAAAGAGAAACTGGGTCAGATCATTGGTGCCAATCGACAAAAAGTCGATCTTGGGCAACAGCACATCCAGCATTTCGGCAAGGGCCGGCACTTCCAACATTGTGCCATAGCGAATACGCAGCGGCAATTGGCGGCCTTGTTTCGCCATCCATTCCCTTTGGCGTTCAAAAATTGCCTTGGCTTCATCAAATTCCCAAGGTTCTGAAACCATCGGGAACATGACGTGCAGCGTGCGCCCAGCGGTTGCCTCTAACAGCGCACGGGCTTGTGCCTTCATCAGGCCATCGCGCTCAAGCGCGAGGCGCAAGGCACGCCAGCCCATGGCTGGGTTTTCTTCCTTCGTCCCATCAAAACGCAAATAGGGGAGCGCCTTATCCCCCCCAATATCGACGGTGCGAAACACCACGGGCCGTTCGCCTGCGGCATCCATGACATCCCGATACAGGCGCTGCTGGCGTTCGCGCTGCGGCATGGTGGCCGAGACCAGAAACTGAAATTCGGTGCGAAACAGGCCAATGCCGTCTGCGCCCGTGACATCCAGCTGCGCCACATCATCACGCAGACCCGCATTGACCATGAGTGTGATCCGCTGATCATCTTTGGTCACTGGCGGCTGTGACTTCATGGCCGCATAGGCCGCCCGGCGCTTTTGCGAGGCGGCAAGACGATCGGCAAAGGCTTGTTCCATTGCCGGGCTTGGCCGCACAAAGGCCGCCGATTGCCCGGCATCGAGCAGAACAAGATCCCCCTCGCTGATGGAGCGTCGCACGCCTTTGACGCGGCCCAGAACGGGCACACCCATGGCCCGCGCCACAATGGTGACGTGCGCGGTCAGCGATCCTTCTTCCAGCACCACGCCCTTCAAGCGGCGGCGATCATATTCCAGCAGTTCGGCGGGGCCGAGATTGCGGGCGATGAGGATCGTATCCTGCCGCAGCCCGGCTTGGGCGGCAGACCCCAATTGGCCAGACACAATGCGCAACAGCCGGTTCGACATGTCTTCCAGATCATGCATCCGGTCTGCCAGCAGCGGATCGTCAATTTGGCGCATCCGCATCCGGGTGCGCTGCTGCACGCGCTCAATCGCGGCTTCGGCGGTGAGGCCGCTATCAATGGCTTCGTTAATGCGCCGACGCCAGCCTTCATCATAGGCGAACATCTTATACATCTCGAGCACTTCACGATGTTCACCTTCGACGCCAAACTCAGCTTCGCTGGCCATGCGCTCAATTTGTTCGCGCATCTTATCAAAGGCAGCATAAACGCGGTGGCGTTCTGCCTCGATATCTTCGGCCACTGTATGTTCAATGGTCACGCGCGGCTGGTGGAACACGGCATAGCCAGAGGCCATGCCATCGACCAATTTCAGGCCTGCCATGCGCTGGGCAGAGGTATCTTGCACCTTTGATCCGCGGCGCTCGGCATTATCAATCAGCCCAGCATTGGCGATGAGTTCTGACAGCACCATTGCCACGGTCTGTAGCGCTTCAATTTCCAGCTCTTCATACCGGCGCGATTCAACATGCTGCACGCACAGCACGCCCACGGCATCTTCCTTGCGGATGATCGGCACGCCCGCAAAGCTGTGAAACAGCTCTTCACCCGTTTCAGGCTTATAGGCAAAATCTGGGTGGCTGGTGGCTTCATCAAGGTTCAGCGTGGCGACTTGCTCGGCAATGGTCCCCACAAGGCCTTCGCCCATGGCCAGCTTGGTGACGTGGACAGCCTCTTGCTTCAGCCCTTTTGTGGCGAACAATTCCAACAGGCCATCGCGCCGCAAATAGATGGAACAGACTTCGCTTTTCAGCACCTCGGCAATCACACCAACCACTTGGTTCAGCTTGGCCTGCGCGCTGGTGCGTGACGCCATCACGTCATGAAGACGTGTCAGAATTTCACGCGAGGCAGAGGCGGCTGTCGATGGCATGGTCAATCGCTAGCAGTTTGAGCGCTGTGATGCCAAGGATAAGAAATCGTATTCAGGCCCAGCCCTTGTCCCTTTTGGCCTGCTCATCCGCCGCCATCCTCCTCCTTGGCTTCCTCTTCGCTGCCCGAGGGGGCTGGCTTTAATCGATTTTCGGGCAGTTTGCCGCCATTACAGGCATAGAGTAGCGCCATTTCAACCAGCCCACCGGGCGCTACAGGCTGATATTTCAGGGGCACATCTGCCCCCCGCCAATCATGGGATTTGATGCCATTGAGCGTGCGAAAATAGCTGAGTGCCGCCGCCGTGCGGGCGCGGCAGGAAAAGCTATAGCGGACACGTTCAACCGAGCCTTTATTGGCAGGGCCCCGCATGACGACAAATAACTGCACTGTTGGGAAAGGGCGTCGATTGGCCGTCGCAGGCAGGCTTTTCAAGCTGGCGGGATCAATAAAAATTTGCCGGCCTGCACTATTTTCTCCCAGCAAAACCAACGACTCAGGGGCTGTGGGCAAGGCCGGGCTGATAGTGAGCATCATGACCAATATGGTTGCTGTGTTCATCCCAAGTCTGCCATTTTTGCAGGAACGGGCAGCACAAATCCCTGTTTGGCGGCTCGCTTTTCGCCGCGTGCCAATTCTGTCTTTAGCGCCCGGCAATAATGATCAAAATCGAGCTGGATGGTATGGCGCCGGGCAGCATAATATTGGCCCGTATAATAGTCTTCATCTGCGGCAATGATGCGCGCCATATCGTCGGCGCTGGGGGGCGCATAGCGGCCCGCCAGATAGGCGGCCACAAGCTTGGACTGCTGCTCTGCGAAATTGACCAAAGTCGGCAATGGCTGGGCCAGCCCCATATAGAAAAGATCGGGCACAGCGGGCTTCATGATCCGCTTAAACAAAGGCGGCGGCCGATTATCCGCATCGGCCTGCAGGTCCGCATCCTCGAAAAAGGGAAATTTAATGTCATAGCCCGTTGCCCAGATGATCGCATCGAGCGGCTCACGGCTGCCATCCGTGAAGATCACGCCATCGCCATCCAGCCGATCAATGGCAGGCTTCATCACGATATCGCCTGATCCTGCGCGCAGCAGAAATTCGCCAGAGACAGTGCCATGGCTTTCAAATGGACCAATTTCGGGGTCGGGCAGTCCATAATCGCTCATCTTGCCGACCAGATTTTTGATCATCGCTTCGCCCAATTTCTGGCGCAGCCATTTGGGCATCCAGGCAGGGGCGGGGTTTTTGTCGAGCGGCTGTCCCTTATAATATTTGGGGAACACCCAAACGCCCCGTCGGGTCGAGACGAACAAGCGGCTGGCAATGGGCCGTTGTGACAGCTCAGACGCAATATCCATGGCACTATTGCCCATGCCAACCACCAGCACGCGCTTGCCCACGCAATCTATGGGGTCAAAGGGGCTGCGATAAGCGTGCGAGTGGATTTGCGGCCCGTTAAAGCTGCCAGGATATTCGGGGACGCGCGCCGCCCAATGATGGCCGTTGCACACGGCAAGGGCGTCATAATTCTGGCTGGTGCCGTCGGACAAGGTGACGCGCCAGCCGCCACCGGGGCGGCGCACTGCCTTGTCCACTCGCGTGTTAAAGCGGATGTGCCGTCGCAGGTCGAAATGATCGACATAGGCATGGAAATAGGCCAGCAATTGCGCGTGGTGCGGATAATCGGGCCAATCCGCAGGCACAGGGAAATCTTCAAACGCCAGCCGCCATTTGCTGGTATCAATATGCAGGCTTTTATAGCAGGCCGACATGCCATTGGGGTTGTTGTAATACCAATTGCCGCCAATATCGTCCGACGCCTCAAACAGGTCGAACGGGATGCCATAATCTTGCAAGCGCTTGGCCGTGGTAAAGCCAGAGCAGCCAGCGCCAATAATGCAAACTTTGGGCAGATTGGGGGCGTGTGTCATGCCGCCAAAATGCCCGTTTGGTGCGTGAATGCAAGATTTTTAGCCGCAAGATCAGTCGTCTGGATCAGCCGCGCAAAAACGGCGCCCCCGTCTCGCTGGGCGGGGGCGCGGTCATTGGTCTTTCTAGGCTTGTTCCAAAACCTTGCGGCCCGGCCGGACACGCAGGCTGTGCCCCGGCTTGGTCTTGAGCGAAAGGGTCCGGACGGTGTCCATAAACACCCAGTTATTGGTGGCCGCCTTAGGCGTCAGCGACAGGTGCATATAGCCGCGGTTGGACGTATCCACCCAGCGCAGTTCCTGCGTGTTACGCGCCAAAATGTCGCGCGCGATGCGATTGGGGTCAGTGCCGGCAGTGGCCGATTCAATCCCCGGTGAACTGACACTATGGCCGCCAAATTCGACACCTGCGGGCCGGCCATCTTCCGGCAAATCAAAGGCCCAGCCATTATGGCTGTCCCCCGACACGACGACGAGGTTGAGATCATTTTTCTGTGCATGCGCAAAAACGCGGCTGCGCGCGACCGGATAGCCGCCCCAATTGTCAAAATTATAGGGCAAGCCAGCTTTGGCAGCGGCAATGCCCTGCCGCATAAAGTTTTTGCGGAAATCTGGCGTGTTGGGGCCAAACCAGTTCATTGCTTCTTCTGGCGTGTAATTATAGCCCATATTGGTGCCGGAGCCGAGCACCGCCCACGTCCCCTTGCTGCGGGCAAAATTGTGGAACAGCCAGCTTTCCTGTTCAGTGCCGAACATGGTGGACGCCGGGTCGCGCCAGGCGCCATCGCGGAAATCGGCAAAGGCTTTTGCAGAATCGGGCGCACGCATTAAATCGCCAGCCCAATAGGGCTTGGTGCGTGCCAGCACGCGGGTGTCGGTGCGGAAATAACTTCCCAAATCGCCAAAGTCATAGCGCTTCCATGGCAGATCCCCAACGGGCAGCCATTCCCGCCAGACTTGTGAGGCGGCGTTGCGCCGGGCCGACCAATCGCCTTCATCGGCCGTATGGTTCTGCGCGCCGCCCTCCCAGCTATCATTCGCGCTTTCATGGTCATCGGTGCTGGGGATCCATGGGAAATTGGCGTGCAGCGCCTGCAATTGGGGGTCGGTGCGATAGCTGGCATAGCGCAAGCGATAATCCGCCAATGTCAGGCACTCCCCCGCGGGGAACAGCTTTTCAGAAAATTGCGTGCCATTGTCATAGCCGCCTCGGCCATATTCATAAATATAATCGCCCATGTGCAACACAAGGTCGATGTCATTGCGCGCCGCGGCGTGGCCATAGGCATTAAATTCGCCAAAGCCCAAATTAGAACAGGAAAAGATCGCAATGTTGAACTGGGCGGCTTTGCCAACAGGCAATGTCTTGGTGCGACCCGTGGGGGATTTTGTGCCATCGGGCGCAATGAAGCGAAACCAATAAAAACGCCCGGGTTGAAGGCCATCCACGGTGATTTTGACGGTATGGTCGCGCCAAGGGCCAGTGATCATCTCGCCGCCCGTGACAATTTTGGCAAAATTGGGCGTGTCGGACACTTCGACGCGCACTTTGGATTGGCCGCCCGTCGTGCTGACATAACGTGTCCACAACAGCACAGAGTCTGGCCCCGGCTCGCCCGAGGCCACATTATGGGTAAAGCCTGTCAGCCCCAATAATGTCTGTGCGACCAGCGCACCACCCGGCAGGACAAGGCCGCCAATGCCAAAGCCTGCGGTCGCAATCAGCGCGCGGCGATCAATTTTAAGTGTCATTATACCCAGTCCCCTATGGCGTCCGCTTATCTTGTGGCAGCTGACCGAATTTGGTCAGTCACAGTCCAGACGATTTTCCTATGCTCTTATCCTGTGGCGCCTGCGTGACAGGCTGGCCGTGGGGCTTGGCTAGCTGCGATAGCTGGGATCAATCCGATCCAGCTTGCGCAGCAGGGCTGGCCAGGCAAGCCCGCGGGCCACCAGCGCCATGCCCGGGCCGTTGGATTGCTGCTCGACCTTTTCAGGCGTGCCTTGTGGCGGATTATAGAGGCCATCGCGCCCAGCAGAGAGCATCTTCACTTGCGCATCACAGGCGCGCTCTAGGAAATAGAGGCGCAAGAAACATTCCGCGACCGATGGCCCAACTGCCAGCGTGCCATGGTTGCGCAAGATCATCATATTCTTATGGCCCATATCTTCGACCAGCCGTTCGCGCTCTTCCAGATCCGTCGCGATGCCTTCATATTCATGATAGGCAATATCGTGCAGCGCGATCATCGCCGTTTGCGTGTGCGGCAATAGGCCTTCGCGCATCGCGCTCACAGCTTGGCCAGCGGGTGTGTGCACATGCATGACGGCATGGGCGTCTTCGCGCGCCATGTGCAGCGCACTGTGGATGGTAAAGCCCGCTGGGTTGACTGGGTGCGCCGTTGGCAAAACGGGCTGGCCCTCAACATCAATTTTGACGAGGCTGGAGGCCGTAATTTCCTCAAACATCATGTCATAGGGGTTGATCAAGAAATGATGTTCCGGCCCCGGCACGCGGGCGGATAAATGGGTAAAAATCAAATCGTCCCAGCCATAAAGGGCAACAAGCCGATAGGCAGCGGCCAGATCAACACGCACGGCCCATTCTTCCTCGCTAACCGAAGCGCGAATATGATCATCATTGGCAACAGTGCCGGTTTTCATGACGGTGGCCATGCGTGCTCTCCTGATAGATATTTAGCCTAGATTATCACGCTCATAGCGAAAGGCCAGCCTCGGCAGGCATGAACTTTTTCGTACCCTGTCTTGCCATGCGCAGTGTGACGCGGTGTCGTGGTTGATCCCAAGGCTTCTTTAAACTCTTAGCCCTAAAGCCACGCACGTTGCGCGAGGCGAGGCTTGTGATCAAATTTATCTTTCTGCTGCTCTATCTGGCGTGTGATTATGGCGCCGTCATGGTGCGCGTGTCCCACCTTGAGACTTGGCTGAAAACGCTTGCCTTCTTCCTGTTATATTCGCTTCTCGCCGCCAGTTTGCTGGCCTTGGCCCAGCTGCGGGCCGCCTGGTTGCGTGTGCCGCTGGCCCTGATTTTTGCGGCAGCTGCCGCAGTTCAGATTGGGTACCAAAAGGCAACAGGCGTTCCGCTTGACTATGAACAGTCCGTTGATCTCTATCTCAGCCTGACGGCATATCAGGCGGCCCTTGATCATTTTACGGGCGCCACTGTCCTCGGCTTCTTATTGGGAAGTCTCTTGTTTCTGGCCTTGGCCTTGCCCCCGTGGCGGCAAGGGCTGGGGATGGGTCGGGCCTTGATTTTGCCGGTGTTCAGCTTTTGCTTGCTGACGGGGATAATCTACCAACGCGCTGGAACGGGCGCGCAGGGTACGCCGCCGGGATATGCCCTGCTCAGCCACGTGCTGCTCTATTCTGGTCAAGATCATCAGGGAGCAGGGAGTTTTCGGAACAACCCATTGCCGCCCCCCAAGCCAGCCCGCGCGCCTGAGGATGTGGTGTTGATTGTCGATGAAAGCGTGGGCGCGCATTATCTTGATCTGACACGACCAGATGGGGTGCGGTCTGGCCTGTTGCAGCCTCCTCCTTCGCTGCGTGTCTTCAACTATGGTCATGCCGCCGCGATCAGCGGCTGCAGCGTCTATTCTAATTATCTTTTGCGCTTCGGGGGGACGCAGCAAAACTATACGACGGCGTCGTTTCGCTGGCCGTCCATATGGGCTTATGCGCACAAGGCGGGGTTTCGGACAGTCTATCTCGATGGGCAGACGGGCAATGGCGCGCTTCAGAATATGATGCAGCCCAGCGAACGCCAGCAGATTGATGAGTTTATCTCAATCAACACCTACCCCATTTACGCCCGAGACCCCCAGCTTGCCGACATAATTGCGCGCTATAGCCGCAATGGCCGCCGAGACTTCATTTATGTCAACAAAGTCGGGGCCCATTTCCCTATTCTCAATAAATACCCCTCGGATCGTGCCTATTATCGTCCCGCGCCCGTGCGCAATTCTGTCCAAGACATTTGGCAAAGCTTTTCAAACCCAGAGGCGACCAGTTGGACAGCGCAGGAGTGGGCCCGGTATCGCAATGGCTATCGCAATGCCCTGGCATGGTCTGTCGGCGGATTTTTTGATCGGTTGCTAAATCAGTTAGCGAGGCAACAGACAGTGATCCTCTACACATCTGACCACGGCTTGGACCTGCGTGAACGCGCAACCCCGGGGATCGACACGCATTGCAGGCCCCAAGCCACTGGGATGGAGCAGGGCATTGTTCCCTTGGTAGTCATCACACCCCAGCACAGGCCGGGCTTGCACTGGGCACCAGCGCAGGCCCAAAATCATGATCGGGCGACGGTCTTTCGCGTGTTTCCAACGCTGCTGCTGCTGGGCTATGATCGCGCTGCCGTGCGTGCCCATTATGGCCGGCCCTTGGATGAGGTGCCTGTCGATCGGTTTGCGCGTATCCGCCGTTTCAACGGGTTGCGCGGTCAAAAGCCCGATTTGGTGGACATCGATTTGCAGCAGATGGTTGCGCCACCTGTGTCAGATTATCAGCGGCCACCCCCGACATAATTAGACTAAGGCGTCCAGCCATTGCCCGGCAAGCTTGCGGGCGTCTTGGGCAGAAAATGGTGCATCCCCAAGGCTTAGTTCAAGCCATAAACCGTCGACCAATGCGGTTAGGGCAATCGCTATCAAACGCTGGTCGGCATCGGGCCGATAGGCATCCAGCAATGCTTCAAGTCCCTGCCGATAGTCGCTGTAAATCTCATGATGGAGGCGGGCGATTATCGGGTCTGTGCGGGTTAGGCTCCAAAAAGCGAGCCATGTTGATAACAGCGCGCCATCTGCAATTTCGGGGGCAAAACTGGCCGTTAAATAGGCGAGCAGCCGGTCTTTGGGCTCGTCGGGTGCATTGGCGACCGCCTGCTCTAACGCGGATTGAACCTGGCGCCCGGTGTGGCGATAGGTTTCCGCAATGACGTCGCCAATGCCTGCGAAGTAATGGCGCAGCAGCCCGGGCGACACACCCGCCTCGGCGCAAATTGCGCGAACGGTGCATCCCTGTGCGCCCTTTGCGGCAAGAACGCGGGCACAGGCGGCAACAAGGTCTTGCCGCCGCGCATCTGCGGGCGCGCGGTAAAAACTGGCCCGGGCCTCTGTCGCTTGCGGGTCCGTCATGCTCTTGTTATACACTTGTATAACAGAGGGACGCAATGGCCACCGCATTTTCAATTTCCAACGCTGCTGATGATCTGGATGGGCTAAGCCTGCCCGGTTGGGTCTATCATGATCCTGACTTCTTCAAGGTTGAGATGGAGCGTGTCATTCGCCCCAGCTGGCAAGTGATTTGCCATATCAATGACATTCCCGCCGCGGGGGATTGGCATGGCCTCGACTATCTGGGGGAAAGCGTCATTGCCATTCGCGGCGATGATGGCGCGGTACGTGCCTTTCACAATGTCTGCCGTCACCGCGCCTCGCGGCTTGTGGATGGGTCCTATGGCTGCGCCAAAAAACTCATCTGCCCCTATCATGGCTGGGCCTATGAAAAGGATGGCCGTTTGACCGGCGTGCCGGGCAAGGCGGATTATAAAGGCCTTAACCTTGATAAGCTGGGCCTTATTCCAGTTGAGTGTGAAGTGTGGCGCGGTTTTGTGTTTGTGCGCCTTGAAAGCAAAGGGCCCAGCGTTGCTGAGATGATGGCGCCCTATGACCATATGGTTGCGCCCTATCGCTTTGAAGAGATGACGGCCTTTGGGCGCGTCACTCTGCGTCACCGCACCGTCAATTGGAAGAATGTGGCGGACAATTATTCAGATGGCCTGCACATCCCCGTGGCGCATCCCGGCCTGACGCGGCTCTTTGGCAAATCCTATGGTGTTGAGGCGCACGACCATGTCGACCGGATGTGGGGCGATCTGGTCGATCGGCCCTCGCGCAACCCGTCTGAGCGGGCCTATCAAGCGCTTCTCCCGCGTGTCGATCATCTGCCAGAGGATCGCCAACGCCATTGGCTCTATTTCAAGCTGTGGCCCAATGTGGCCTTTGATATCTACCCGGATCAGGTGGATTTCATGCAGTTCATTCCGTTGACTCCCACCACCACGTTGATCCGCGAAATTGCCTATTGTCTGCCGGATGATCGGCGCGAAATGCGGGCGGCCCGCTACCTAAATTGGCGGATCAATCGGCAGGTCAATGCCGAGGACACGGCCCTTATCGCGCGTGTCCAACTGGGCATGGAAAGCAAAAGCTATCAGCCCGGCCCCTTGGGTGAGAGTGAAGTGTGCCTGCGTGCCTTTGCCCGCAAATTGCGGACCCTAATTCCCGAAGCCTGTGGCCATGAGCCTCCGGCCAGCTATGCGCCGCCGCGCGCTTGAGAGATCGTGATATGACCAAGCGATATGATGCCGTGATTATCGGCGCGGGGCATAATGGCCTTGTCTGCGCCTTTTACCTCGCTCGTGCAGGGTTGAAGGTCCGTCTTGTGGAGCGGCGCTCTGTGGTTGGCGGGGCAGCTGTGACCGAGGAATTTCACCCCGGTTTCCGCAATTCGGTCGCCAGCTACACAGTCAGCTTGCTGCAGCCGCAAGTCATCCGCGATATGAAGCTGGAGGACGAGGGCTATCGCGTTATTGAACGGCCAATTTCAAACTTCTTGCCGCAAGAAGATGGTGGCTATCTGAAACTGGGCGGTGGACTGGAGCGGACACAGGCGGAATTTCGTCGTTTTTCAGAACATGATGCACGCGTGCTGCCCGATTATTACGACACGCTGGATGCTGTGGCGGATGTGCTGCGGGATCTGGCGATGCAAAGCCCGCCCAATATTGGCGATGGGCTGAAGACTCTCATTGATGGCGCACGCCAAGGCCGCCGCTTGGCCCGCCTCTCAGTGGAACGTCAGCGCGATGTGCTGGATTTGTTTACCAAATCCGCCCGCACGATGCTCGACAGCTGGTTTGAAAGTGAAGCCGTAAAGGCGGCGTTTGGCTTTGACGCCGTGGTCGGCAATTATGCGTCACCCGATACGCCCGGCTCAGCCTATGTCCTCCTCCACCACGTCTTTGGAGAAGTGAACGGCAAGAAAGGCGCTTGGGGCCATAGCGTCGGCGGCATGGGGTCCATTACGCAGGCCATGGCCCGCGTGGTCACGGCGCTGGGTGTTGAGATCAGCCTCGACGCGCCCGTCGATCAAGTGCTTGTGGACGGGGGCCGCGTGGCCGGGGTCCGGCTGGAAAGTGGCGAGGAAGTGGTTGCCGATCGCGTCATTTCCAATGTTGGTCCCAAGCTGCTGTTTGAAAAGCTGGTTGATGCCTCTGACCTGACGGACGAATATCGCCGTCGGGTGAAGGGCTTCAAGATTGGCTCAGGCACCTTCCGGATGAATGTTGCGCTGGCTGAACTGCCGCGCTTTACCTGCCTGCCAGAGCTGGGTGAGCATCACCAATCGGGCATCATCATCGCCCCCACGCTCGATTATATGGATCGCGCCTTTACCGATGCGAAGCTGCATGGCTGGTCCAAAAAGCCAATTGTGGAAATGCTGATCCCCTCAACGGTGGATGACAGTCTGGCGCCCAAGGGCCAGCACGTTGCCTCGCTCTTTTGCCAGCAGTTCGCGCCTGAACTGCCCGATGGGCGCGATTGGGATGTCGAAGAAGGCAAAGCGGCGGACACGATTATTGATACGGTTGAGGCCTATGCACCGGGCTTCCGCGCGTCGATCCTTGGCACACAAATACTCTCTCCCAAGGGGCTGGAACGTAAATTTGGCCTCGCAGGCGGCGATATTATGCACGGCAATATGTCGTTGGATCAGCTGTGGTCGGCACGCCCCGTGCTGGGCAATGGCGCCTATCGGGGGCCAATTAAGGGCCTGTATATGTGCGGGGCAGGCACGCATCCCGGTGGTGGGGTGACTGGGGCTCCGGGGCATAATTGCGCGCGTGAGGTGCTGGCCGATAACAGCTTTATCGGGCGATTGCTGCGCCGCGGCTAGGGCTGGTCAGCGTGCCAGCGCCTTGCCGACCAACTGTGCAAGACTGGCGGTGGTAAAGGGCTTGGTCAGCAAGGGGTCATCCCCCAGCGCCGCGCGCGGCGTATCCCCAATATCGCCGCTGATATAAATTACGCGCATATCAGGCCGTGTGGCCCGCAGACGCGCCACAAAGTCCGGGCCTTTTAGTCGCGGCATGATAACATCGGTAATGATGAGCTTAATGTCGGGCTGGCGGGTGCAAATGTCCAGCGCCTCCTGCCCATCACAGGCAGATATCACGCAATGGCCCAGTGCCGATAACGCGCCCGCCGCCGCATCGCGGATCCGGGCGTCGTCATCGACGATCAGGATCATCAGCCGATAATGCCGGTCGCCCGGCCAGCTGCCTCAAACCGCTTTAGAATATCTTCCACCTGTTCGGCCGAATGTTCGGCACATAGCGAACAACGCAGCAACGTCATTCCTGCCGGTGTTGCCGGCGGGCGTGCCAAATTGACATAAAGCCCATTGTTGAGCAGCGCTTCCCACATTGCTGCTCCGCGTTCCAAATCGGGCATGATGACGG
>RFZB01000051.1 GCA_009920915.1 Sphingomonadaceae bacterium | reverse complement strand
AACCCGCCAAGATTGTGGCTGCCTTGCTTGACGCCGGCTGCGCCGTGCGCGGCACGCCCGAAATTGCGGCGCTTGATGCGCGCGTCGTGCCTGCAAGCGATGCTGATTGGGATACCGAATATCTTGATGCGATTTGCGCTGTCACCCTGGTCGACGGCGTTGAAGGCGCGATGGCGCATATTGCAGCGCATGGATCGCACCACACCGATGCCATCATCACTGAAGATGCAGCCACTGCCGACGCCTTTTTGGCGGGAGTCGATTCGGCGATTGTGATGTGGAATGCCTCCACGCAATTTGCCGATGGCGGGGAATTTGGGCTGGGGGCAGAAATAGGCATTGCAACAGGGCGGCTGCACGCGCGTGGGCCTGTCGCGCTTGAGGGGCTGACCACGTATAAATGGGTTGTCCGGGGCACCGGGCAGATCCGGCCCTGATCCGCACCGGGCTTCTTGGCGGGTCGTTTAACCCTGCCCATGGCGCACACCGCCAGATCAGCCTGATGGCCGCCAAGGCGCTGGGGCTGGATGAGGTCTGGTGGCTGGTTTCGCCCGGAAATCCGCTAAAACCCAAGGCAGGCATGGCCCCCTTGCCGGTCCGGCTTCGCTATGCCCAGCGCATGGCCCGGCGCAGCCCGATACAGGCAACCGCCATCGAGCAGCATTTGGGCACGCGTTATACTGTCAATACCCTGCGTGCACTGAAACAGCGCCACCCCAAACGCGCCTTTATCTGGCTGATGGGGGCGGACAATCTTGCCCAGTTTAGTGACTGGAAAGACTGGCGGCGCATTGCAAAGACGATGCCGATTGCAGTTATCGCGCGTCCGGGATATGATGCCCCTGCCCGAGCGAGCCGCGCGATGGGCTGGCTACGGGGGTTCGTCCGCCCCCGATCTGCCGCAACACTGTGGACGATGTGGAGACCGCCGGCGCTCGTGCTCTTGCGCTTTCGCCCCGATAAAACCTCCGCCACAGCGCTTCGCCGGGCTGATCCGGCTTGGATGAGCGCACTCCCACAAACCCCTGTGCGCGATGCAATTACGCATCGCCTTGTTGATTGAGGACCGATTTTGCCTGCTGCCCCTAAACGCAAGACTGCCCAAGCCGCAGACCCGGTGGAAACGCTCCACAAGCTGATTTTGCAATCGCTGGAAGATGATCAGGCTGTCGAAACAGTCTCCATCCCGCTTGCCGGAAAATCGGCCATTGCAGACCATATGGTGATCGCCAGCGGCCGTTCGACTCGGCAAGTCGCGTCGATGGCGCAAAAGCTGCAAGAGAAGATTAAGCAGCAATGTGGCCGCATCGCCCGTGTTGAAGGCATGGCCAATGCCGATTGGGTGTTGATTGATGCAGGCGATGTCATCGTCCACCTCTTCCGCCCGGAAGTGCGCAGCTTTTACAATCTTGAACGCATGTGGGCGTTTGGGGACGCACCCGCCGCTTGAAACTGCATATCATTGCCCGTGGGAAAATGGGCCGCTGCCCCGAGGCAGATCTCATCGCCCGCTATGCCAAGCGCCTGACATGGCCGTTTCAGATTACCGAACTTCCCGACACCGGCGGTAAGGCGCCGCCTGCCGGGCCGGGCACCGTCACCATCGCCATGGATGAAACCGGCGAGCAGCTGACATCGGCGAGCTTTGCGCAAAAGCTTGAAAAATGGCGCGATACCGGCACGCGCGAACTGCGCATTCTGATTGGCGCGGCAGATGGGCTGACCGCAGACGAACGCGCGTCGGCCAGTCTCTTCATCGCTTTTGGCAAAGCGACATGGCCGCACATGCTGGCGCGCGCGATGCTGGTAGAACAGCTCTACCGCGCGACCAGCATCATTGCCGGCCATCCCTATCACCGCGAGGGGTAAAGCTTATTCCCCCGCCTCGCGGGCCACTTCGCGCCAGCCAATATCGCGGCGGCAAAATCCGGACGGGAATGTAACAGCATCGACGGCCGCATAGGCGCGCGCTTGCGCCTCCGTCACCGTGCCACCGCGCGCGGTGACGTTCAGCACACGCCCACCATTGGCCACCAACTGCCCATCTTTCAGCGCGGTTCCGGCATGGAAAATCATCGCGTCTTTGGTGTCGGGTAAGTCAATTGCGCCGCCCTTTTCGGGTGTGCCGGGATAGCCCTTGGCGGCCATGACGACCGTCAACGCCGTGTCCGACGAAAACTCCGGCGCCTCGACATCGGCCAATTGCCCTTCTGCAATGGCGCGCAACAACGTGACGAGATCGCCCTCAAAGCGCGTCATCAGCACCTGACATTCCGGGTCGCCAAAGCGGGCATTATATTCAATCAGCTTGGGGCCCTGCGCCGTCAGCATCAGCCCGGCATAAAGCACGCCCGAATAGGGATTACCCTCGGCTGCCATCGTCTTGACGGTGGGCCAGATAATCTCGTCCATCACGCGGGCTTCAAGTTCAGGCGTGAGGACAGGCGCGGGGGAATAGGCCCCCATGCCGCCGGTATTTGGCCCAACATCGCCATCGCCCACGCGCTTATGGTCTTGCGCGGACCCAAAGGCGACAACATCGCGACCATCGGTTAAGGCAAAGAAGCTTGCTTCTTCGCCCAGCATAAATTCTTCCAGAACGACTTCGGCCCCCGCTGTGCCAAAGCCGCCGCCAAACATATCCTCAATCGCGGCTTCGGCCTCGGCCGCTGTTTCTGCAATGATAACGCCTTTGCCAGCTGCCAGACCATCGGCCTTAATGACGACAGGCAGGCCAAAGCGCGGCAAATCTGCCAAGGCTGCCGCTTTATCGGCATGGCGGGCATAAGCGGCGGTTGGGATGTTGGCGCGGGTGCACAGATCCTTGGTAAAGCCTTTGGAGCCTTCCAGCCGCGCTGCACTGGCACTGGGGCCAAAAACGGCAATGCCAAAGGCGCGCAAGCTATCAGCCAGACCATCCACCAGCGGCGCTTCCGGGCCAATCACGACCAGCTCAACGCCCTTCACACGGGCAAAGGCAATCACGGCCTCATGATCGGTCACATCCAGGTCCACGCAGGTGGCGTGCGCCGCAATGCCGGGGTTGCCGGGGCTTGCATAAAGTGTATCGCAATAAGGTGATTGCGCGAGTTTCCAAGCGAGCGCATGTTCGCGTCCGCCGCTACCAATCAGAAGGATGTTCATGCCTGCCGAAATGCCCTTTGATGACCTGCCCGAAGGCACGATGGGCCTGTTAGCCGGGGAACGCGCGGGGGACAATGCAAGCGCGCTCTCGGTGAGTGAAATTTCCGCCGCACTGAAACGCCATGTCGAGCAAGGCTTTGCCCATGTGCGCATTCGCGGCGAGATTTCGGGCTTTAAACGGGCCGCCTCTGGCCATCTCTATCTGGCGCTGAAAGATGAACAGGCGGTGATTGATGCAATCATGTGGAAAGGCAGCGCCCTGCGCCTTGCCTTCCAGCCGCAAGATGGCGTCGAAGTCATCGCAACAGGCAAGCTGACGACCTATCCCGGCCGATCCAAATACCAAATTGTCCTTGAGACAATGGAAATTGCAGGCGAAGGCGCGCTGCTGGCGCTGCTGGAAAAGCTGAAGGCCAAGCTTAGCGCCGAGGGCCTGTTTGCGCCGGAACGCAAGCGACCCTTACCCTATTTGCCGCGCACCATTGGCGTCGTCACCTCCCCCACGGGCGCTGTCATTCGTGATATTCTGCATCGGCTGGAAGATCGCTGTCCAACGCGTGTCATTGTCTGGCCCGTGCTGGTCCAGGGCCAGGGATCAGCCGAGCAAGTGGCCGCTGCTGTCACAGGCTTTTCCGAAATGCAGGGAGCTAACCGGCCGGACCTCGTGATTGTCGCGCGCGGAGGCGGCTCGATTGAAGACCTGTGGGGCTTTAATGAGGAAGTGGTGGTGCGCGCGGTTGCCAAGTGCACCATCCCAACCATTTCCGCCGTGGGGCACGAGACGGATACGACCCTGTGTGACTTTGCCGCAGACAGGCGCGCGCCCACGCCCACTGCCGCGGCGGAAATGGCTGTGCCCGTGCGGGCAGAATTGCTGGCTGGCTTGCAGGGCATGGGCGCCCGCAGTTTGCGCTGTGTGCAACGCTATAAGGAGCGCGCGAGCGAACGGCTGGAGGTGACAGCGCGTCGCCTGCCGACACCAGAAACACTGCTGGGCCCGCAAAGCCAGCGCGTCGATGATCTGGGCGATCGCCTGAAGCGTGGCCTCTCTCACGTAGCGGCGGACGCACGGGGGGAACTGGCGCGAGCAGCGGGAGCATTGCGCCCTGCCATGCTGACACAGCGGCTGGACAATGCACAGAACCGGCTCGACCAGCTGTGGCGGGTCGCGGCATCGCTCAACCCGGATCGCATCCTTGAACGCGGCTATGCACGCGTGGAACGCAAGGGCGGCGGGACTGTGACCAATGTGGCGCAGGCCAAGACGGCTGGCGCACTGGTGCTGCATTTTGCCGATGGCCAAGTGGACGCGCGGGTTGAGCGGGGCGGGACCAAGCCCTATGACACCCCCAAGCCTGAACAGCCTGGCCTGTTCTGATAAAGGAGTTTGGTGATGCTCACCGCATCTGGCCGCGCGGCTAAGTTAATGTATCTCGCCAATGGCTTTCGCGTTCTGGCACCGGGCGATCATGTGGTCTGTGCCAAATCTGGTGCGCCCATCCCGCTGGATAGCCTGCGCTATTGGAGCGTGAAGCGCCAAGAACCCTATGCCACTGCCGAAATTGCCGCCCACGCCGCCATTGAGGAATGAGCTTTAGCGTCAAATCCCCTCTCTTATTCTGTCTGGGCCTGATGCTGGGGCTTGGACAGCCGCATGTCTATGCAACAACGATAGCGCCGCCGCCCCTTCGGCTGGACGGACCCGCCCAACAAGGCGGCTATGTGCTGGGTTGGGCGCCCCCCGGCACGGTGCGGCTGACATTGGATGGCACAGATGTGCGCCTCGCCCCGGATGGCCGCTTTGCGCTGGGCTTTGGCCGCGACCAACCGGCCACAGCCCTATTGACGGCAGTCCTTGCAGATGGCCGGAGCGTTCAACAGACGGTGCAGATCGCCCCCCGCCAATGGCCCATTGAAAACCTGCCCACGCTGCCGCGCTTTGCCCAGCCCTCAGCTGAATTTCTGGCGCGCCGGGCGCCTGAGCTGCAGCAGATTGAGGCGGCCCGCAAAATTGCGTCACCCAGCACAGGCTGGCGACAGAATTTCATGTGGCCGGCACGTGGCCGCATTTCTGGCGTGTTTGGGTCCCAGCGGATTTACGCGGGCGAACCCGGCGTGCCGCATAATGGCGTGGATGTGGCAGGTGGCATGGGCGGCCAAGTGGTTGCGCCCGCCGATGGGGTGGTCATCCTCGCGGCGCAAAGCCCGTTTACGCTGGAAGGCCATTTGCTGATGATTGACCATGGCATGGGGCTGAACAGCGCCTTTCTCCACCTGTCGCGCATTGATGTGACGCTGGGGGACGTTGTCCGCCAAGGCCAGCCCTTGGGCACCATTGGCATGACAGGTCGGGCAACGGGTCCGCACCTTCATTGGGGGATGCGCTGGAATGAGACTCGCATTGATCCCGCCTTGCTGGCCGGCCCAATGCCGCGTGGCGCCCCATGATCGGAATGCGCCGCGCGCTGCGCGGGCCGGCCCGGCTGATGGGGATCTTCTTTTTATGCTGGCTCAGCACGGGATCGGGCCGGGTGGGGCAAATGCCCATTCGCCCTCAGAACATCATTGTGGCTTTAACGCCCGTTCAACTGGCACCAGAGCAGCAAGGGACGCAGACCACAGGGTCTCTCGCCTTTTTGCAGGGCTATGCGCTCCACGCCGCCTCAGAGGATTTTGGAGGCTGGTCTGCCATGTCGGCCAGCAGGCAGGGCCTTCGCCTCATTTCAGACGCCGGAGCCGTGCTGGACCTGCCTTTTCCCAACGGCCAGAACGTGACTGCGCGGTTAAGCGAATTGCCCAAGGGCTGCGGCAACCATTGGAACAAAGCCGAACATGATGCCGAAGCAACCACGCGCGATCCGCAGACTGGCCGCTGGTGGGTCACGCTGGAACGGCTGAACTTGATTTGCCGGGTGGATGCGCACGGCCATGTCACGTCCATTGCGCGCGCGGCCATGGCAAGCTGGGCGACGCCTTTGGGGGCAGAATCCATGGTGCGGCTGGCCGATGGCCGTTTTTTGATTTTGGCAGAAGGCGCGCCCGATTCAACCAGCGCCGCCATGCCCTTATTGATCTATGATCGTGATCCGATTGACCCCAAGGCGCAGCTGAAACGATTGTCCTTTGCAGCCCCACCAGGCTTTCGCCCGGCAGATGCCACCCAATTGCCAGATGGCCGGATCTTGATCTTGTTGCGGGACTTTGAAGCGCCAATCACGTGGCGCACGCGCCTGGTGGTCGTGTCGCAAGACCAGCTTGTTGCAGGCGCCACTGTGTCTGGACAAGAGATTGCCCGGCTCGAAGCACCCATGCTGACCGATAATTTTGAGGCTGTGGCCGTGACACAAGAAAAGAGGCGAACCATTATCTGGCTCGCCTCTGATGATAATTTCTGGCCGCTTCAGCAGTCTTATCTGCTGAAGTTCGCTTTGGAAGATTAGGCGGCGACAGCCGACTTCTTCGCCACTTCGCGCTTCAGGCGACGGGCCTTCAGGCTCAGCTTTTCATCCGATGTCTTGAGCAGCCAATTGTCGAGGCCGCCGACATGCTCAACCGAACGCAGGCCATGCGTCGAAACGCGCAGGCGAACGCTCTTTTCAAGCGATTCGGAGATCAACGTGACATTCTGCAGATTCGGCAGGAAGGTCCGCTTCGTCTTGTTATTGGCGTGGGACACATTGTGGCCCACTTGGCGGCCCTTGCCGGTCAGTTCGCAAATGCGCGACATGTCTGTTCGTCCTGATTATGAATCAACTAATTCGGAAAGGCTGCGCCACTAGCCGTCGAAGGCCCTTTCGTCAACCCGAAGGCTGGGGCTAAAGCGGGCTATGGCGATTCCCTTACCCCAGCCTATGCACCGCGCGCTGCAATTAGCGCAAGCCGCCGCCGATGCCGGGGAAGTGCCGGTTGGCGCGGTTATCATGCGCGATGGCGTGGAAATTGCGGCCGCCAGCAACGCAATGCGCGCGCGAAATGACCCCACAGCCCATGCCGAAATTTTGGCCATCCGCGCTGCCGCTGAGGCGTTGGGGCAGCTCCGACTCGATGATTGTGAGCTTTGGGTGACGCTTGAGCCCTGCGCCATGTGTGCAGGGGCCATTGCCCATGCCCGACTCGCGCGGCTTTATTATGCCGCAGCTGACCCCAAAGGCGGTGGGGTCGATCATGGCCCGCGCGTCTTTACCCAGCCCACCTGCCACCACCGGCCCGATGTCTATTCGGGGCTGGGTGAGGCGCAAGCCGCCGCACAGTTGCGCCAGTTTTTCGCGGCAAAGCGAGGCTAAATGCACGATGCTTGAGGTGAACTGGTTTTTTCTGCCATAAGCATCCCGTCCATGGCTGTTGCTCTTCCCTTTCAACTCACTCCCTTTCCATGGGGAGATGTTGCAATCATTCTCGGATTGATTGCCCTGAATGGCGTGTTCGCCATGTCTGAACTGGCGATTGTCTCGGCCCGGCGCGCGCGCTTGGAATCCATTACGCGGACATCGCAACTGCGCGGCGCGCGGGCAGCGATTGACCTTGCCTCCAACCCCGGCCGTTTTTTGTCGACCGTGCAAATTGGCATCACCTTGATTGGCATTATCGCGGGTGCATATTCCGGGGCGAGCCTTGGCGGCCCCGTGGCAGAGCGGCTCTTGCTCTTGGGCATCCCAGCTGATTGGGCCGATGATGTGTCCTTCACCTTGGTTGTTGGCCTGACAACATTTGCCTCACTGATCATTGGGGAATTGGTGCCAAAGCAATTTGCCCTGCGCTCTCCTGAACCCATTGCCGTGGCCATGGCGCTGCCGATGATTGCGCTGGCCCGGTTGACAGCCCCCTTGGTCTGGCTGCTCGATAAAACCAGCGCCCTGATCTTTCGGATCATTGGCCTGAATCGCGAATCCGAATCGCACGTCACAGCCGAAGAACTGCACCTAATTGTTGCAGAAGCATCAAAATCCGGCGTGATCGAAGAAAGCGAACGCGCGATTATTTCGGGTGTGGTCCGCTTGGCCGATCGCCCCGTGCGCGAGGTGATGACACCTCGCACCGAAATTGACTGGATTGATGAAAAAGCCGACGCCAAGGCCATCCACCAAGCGGTTCTCGCCTCGCCGCACAGCCGCTTGTTGGTGGCGCGTGGTTCAGTCGACGAAATTGTGGGCGTGGTTGGGGCGCGGGATTTGCTGGCAGCGGAGCTGATGGGCCGCAAATTAGACTTAAAGACGCTGATGAAGCGTGCGCCAATTGTGCCCGATCAAGTCGATGCCATGGATGCGCTTGAGGCGCTGCGCCATGCCGATGTGCCAATTGCGCTGGTGCATGATGAATATGGGCATTTTGAAGGCATTGTAACGCCAGCAGACCTTTTAGCGGCGATTGCTGGGGATTTTGCCTCCGACCAAAATGCCGAGGATGAACCGGCAATTGTGGAACGTGAAGATGGCAGCCTATTGGTGGCCGGTTGGGCAACCGCCGACGGTCTTGCCGAGCGGCTGGGCCTCACGCTGGATGAAGACCGCGATTACGCAACGGTCGCTGGCTTTGTGCTCGATCGGCTAAAGCGCATCCCCGACACGGGCGAACATTTCACCGAACAAGGCTATCGCTTTGAAGTTGTCGACATGGATGGCCGCAAGATCGACAAGCTGCTGGTCGAAACGCGAGACGATCCTGCATGAGCGCCCTTGCCGAGATTTTTGAAGAATATGATTTTCTGGACGCCGATGATCGCTATCGCTTGCTGATTGATCTTGGCCGCGATCTGGAAGCCATGCCCGAGCCGCTTAAGACCGACGCCACTTTGGTCCGCGGCTGTTCTGCCAGCGTTTGGGTATATCCGACCGCGCGTGATGATAGCACGCTGCATTTTCTGGCGGATAGCAATGCGGCCATTACCAAAGGCATTATCGCGCTGGTCCTGAAAACGGTGCAGGATCAGACAGCAGCGGCGATTTTGGCGACGGATATTGAAGGCGCGCTTGCGCCATTTGATCTCAAAGCGCAGCTATCGTCCAACCGGACACAGGGCATTCCCAATATGATTGCGCTGATCCGCGATACTGCCGCACGCTATAAGGACTAGGAAGATGCGTCTTTGGGCTATGCTGGCGCTGGCCAGCGCATGGATCAGCAGCCCGGCCTTAGCGGCGCGGGATTTTCGCATTGCAGGCCAGCCTTTTGCGCAGACCGAAATTTTGGATGCGCGTGGGCTGGCCACAGCCGCGGGCGAGCCTGCCATCTTGGTCACGCTGACCCAAAAAGCGAGCGGGCGGCTGGCCGCCATTAGCAAGGCGCTGTTGGGCAAACCGCTGGTTGCCACGCTGGATGGCAAGATATTGACAGGGCCGGTGGTGCGCGAACCCATTGTTGATGGCATGGTGGACTTCACGGGCTTTGCCAGTTTTGAAGACAGTGAAAAACAGGCAGAACTTATCTCTGGCAAGCCGCCTGTGCCCGATAGTATGGAAGATTAAGCAGCAGCGGCGTTACAGCGCCAATCGGCGGTCTTCTGCGGCCTTCAGCACATCGTACGCAGCTTGAATTTTCTGAAACCGCTCTGCAGCTTGGGCATCGCCGGGCTTCACATCCGGGTGATTTTCCTTGGCCAGCTTGCGCCAGGCCGCCTTTATCGCTTCGAAATCATCCTCGCTGTCGAGACCCAGCACATCAAGCGCGCGCATCTCATCCCGGCTGCGGGATCCATCGCCTGGCCCGCCCCAGCCATAATGTTTCGACTGTTGAAAGCCTGAGGCATCTCGGGTCTCTTCAGCGGCGCGGGCTGCCGCTTCTTCGGCGCTCAACCCGGCAAAATAATCCCAATTGCGGTTATATTCACCGGCATGATCGGCACAAAACCACCAGCGTTCAGGGCTGTTGGGCGCTTTGGGGGCAGGGCAATCGCCCGGCAAGGTACAGCCATGCCGATCACAGAGCCGGACTTTGACAGCCTCTCGCTCTGCGCCATAGCCCCGCCACCGGGGAAAGCCCCAATCGGGGTTGCGTGTTTGCCTGCGCGCCATAAGCCACCAGTTTAGGCGATTGCGGCCCGGCTGACCAGACGCTGCGTCGCAAAAATCCGGGCCTGTAATCCCTTTGCAACTGGCGCATAGCTGTGGCAGTCTGCCCCCAGAAACAGCCGAAAAACGGCGCAACAAGCATTTGGGGGAGACGAAAATGGCTAAGACCGCACGGGCGCTTGTCGTCCTGATGGGGATCGTATCGCTTGCCACGGCTTTGGGGCTTTGGTTCCGCATTGACGATATCATGCCCAAAATTGGTTTAGCCGCCAGCGATCTCGCCAATGGATTGGTAGGCCGGGCGACAGTGCGCGCCGATATTGCAGGCTTATTTGGTGGCATGGGGATTGCCTTACTGCTGGCGGGCCTGCGCCAGAGCCGGCACTGGGCCAATGTCGCGCTTCTGTTTGTTAGCGTCGCAATTGCCGGGCGCTTGATCAGCTTGCTGCTTGATGGGGCCGCACCCGCCATTTGGCCGCCGATCTTCATCGAAGCCACAATTATTGCTGTTCTTTTCGGCTATCGTCGCAGCTTAAGCCGGTGATCATGCCTTAAGTCATCCGCCCGGGCCAAGGGGCCGCGTCGGGCAATATTGGGGGAGAAAGCAGACATGTATGTTTCTGTGACCGGCCTGAAAGTAAAACGCTTCTGGCATTTGCCGCGCTTTTGGTGGCACGCAATGCGGTCCTTCCGCCAAGCACAAAGGGCACCCGGTGTCCGCTTAGTCGAAGTGCGCAATGTAAAAGGCTATCAACACACACTCACCTGCTGGCACAGCCGGCGCGACATGCTGAATTTCATGCGATCTCGGCCCCATATCGATGCGATCCGCGCCTTTGGCGATATTGCAACTGGCCGCACCTATGGCTGGGAGGCCGATGCTCCCCCCAATTGGGACGACGCACTGGCCCAATGGCGCGAAAAGGGGCGCGATTATGAGGGGCGTTCAAAATAGGAAAATCTGGATGCCCCGTGAGGATTCGAACCTCAATAGACGGAGTCAGAGTCCGTAGTCTTACCATTAGACGACGGGGCATCAGTGAGGCGGCGCAGATAGGTAGCCGGCCTGATTCTGTCAACGTCTGACGCGCAGGCCGGGCGGGGATTGCGGTTGCGCACAACTGGGCCTAGGCTGGCCCTCAAGTACCGCCGGGTAGGTTCCCGGGCCGGAAAGAGATTAAGAGTTTGCGGGACATGGTGGACAAAGCCACCCAATCCAGCCTTGCGCCCGAACCACGCGGGCGCGGCACGGCCGTCGCAAAAGCGGCAAAAGGTCAGGCCATGGGCCATCGACCCGCGGACGCGCAGGGCGCCCCACGCCGTGGGCCTGCGCGCCGCAACTATGCCGCCTTAGACCTTGGGACCAATAATTGCCGCTTGCTGATTGCGCGGCCCGACGGCCCCCGATTTACGGTGGTTGATGCCTTTTCCCGCATTGTACGCTTGGGCGAAGGATTGGCCGCGACAGGCGCGATTAGCGATGCGGCGATGGACCGGGCGCTCTCTGCCCTGTCTGTCTGTGCGGATAAGCTGGTGCGGCGCAATGTGCATATGGCACGATCTGTTGCCACCGAGGCCTGCCGCCGCGCCAGCAATGGCCAAGAATTTGTTGACCGTGTCTATCGGGAAACGGGCATTAAGCTCGACATTATCTCACCGCAAGAAGAAGCCCGCTTGGCTGTGCTGGGCTGCCATGCGCTGCTGGAAGAAGGGGATGGCCCGGCGCTTATCTTCGACATTGGCGGCGGATCAACCGAGCTGGTGTTGGTTGATACCAGCAGCGGCACGCCCCGCACGCTCGATTGGCGCAGCCTGCCTTGGGGGGTTGTATCGTTGAGCGAAAGCGTGCCGCATGACAGCGCAGATGCTGCAGCGCGCACTGCAGCCTATGCCCAAATGCGCGCGCAAGTGGGGGAAAGCATTGGCAGTTTTGCCTCTATATTGGGGGGCGCCCGGGGGGCAGATTGCCGTCTATTGGGGACCAGCGGCACCGTGACAACGCTGGCCAGCGTCTATCTGGGCCTGACGCATTATGAGCGCCGGCTGGTCGATGGGTTGCGCGTCGATGTGGCGGCCATGCGCGAGATTTGCACGATGCTGGCGGATCAATCCGTTGCTGTTCGCGCGCAGCAGCCGTGTATTGGGCCTGAGCGTGCTGATTTGGTTGTGGCGGGCTGTGCCATATTGGAAAGCATTTTTGATATTTGGCCCGCTGAGCGCGTTGGTGTGGCTGATCGTGGTATTCGCGAAGGAATTTTACGCCAGCTAATGGCGGCAGGAGACAAAACATGAGCCGCGGTGGCCTAGCGGGGCGGACCCGTGTAAAAACAGCAAAAGGGCGCAAAGTCGGCTCAACCAAATGGCTCGAGCGCCAATTGAACGACCCGTATGTCAAGCGCGCCAAGGCCGAAGGCTATCGCAGCCGGGCCGCCTATAAGCTGCTGGAATTGGACGAGCGCTTTGGCTTTTTAAAAGGCGCCAAGCGGGTGGTGGATTTGGGCATTGCGCCGGGCGGCTGGGCACAAGTGGTGCGCAAGCTATGCCCCAAGGCGCATGTTGTGGGCATTGACTTGCTGCCTGTTGAGCCACTGGAGGGCGTGACCATCGCGCAGATGGATTTCATGGCCGATGAAGCCCCCGGCTGGCTGACAGAGGCGCTAGGCGGGTCTGCGGATATTGTGCTGTCCGACATGGCTGCCAATACGGTGGGCCACCCGCAGACAGACCATTTGCGGACTATGGGGCTGGTCGAGGCCGGCATGGACTTTGCCTGCCAGATTTTGCGCCCCGGCGGGCATTTTGTCGCCCGGTTT
>RFZB01000006.1 GCA_009920915.1 Sphingomonadaceae bacterium | reverse complement strand
GGCGGCGCGGGCCCCGTGGTGGTGCGCGTGGCGTTTAAGCCGACCTCCTCCATCCTGACACCCGTTGAAACAGTGACGCGCGAAGGTGAGGCCGCCGAGATTGTGACCAAGGGCCGGCACGACCCGTGCGTTGGCATTCGCGGTGCGCCTGTTGTCGAAGCGATGATGGCGCTGGTGCTGGCCGACCAAAAGCTGCTCCACCGCGCGCAGTGCGGCTAAACATTTACAGGCCTTAAGAACCGGGCTTGCCCTTGCCCTGCCTTTTGCGCACAACGCCTTAAGTGCCTGCCAAAGCAGGCCACAGGGAGAGTGTAAAAGGCCATGAGTGCGCAATCAGCTGAAGCGAGCCCCAATGTCCGTTTGCTGATGTGGACATTGTTGATTGTCTATATCTTCAATTTTCTGGATCGGCAGATTGTGAATATTTTGGCTGAGGAAATCAGCCGCGACCTTAATTTGTCGGACGCGCAAATTGGCTTGATGACGGGCCTTGCCTTTGCCCTGTTCTATACATTTCTGGGTATCCCCATTGCCCGCTATGTCGACCGGCCCAAGACGAATAGAGCGCATGTCATTACGATCTCGCTGGGAGTTTGGTCTGCGATGACCGCAGCCTGTGGCTTGGCGCAGAATTTTGTCCAATTGCTGCTGGCCCGCATTGGGGTGGGTGTGGGTGAGGCAGGCTGCACGCCTGCCGCCCATTCGCTCATCACAGATGCTGTGCCTGCGGAAAAGCGTGCCTCGGCCATGGCCTTTTATGGGCTGGGCATTCCCATTGGCGGGCTGATTGGCATGGTGATTGGCGGCACGCTGAATGATTTTTTTGGGTGGCGGAATGCCTTTTTGGCTGTGAGCATTCCGGGCATTCTTTTTGCCTTTGTCCTTCCCTTTTCGCTGCGGGATCCAGGCCGGCATCATTTGGTGGCCAAGGCGGCACCCCAGCAACGCTTTGGCACCGTGCTGCGCCAAATTATGACGAATAAAAGCTTTGTCCTTGTCCTGTTGGGCGCCAGCTTCACGGCCTTTCTTTCCTATGGAAAAGGCGTGTGGGTCGTTATTCTCTTCCAGCGCGATTTTGGGCTGAGCGCGGGGCAGACGGGCCTGTGGCTGGGCGTGATTACCGGGCTTGCCGGGATGCTTGGGACATGGGGTGGCGGCTATCTGGCCGATCGTTTTGGCAAAGCCGATAAGCGCCATATTTTGACCGCCCCGGCGCTGGGCATGACCCTTGCCGCCCCGCTGCTGTTTGCGGCTTATGTGATGCAGGATTGGCGCTTGTGTCTCGTGCTGCTGATCATCCCGACCACGCTCAATTATTTCTATTATGGCCCCAGCTATGCGCTTGCGCAGCAATTGGTCCGGCCTGATCAGCGCGCGGTTGCCACCTCATTGGTGATCTTTGGCCAAAACCTAATTGGCTTGGGGCTTGGGCCGCTGTTCTTTGGAATCTTGTCGGACGCGTTCAAGCCCATGGCTGGCGCGGAAAGCGTGCGCTGGGTGCTGTATGGCGCGGCGTGGCTGGGGCTCGTGCCCGCGTGGTTCTTTTGGCGCGCGTCCAAGCGGCTGAAACAGGATTTGCCCGCCGCTTGAGCGCTCAATCGCTGAACGGATCACGCACCAAAATTGTGTCTTCGCGTTCGGGGCTGGTCGAAACCAGAGCCACTGGGCACTGAATCAGTTCCTCAATCCGGCGGACATATTTGATCGCCTGAGCGGGCAAATCCGCCCAGCTGCGCGCACCCGCCGTTGTTTCCTGCCAACCCGGCATCTCTTCATAAATGGGCTCGGCACGGGCTTGGTCGGCCGCGTGGGGCGGCAGATAATCATAGACCTTGTCGCCAATGCGATAGCCAGTGCAGATCTTCAGCGTCTCAAAGCCATCAAGCACGTCAAGCTTGGTCAGCGCTATGCCCGTGATCCCTGAAACTGCAGCGGACTGGCGCACCAATACCGCGTCAAACCAGCCACAGCGCCGCTTGCGGCCCGTGACCGTGCCAAATTCATGGCCCCGTTCACCAAGCCGCTGGCCAACATCATTTTCCTGCTCCGTCGGGAAGGGGCCAGAGCCAACCCGCGTGGTATAGGCCTTCACAATCCCCAGCACGAAGCCAACGGAAGAGGGGCCAAGCCCCGACCCACCCGAGGCCGTGCCCGCAATGGTGTTGGACGAGGTGACAAAGGGATAGGTGCCGTGATCGACATCCAGCAGCACGCCTTGCGCGCCTTCAAACAACACACGGTCGCCGCGCTTTTTGGCTTGGTTCAACGTCACCCAAACCGGCTTGGCATAAGGGAGAATGACTTCAGCAATTTCGGCCAAATCATTCAGCAACCGCTGGCGATCAATTGGCGGCTGGTTAAAGCCGGCGCGCAGCGCATCATGATGCGCGCAGATGCGATCGAGCTGGGCATCCAGATCATCCAGATGCGCCAGATCGCACACGCGGATTGCGCGGCGGCCCACCTTATCTTCATAAGCCGGGCCAATGCCGCGGCCCGTGGTGCCGATTTTGCCTGCGCCGGCGGCTGCTTCGCGCAGGCCATCCAAATCGCGGTGGAAAGGCAGAATCAGCGGCGCGTTTTCGGCAATGTGCAAATTGTCGGGCGTAATGGTGATGCCTTGGCCCGCAAGCTTGGCAACCTCATCGCGGAAATGCCACGGATCCAGAACGACGCCATTGCCTATGACGGATAATGTGCCGCGGACAATGCCCGAGGGGAGAAGCGAGAGCTTATAGGTTTGATCGCCCACAACCAGCGTGTGGCCCGCATTATGCCCGCCTTGAAAGCGCACGACCACATCGGCGCGGCTGGCGAGCCAATCGACAATCTTGCCCTTGCCCTCATCACCCCATTGCGCGCCGATCACTGTGACATTGGCCACCGGATTTTCTCCATTTGCGGAAAAGCATTGCCTTTCCGTTGCGTTATTGCCCCAAGGGCCGGGCGTCCACCCCTTATGGGCTACGGACGTTCAATCTCTGTTGTCAGCCAATGGGAACCGGGCGGCCATTAGAGAGGATGTGCGAACAGATTTGTGCCTCGGCACTGTCATCTGGGGTCAGTGCGGCCACCGTTACCCAGCCTTCGGCCCGCAGCTTGGCTGCTTTTTGCGGCAAAGTGCCCAAAGGCAGGAACAACCGGCGCCGTTCAGTTTGTGCAAGGCCTGCATCAATCAGCGGATCAATATAAGCAGAAAAGCCAACGGCAGGCTCATCGCCCAATAAATAGCTGCCACCGCGAGCAATTTCGCCCGAGGTGTGCGCGGAAAAGAGCGAGAAGCCAAACCAGCTTTGATATTCAAAGCCATGCCGCTCCGTCGGGTCGAGTGTGACGCGCAGATCAGCGGGCAGCGCCTCAACCAGTGCCTCTAACGCCTCTAGCCGCGCGGCCAGCACGCCCTGATCGTCAAAGGCGCGCAGCCGAGCCACGGCTTCGCCAAATGGCCCAGCGGCAGAAATCAACACGCGCAGATCAGCGGGCACAGCTGCCGCATCTTTGGCATCCAGCCGTGCTTTCAACTCTTCTGTATCCGTGCCCGGAAACAGCGTATCAATAAGATTGGGAAGCGTCAGATCGAGTGTCAGATCTCGCACGCCGGCTGCTTTTAACGATTCAATGGCAACCGTCACCACTTCGGTCACCGCAGGCAGCGTTTCGAGGCCAATCAGCTCAGCCCCCACTTGCATCATCTCGCGCTCGGGCCGCAATTGGCTCGCCCGTAGCTTCACCACGGGGCCGCCATAGCTGAGGCGCAAGGGGCGCGGGTGGTGGCCCATCCGTCCCTTCGCGATGCGCCCAATCTGCCCGGTAATGTCAGACCGGACCGCCATTGTCTCACCCGACACGGGATCCACAAAGCGCAGCAAATCGCGCGAGGAGGTGCCCAAGGCGCCCGTCAGCGTGGTTTCAAATTCTGCAAGCGGGGTCTGCACCCGTTCATAGCCATAGGCTGCAACACTATCCAGCACGGCCCGCACCAGCCGCGCCGAGGCATCGGCCTCGGGCGGCAGGCGATCACGAAATCCGGTTGGCAATAATGCGTTGGTCATAAACGGGCCTTAGCAGATCAAAAGCTTAATGCCTTCACCGTTTTCACGCCGGGCAGTTTGCTGGCTTCGGCCAAAACGGCTTCGGGAATGGCATCATCCATTGAGAGCAGCAGAACTGCCTCGCCCCCGGCACTCCGGCGGCCAAGATGGAAGGTACCAATGTTGAGGCCATTTTTGCCCAACAGCGTGCCGAGCGAACCGATAAAGCCCGGTGCATCTTCATTGACGATGTAGAGCATATGCCCATCAAGATCGGCCTCAATGTTGATGCCGAACATATCCACCAAGCGCGGGGCCGTGTTGTTGAACAACGTGCCCGCAACGGACCGATCGCCCTGGCTGGTGCCGACTGTTACACGCACCAGCGTGTGATACACGCCTTCGCGATCATGCCGCACTTCGCGCACATCAAGGCCGCGTTCCTTTGCCAAGAAAGGCGCATTGACCATATTCACGGTATCGGAATAGCGGCGCATCAGGCCCGCGAGCACCGCGCCCGTAATCGGCTTAACGTTCAGCTGCGCCGCCGCCCCTTCGACTTCAATCGAAATCTTGGTGAGGTTGTCATGCGCCAATTGCCCGACCAGTGAGCCCAGCTTTTCCGCCAGCGCCATATAGGGCTTTAGCTTGGGTGCTTCTTCGGCGGACAGCGAAGGCATATTGAGCGCATTGGTAACGCCCCCGTTCACCAGATAATCTGCCATTTGTTCGGCCACTTGCAGCGCGACATTGACTTGCGCTTCAGTGGTCGACGCCCCCAGATGCGGTGTGCAGATAAAATTGGGCGTGCCAAAGAGCGGCGATTCTTTGGCCGGTTCCACGGCAAAAACGTCAAGCGCGGCGCCTGCGACTTGGCCGCTCTCCAACGCCTCTTTCAATGCCACTTCATCGACCAAGCCACCACGGGCGCAGTTGATGATGCGGACGCCCTTTTTCGTCTTCGCCAGATTTTCGCGGCTCAAGATATTGCGGGTCTGATCGGTCAAGGGCGTGTGCAGCGTAATGAAATCCGCCCGCGCCAAAACGGCATCAAGGTCAGCCTTTTCAACACCCATTTCCACGGCACGTTCGGGCGTGAGGAACGGATCAAAAGCAATGACTTTCATCCTGAGGCCAAGCGCACGGCTGGCAACGATCGACCCGATATTGCCGGCGCCAATCAGGCCCAAGGTTTTGCCTGTGACTTCCACGCCCATGAACCCGTTTTTCGGCCACAGCCCAGCTTGCGTCTTTGCATTGGCGTCCGGGATTTGACGGGCAAGTGCGAACATCAAGGCAATGGCGTGTTCGGCCGTGGTGATGGAATTGCCAAAGGGCGTGTTCATGACAACCACACCTTTGGCCGAAGCCGCAGGAATATCGACATTGTCGACGCCAATGCCCGCGCGGCCAATGACTTTTAGGTTGGTGCAATGCTCCAAAATCTCTTTGGTGACTTTGGTCGAGGAGCGGATGGCCAGACCATCATAGTCGCCAATAATCTTGATCAACTCTTCGGGCGTCAGGCCCGTGATTTCGTCCACCTCGCAGCCGCGCTCACGAAAGATGGCGGCGGCATTGGGGTCCATTTTGTCCGAAATCAGAACTTTGGGCTTCGTCATGTTTTTGGTTCCTTCGTGCTCCTCTCCCGCGTGCGGGAGAGGATAGGAAGCCTTGGCGGCGTGCCGCCTAGGCGAAGTTGGAGAGGGGCCTCTCTGGCGCGGGAGAGGCCAAGTCCATTAGGCAGCTTTCATCTGGGCATAGGCCCAATCAAGCCAGGGGCCGAGGGCCTCGATATCCGCTGTGTCGACCGTGGCGCCGCACCAGATGCGCAGACCCGCCGGGGCATCGCGATAGCCCGCAATGTCATAGGCTGCACCTTCGGCTTCCAGCAGGCCCGCAAACTTCTTGATGAAATCTGCATCCGCGCCGTCGACCGTCAGGCAGACGGACGTCTTCGACCGCGTGGCCGGATCAGCTGCCAAATGGCCGAGCCAATCGCGGTCTGCCACAATCTTATCGAGTGCCGCCGCATTGGCATTAGAGCGTGCCATCAGGCCCGACAGGCCGCCCAGTGACTGTGCCCATTCCAGCGCAAAGATGACATCTTCCACGGCCAGCATCGAGGGCGTGTTGATTGTTTCGCCCTTGAAGATGCCATCAATCAGCTTGCCGCCTTTGGTCATGCGGAAAATCTTGGGCAGCGGCCAAGCAGGCGTATAGCTTTCCAGCCGCTCCACCGCGCGTGGACCAAGGATCAAAATGCCATGCGCGCCTTCGCCACCCAGCACTTTTTGCCATGAGAAGGTGGTCACATCGAGCTTGTCCCACGGCATATCATAGGCGAACACCGCCGAGGTCGCGTCGGCAAAGGTCAGGCCTTCGCGGCGGTCCGAAATCCAGTCGCCATTGGGCACGCGCACGCCCGAGGTTGTGCCGTTCCACGTGAAGACAACGTCATGGGCGGGATCAACCGCGTTTAAATCAGGCAAGTCGCCATAAGGCGCCTTTACAACCGTCGCGTCGAGCTTCAACTGCTTCACCACATCGGTGACCCAGCCTTCGCCAAAGCTTTCCCAAGCCAGCATGGTCACGGGCCGCGCGCCGAGCATCGACCACATCGCCATTTCAACGGCGCCCGTATCTGAACCGGGCACAATGCCAATGTGATGCGTATCAGGCACTTGCAGAACGGCGCGCGTCAAATCGATTGCCAATTGCAGGCGTGATTTGCCGATCTTCGCGCGGTGCGAGCGGCCGAGACATTCGGTTTTGAGCTTAGAAGCATCCCAGCCTGGCGGCTTTGCGCAGGGACCGGAAGAAAAAAACGGACGCGCAGGCTTGCGGACCGGCTTGGTAATATTAGTCATGTAGACTCTCCTCACAGAGAGCACGCGCGGCGTTGGGACCGCGTGGCCCGCTGCCGCTCATAGGGCCGGTAGAGGGCGTGTCAAGGAGAATGGGATTGTCAGCGCATAGGATGCGCCGTGTCTAATAGTCTCTCGACACGCGCACCGAGGCGCTTTGATTGCCCAAAGTTGAAATGGTCGACAGGATGGAGAGCCAACGTGTCACCTGAAATTCAGCGCGCGTCGCGGAATAGCCTTGGCCATCGGTAATCACTTCGACAAACGTCCTGCGCGTTAAATATTTGCCGGCCGCCACAGATGTCCGCTGGCCGGTGGCGACGTTGCCCGGCAAAATTCTCAGTCGGTCTAGCCCAACGGCTTTGCGCAAGGCGTTAATCGGGTTGAGGCCTGCCCCGCCGCGCATAGAGGCCACGGCCGCTGCCAACTGCACAGCCTCGGGCGCTGACAGGCTGGTGATCGACGTGCCGAACAAGAGCCGCGATAACAGCTCTTCCTGCGGCAGGGCAGGCACGCTGGCAAAGCTAATGTCGGGGCGTTGGCCCGTGCCAGCCACCCGAATTGTGGCGGTCAGCCCCTGCGTATCCCCTTGAGCAACAATATCTAAAATGGGGTCCGGGGGGCTTTCTCCGCGGAAGCGAATAATGCCGCGCTGCAAATCAAATCGCCGCCCCGCAAATTCATAGCTGCCCCGCACCATATCTGCCGTGCCTGAAATTGCGGGCGAAAAGATTGAGCCTTGGACCAGCAGATCGGCGCGCCATTCGCTGTCGAGACCAAGGCCAGACACCATCAGGCGGCCCGGGGCTTCCGCCTTGATGTCCAAAGTCCAGACTTGTGCGGACGCCACGGGTGTGGCGGCTGCCTCAACGCCGTTCACTTCGCGCACATTCAGTCTGGGCAGGCTGGTGACGGCGCTGGATTGGCCCAAGACATAGGTGCTGCGATTTAGGCGGACCGTGCCGCTAATGACACCAGCTGAGCCATCGGCGCGAATGCGCAAAGGTCCCGTGACTGTCGCTGATAAATCATCGCGGGCGATGAGCGTCGCATTGTCAGCGTCCAAGGCAATATCCATCCCGCGGTTCAGTGACGAAAAGCTGATCCGGCCCGCGCCTGTCACGCGGCCCGTGCGCCCGGCGGCAGCTGAAAAGCGGTCAAACACCAGTTGCGATCCATCAAAGCGGCCAATGGTCGACACATTGGTTAAGACCATGCCCGCTGCGGCACTTTCAATCCGCGCGGTGTTTGTTCTGACGGATCCTTGAATAATCGGGTCGGCCAGCCGCCCGCCAATATCTGCCCCCAAGGCCACGGGGCCGGACAGGTCAAAGCCGGCAATGCCCGTGAGCCGCCATAACGTGCTGGCATCACCATTATAGCGGAGCTGGCCAGACACAGCGGCATTGGCAATGCGTGTTCCCAGCGGATCCGTGCCGCGCAGGCCAGTCAGGCGCATCTGTGCGCGCCCAATGGTCTGCCCGCCCAAAGCGGCAACCATGCGTGCGCCTGCTGTGCCATTGCTCATGGTGGCCGCAATCGCCAAGTCAACGGGGCGCGAGGCCAAGGCAAGCCCGGCCCGGGTCAGCCCACGAACTTTTAGGTCAATGCGGCCCGCAGGATCGCCATTTGCATCTTCGGCATAGATCAGCGTGCCACTGGCCCGCCCACCAAGGCCCAAACGCGGGGCAACAATGTCCAAAATGTCGAGGGGCATTTGATCAACCACTGCCGTCACTTCAGGCTGGGCACCCCCCAATAAACCCGAGAGTTCTGCCCGCCCGCCGGCAAAGCGCAAGGCGGTGGGGGCGAGTCGCCATCCGCGCGCCTCGCGCAACAAAATGGCCGGGGCATCGAGCTGGATGGGGCGACCCCCCAATGATCCTCCGCCGCTAATGGCAACGCGATTGGGCGAAAGCCGAATGGCTGTTGTCAGATTGTAATCCTGCCCGCGGGCACCAGCAATTTCCCCCCGCAGTTCGCCATTTTCACCCCTTAGCTGGATCGTGCCTGACAGGCGCGCAAAGTCTAGCCCGCCATATTGGACCGCACGGGCCGAGACATTGCCCTCAATATCTGGGCCGCGTGCGTTGAGCAGGATTGTGCCCGCAAAGCGACCACGACCAATGGCAAGCGCAGGTGGACCTGAAAATCTGGCATTTGTCGCTTCAAAATTGGCGCGGATGCGCTGCCGACCATTGGCGATATCCAGAACCAAGCTGCCCTGGGCTGTGCCGGCCAGATCCAGCGTGCCATTTAGCCCGCCGGGGCTTGGCAGCAAAGTTCCAGTGCCGCGCACACCCCCCACATCCAGCTGGGCAACGCGAATGGCAGAGCGCCCTCCGGGTGGTAACAGCAAATCCCCCGCGCCCGTAAAGCGCCCAAGCCGAGATCCCCCATCCGCTTGCCAGCTATAGCCTTGGGCATTGGGGTTTAAATTCAGCCGCACAGCGGCAAGGCCCAGCGCTTCATTGGGCCGTGCCAAGGCAAGGGTTATCCGTGGTCGGCTGATCGGCCCATCTAGCCCCAATTGAACTGGGCCATAGGCTTGATGCAGGCCTGATCCTGCCAATTGAAACCGCCCATCTCGCAGACGGATGCCAGTGAGCGTGAGTGACAATTGCGGGGCCGTCAGGCGCATATTGGTAAAGCGCAAAACGCCATCCGGCGTCCGTTCAAGCCCAGTTTCTAATTTCGGCAGAACGCCTGCCAGCCCTGCAAAAAAAACATTGTCAAATCGGCGGACCCAAGCTTCCCCCCGACCGAGAATGCGGGTGCCTTGGCCATTGGGGCCGGGCACGACATCCAATGTGCTGCGTACATCCACCACGCCAATGCCGGGAATCAAAAAGCGCGATAACTGGCCTGCCAAACCAACATCATAGCGCCCCGTGCGCCAATCAACGAACAGCGCGAGCTTTCCGCTAAGCTTATCAGATGTCAGGGCCAAACCATCGCCAATCAGCGTGGTCGATGTGGCAAGAAGCGTGCCATTGATGGAGATATTGGCCAAAATGCCGCCTGCCACATTGCCCACACCCGTAATGCGCTGGGCCGATAGGCGGATGGGCAGGCGCACAGGCGCGCGGGACAGGCGCCCTTGGCCGCTGGCACGCAGATTTTCCAACCCCGTGGCGCCAAAGCGCAGCTCCGCCGCCGTCAACAGATAATCAAAGCTTGCGTGGCGAAAGCTGCCATCCAGCAAGAGTTTAAGTGCAACCGGGCCGCCAGCTATGGTGGGGCCTAAAGCCTGTGGCCGGGCCAATTCACCCGCAATCAGCACATCGTCAAACCCGCTATTGGCCAAATTGATGCCGCCCCGCGCTGTTAGGCGCAGCGCCGGTGCAGAGATGCTGAGCGTGCCGTTCAACCGGCGCTTGGCCAGTTGGGCCGTCCCACTGAGGCGGATAGACGGGGCCGCCAAAGCTTGCAGCCGCCCTTTGGGCAGGGCTGAGTCCATCACCCGGCCATCTAGGGCATAGCGCCCCGCCTGCGCCCGCAGATTGATCTGAGCGGCCTCTTTGCCGGCCATTTGGGCGGTCAGCTTGCCCGTCCAAAGCTGCCAATCCCCAGCGCCATCAAGCCGGAGGGACAGCGGCGCCTGCGTGCCCAATAATGTCCCAAGCACGCCATTTTGTGGCGTGTCCAACACCATACCGACATCCAGCTGATTGTCCTCTGGCGCAGCATTGAGGTTTAGGCTTAGCCGGTCCCCCTGGCTGGCTTGGGCATCGATATCCACCAGCGCCCGCCCCGCATGAAGCGTAACGCGCCCAGCCAATTTCCCCGTTGCGGGGCGGCCATTGACGCCCGGTCGAATATCCAGCCGGTCAATCCCAAATCGCCCAATGCGGACATCAAAATCAGGCAAAATCGGCGCATTTGGCCGTGCAGGGCGCAGCTTTGGCACGCGATAAAGCGTGGCCTGTTCAGCATGAAGCTGTTCAACATCAAGTCGATTGGCCAGCCACGCCAGGGGAAACCAATGGAGCGTGACGTGCGGCGCTTCAAAGAAAAGACCGCGCGTGTCATGCAGCTTAAGCCCCGCGACATCCGCCTTGCCAAACAGCGACCCATCAATGCGGCCAACCTCAATTCGCAGGCCATTTTGCAGCTCGGCTCCCGCAATTTGACGCGCGACGAACCGGTGGCCAGCCTGGGTATCAAGGGCAAGCAGCAGGCCAGCAATGAGCAACAGCCCGCCGCCAATCGCCCCCAAAATGACGCGGAGCCGGGGCATTAAAAAGCCTGCCCTAAAGAGACATAGACGCCGATGAGCGATTCCCCTGACCGGCGGTTAAGCGGGGTTCCAACATCGATGCGGATTGGGCCGAAGCTGGAATAATAGCGCAGGCCCAAGCCCGTTCCCAACCGAAAGCTGCTGAATTTGGGAAGGCTGCTGGTGTAGATATTGCCGCCATCCAAAAACGGCACCACGCCAAAGGCGCCAAAGCGCACGCGTGCTTCCAACGAAAATTCGGTCAGGCTGCGCCCACCCGCTGGGTCGCCATATTGGTCTAAAGGTCCAATGCCTTGATAGCTATAGCCCCGAATGGAGCCACCGCCGCCCGCATAATAGCGACGCGATGGGGCAATGCTGTCCGTTGTGGTGCCCGTGATAGAGCCCAGCCGGACGCGCCCCGCCAGCGTGACGCGATCCGTTGCCGGCAAATAGGCACTGGCATCAATTTGGGCGCGCAAATAGCCAGAGGCACTGCCGCGCAACGATCCTTCGGGCGACAGACGCCCGCTCAGGCGAAAGCCGTGCCGAGGGTCAAAAAGATCATCGGTCCCATCATAGGCCAATTGGGTGGGCAGCGCGCCAATGAAATAGGTGTCGCGCCCAACAGTGCCGGACACAATATCACGTTCCTGCGAGGCCAGCAGGTCAAAGCCCGCATTCCAGATCCATTTCTTTTGCCAAATCAAATTGGTCTGGCGCTCTAAACTGGCCCCCACTTGAACCGTGCGGGCTTGGTAGGCGGCCCGGCGCGTGTTGCTGGCCGATGTGCGCGCATTGAGCACCCAATCCCGCCGTTGCCAATTGGCCATGCGCAAGCTGCTGCCCAAAGATTGTTCGCGTGTGCCCACGACGCCGGCAAAGGTGACGGCCCCTTCGGGGCTGATCAAGTTGCGATGCGTCCAACTGGCTGACGCGCGGATCCCCTCGCCCGTGCCATAGCCAATTTCTGCAGCAATTGTGCGCAACGGGGCAGGGGATGTTGTGACAATAAGATCCGCCGTGCCGGGGGCTTGGCCCTCAACCGCGTCTGCCAAAACGGAAGAGACAAGCCCTGTCGCCACTATCGCCCGCTTTAAATCTTCAACATCGGCCTGATTATAGGCGTCTCCGGGCTTGAAGCGGGCCATGACGCCCATATGCTTTGCGCCAAAGGGCGCTTTATCCCCCCGTGCGATGATGCGCCCAAAGCGACGCTGGCCGCCCGTCGTCACCGCAAGGTCGAGCGTGCCACGTTCCCGCTCATGATCAATGGTCACATCGGGCGCGGCGACTTTTGCAAAGGGATAACCATTATCGCGCAGCTTTGCCTGCAAATCGGCCTGCGCCAGTGTGACCACATCTGCATCAATGGGATCAGACGGATTGACTTTGAAGTCCGCGCGCATCTCAGCCGCGGCTTCAAGGCCGGATACACGAATTTCATCAAAGCGATAGAGCGGCCCGGGAGTCACGTTCAGCGTTACAAGCAAGCGATCTTCCACGGCCTCAACGCGCGAGGTGATGCGCGGATCATAATAGCCATCGGTCTGCAACAATTGTTCAAGCAGAGCCACATCATCGCGGACACGGCGGTTGACCTGCGCCAAATTGGCGGGCTTGGCGCTTGCCGTCTTTAAACTCGACAGTTCATCAAAGCGGACCGAAATCTGGTTTGCTGGATCTTGCGGCACGCCAGAAACAATTACGGTATAGCGCCGTTCCTCCACGTCAGGCAGGGCCAGTTGTGCACCGGGTTCGCCCGCCTCTTCGGGGGGGAGATCTGGCCAATCAACGCCAATATCAGGCATATCTGCCAGCGGCGAATTGGGGTCCAGCCCGGCCTCTGCGGGGGGAGCCTCTTCTGCCGACTTTGTCTGTTGGGCAAGGCTGGCTTGGGCAGCGCAGAGCGCGGCTGCAAGAGCAGTGCGGGCAAGCCAGCGGGCAGGGCCAGACATCATCTCCACCCTCTATCGCGCCAATGGCTTAAGCGGAAGCATTGTTGCAGCACCGCGCCTTAGCCGGGGGGAGGGGCGCAGGATGAGCGCTTTTTCAAACATTGTGCCCGCCCGCCCACTGGCCTTGGACGTTGAGGCATGGCAAAGGCGCTGTATGACCAGTAAAAAACCACCCGCTCCGCGTGCTGCCGGGGCCATTATCGCACTGGGCCTGTTGGCAGGCACGTTGATTGGCATTTTTCTCCACCAGCCCAGCTTGGGCTTTTTGGTTGGCCTTGCGCTTGGCTCGGCAATTGCGATTGGCCTGTGGCTCATGGATCGCCGCCGCTAGCTCATCCGCCGCCCGGCCCAGACCACACGCCCAATGACGTGAATATCGGTTGCCGCGCAGTCATCCCATGCGGGATAGGCAGGGTTGTCGCTTCGGATGCTGATCCGGCCTGTGGCGGGGTTGCGCGCCAATCGCTTGACCAACAAGGCGTCTTCTACGCGCAAAACATAAATCCCATCGCGCAGACGATCTGCCGCATCGCCCGTATCAACTAAAATATCGTCGCCTTCGGCAAGCGTGGGCTGCATCGAATCCCCCCGGACAGAAATGATCGACAGCTTGTCCGGCGTGCCACTGAGCGTGCGGAGCCAGCGGCGATCAAAGCCGAAATGGGCCAAAACGGCCTCGCCAGAGGGCAGTGCCCCCGGCCCAGCAGAAGCCTCAACGGAGAGCTGCGGCACAGCGCAAAAACCGGATGTCTGGGGCGTCCGCGGTGGCGGCCCGCCCAGCACATCTTCCCCCACACCCAGATACTGCGCCAGACGAGCGCGATCATGTTCGGCCAGACGCTTTGGGCTGCCCCGCCGAATAAACTGCTGAATATAAGCAGGATTCCGCCCGATGAAGCGCGAGAGCGAGGCGTAATCCTCCCCCCGTGCTTGGATGAGTTGCTCAAGAATGGTGCGGACAGCGTCCATAATCTTCCATTAGCGATAAGATTTTTCCTAGACAAGTAGGATTTGAAAAGGAAGGACAGGAAATATCCTTTCCGACTCGGGTGGCGTAATACGAGGAACATATCATGAACATTGAAGTGGAAATCGAGCGATTTTTGCGACGTACGGGCATGCCGCCCACGCGCTTTGGCCGGGCCGCAGCGGGCGACCCCCGGTTGGTATTTGATATGCGATTGGGCCGAGAAATTCGTCCTCGGCTTGCAGCGCGTGTTCGGACATTCATGCAAGGCCATGCCCAATGAGCAGCGCTGCCCATCGCCGATTGTGCGCGGCACTGCTGCGTCATGTTCCATCAGCGCATGTGATTGAGGCGCGGGAACGCCCATGGGCCAGCGTCACATTTGCCGGCGCGCGGCATTGGCTGACCTTGCTGGTCCCGGCGGCGTGTGGCGCCAATATTGCGCAGGATTTGCCAGAGGCGGATCTGCCCCTTGTCGGCCATATCGTTGCGGATCTGGCCGTTATCCGCCAGACGCCACAGGCAGGCGGTATCGCGCTTGTCCTTGAGGCGCTGACCGTTGAGGCCAGCACGTCAAGCTCTGGTTAATTCCCCCTTGCGTCCCCGGCACCAGCCGCGCAAAGGCTTTGAAAAATATGTAAGGGAGAAGATGATGCGCGTTATCCTGTCCGCTTTTTTGGCAAGCGCGGCTGCCTGTGCCACCCCGGCTTTTGCTGAGACGATTATTCTCCACGCCGGTCGGGTCATCACCGATGCCAGCCAGCCTACCACAGGCCCTGCAACAATCACGGTCACGGATGGGAAAATCACGGCCATCACCCCCGGCTATGTCGAGGCACCTGCTGGTGCCAAGCTGGTCAATCTGCGCGACAAGACAGTCTTGCCCGGCTTGATTGACTTGCACGTCCACCTGCAGAGTAACCCCGGTGGCGATTATCGTGATGAGGCTGTGGTCAGCGATGATTTTGCGACTTTAGTCGGGGCACGCAACGCCCTGCGCACCGTGAAGGCAGGCTTTACGACTGTGCGGGATTTGGGCTCAACGCCGCAGGGTGGGTTTGCGCTGCGCGAGGCAACGGCCCAGGGCCTTATTCCTGGCCCGCGGATCATTTCATCTGGCCCCGCCGTGTCGATTATTGGCGGCCATGGCGATGTGAATGGCTTTCGGCCAGAGGTGGCGCACGCGCTGAACGCCAATAATACGTGCACGGGCCCGGTCGAATGTGCTGCGCGCGTGCGTGAGTTTTCAAAGGCTGGGGCTGATGTGATTAAGATCACCGCAACGGGCGGAGTCTTGTCGCAACAAGGCCGTGGCCTTGGCCAGCATTTCACGGATCCTGAGTTGAAAGCGATTGTCGATACTGCGCACAGCCTGGGCCTGCGCGTGGCCGCCCATGCGCACAGCGCGCGCGGGGTTGAAGCTGCGGCCCATGCTGGGGTGGATAGTGCCGAGCACGCCACATTTGCGGATGCGGCAGCCGCCAAGGCGATGAAGGCCAGTGGCACCGCCATGGTGCCCACGCTGATGGCGCTGGCAGGTGTTAAAGAACGCCTGGGCAAGGGCGTTTACACCCCCACAGTTGAAGCCAAGGGCCGTGAGGCCGTGGCGCAAATGGGCAAAGCGCTGAAGGCCGCGCGCGCCGAAGGCGTGACGATTGCCTTTGGAACGGACGCCGGTGTGTTTGAGCATGGCCGCAATGCCGGTGAATTTGCCCTGATGGTTGACTGGGGTGGCATGAGCCCGCGTGATGCCTTGGCCAGTGCCACAACGATTGCGGCCAAGCTGCTGGATAAACAGGATGAAATTGGCCGCCTTGCCCCCGGCTATTCCGCCGACATTATTGCAGTGGATGGCGATCCGCTGCGCGATGTACGGACGCTGGAAAAGGTAGGCTTTGTGATGGCCCGTGGCCGCATTATCGACTAAATTCAGTCTGAGCATTGGGAAAGGCGCATGGCGAAGATCAAGCTTAAAACGCCAGAGCAACGGCTTGCCGATCTGGGCCGGAGTGTTGCGCGAAAGCTGAAAGCCTCTGGCAGCGCGCAAATTGTGACGCAAAATGGCTTATCGCTGTATTGCGTGCAGGATTTCATGAGCCTTTCCGAATGTGAAGAGCTGATCAAGTTGATCGACAAAGGGCGGCAACCCTCTGGCCTGTTATCTGCGACGGCAGACCCAGACTTTCGGACGAGCGATAGTTGCAATCTTTCTCCCTTTGATCCGTTGGTTGAACGGATTGAAGATCGGATTTGCACCTTAATGGGTATCGACAAACGCCATGGCGAGACGCTGCAGGGCCAGGTGTATGAAGTCGGCCAACAGTTTAAGCCGCATTATGACCATTTCCTGAAAGGCAGCGTCTATTGGGATGAGATGATGCGGCAAGGTGGCCAGCGCAGCTGGACATCAATGATTTATCTGAATGAACCCGCAGCCGGCGGGGAAACGGATTTTCCAACGGCAGGTATGACAGTTTCCCCGCGAACGGCAATGCTGGTGTTGTGGAATAACATGGAAGAAAACGGCACCCCCAATCCCGCCACGCTTCATGCCGGAAAGCCTGTGTTGGCGGGCACCAAATATATTGTGACCAAATGGTTCCGAGAGAAGTTCTGGATTTAGGCCTGTCTTGCCGGCGCGGCGCCTTTTTGTGCCCTTTTTATTTTGTCGATTGCTGTTGCAGCTTTGTCGAAGCATGACTGAGCCAGTGATAGGCCCTGCTACACATAGCCGTGCCCCTTTTTGAGAAGGATGTTCCCATGCGTCGTGCCCTTACAGCTGTGTTTCTTGCAACCTTGTCTCCGATTGCGCTTGTTGCGCCGCCGGCTGCTGCCCAATCTGCTGTTGCCGAAAACAGCGCCGCGCGGGATTTGCACCAATTGTTTAAAGACAGCGATGAAGCGTCGCTGCGACGCAACCCGCTGTACGGCATTTTCCGCGGCGATATGCGCTATGCGGATCGCTTTGGGGATTATATTACTGACGCCTATTTCGCCGCTGAAAAACAGGCGAATGAAGAGGATATGGCCCGTCTGGCCAAGATTGACCGGACCAAGCTGAACCCCACAGACCAAATTGCCTATGATGTGTTCAAGTGGCAGACCGAGCAGACGGCCATTGGCTATCGCCCTGACATTCTAAAGCTGAATGCCGTTCGCCCGCTGAACCATTTTTACGGCTTTCACACATTCTACCCGACATTCTCCAGCGGCAAGAGCGGCGCTCCGTTCCAGACCGTTGCAGATTATGACAATGCGCTGAAGCGCCACCGCGAATTTATTATCTATCTTGATCGCGCGATTGAGCGGTTCCGCGAGGGTAAGGCTGCGGGCATTGTTGAGACCAAGATGACGATCAACAACGTCATTGGCCAATTGGATTCTCAATTGGCACAGTCTGTTACGGAGTCGCCTTATTATGGGCCGATCACCCAATTGCCGGCGAGCTTGTCAGACGCGGATAAAGCCCGGCTCACGGCTGACTATCAGGCGATTATTGAGCAGGGCATTTATCCCGCCTATCGCCGCCTGCGCGATTTTCTGAAAAACGATTATCTGCCAGCAGCGCGCGATACAGTGGGCCTATCGACCATGAAGGGCGGGGCTGAACTCTATCGCATCAGCATTGAAAACACGACCACGCTGCCCCTGGATGCTGAAACAATCCATCAGACGGGCCTGTCAGAAGTGGCGCGGATCAAGCGCGAGATGGAAAAGGTCCGTCAGGAAGTGGGCTTTAAAGGCACGCTGGCCAAGTTTTTTGATTATCTGCGCAATGACCCCAAATTTAAGAAAGAGAGCCGCGAGGCCCTGACCCAGGGCTATTATGACATCGGCAAGCAGGTGGATGCCAAGATTGGCACCTATTTTTCAACCCTGCCCAAAGCGCCGCTCGAAATCCGCCCCTATGAAGAATTTCGCGAGAAATATGAGGCGGGAGGATCGTACCAGCAGGGCACGCCCGATGGCAGCCGGCCCGGTATTTTCTATTTCAACGCCTATGATCTGCCCAGCCGCACCACGCCGGGTATGACCACGCTTTATCTGCATGAAGGCGCACCGGGCCATCACTTCCAGATCAGCTTGGCGCAAGAAAATGCAGCGCTGCCCAATTTCATGCGCTTTGGCGGCAACACGGCTTATGTTGAGGGTTGGGCGCTCTATTCTGAAACTTTGGGCTATGAAATGGGCTTTTACAAAGACCCGTATCAGCGCTTTGGAACCTTGTCGGATGAAATGCTGCGCGCCATGCGGCTGGTTGTCGATACGGGCATTCATGCCAAGGGTTGGACGCGCGATCAGGCCATTGAATATATGCTGTCAAACTCTGACATGGGCCGCACCGATGCAACGGCTGAGGTGGAACGGTATATTGCCATCCCCAGCCAAGCCTTGGCCTATAAGACAGGCGCGATGACCATTCAGCGCCTGCGCAAAAAGGCAGAGGCTGAGCTTGGCCCCAAATTCGATATTCGCGCTTTCCATGATCAGGTGTTGAACACGGGCGCCTTGCCGCTGGCGGTTCTGGAAAAGAAAATCGACGCTTGGATTAAGGCAAGCAAATAAACCAAGCTGCGGGCATGGCCGGGGCCTGTGACGAACAGGTCCCCGCTTTTGCAGGGCAATGTGAATATGGATGTTGACGATCACATCATAATGTGATCTACGCGACTCATGTCCACACAACTCATCGAAAAGCTTCGCAAGCTTGTGACTGAGGGCGGTCTTTCCCGCTCTGGTCTTGCCCGTGCCGCTGGCCTTCACGCCAATACGCTGCGCGATTTGGATCAACCCGATTGGAACCCGACGGCCGACACGCTGCGCAAGTTGGAAGCCTATTTGTTTGCGACGGATGAAAGCCCCGCGCTCGTCCCCATTGAAGAGATTATCGAAGAGGCCCGAAATGGCCGGATGTTCATTTTGGTCGATGATGAAGATCGGGAAAATGAAGGCGATTTGGTTATCCCCGCGCAAATGGCAACGCCCGATGCCATCAATTTCATGGCAACGCATGGCCGCGGCCTGATCTGCCTGACGCTGACCAAGAAGCGCGTTGATGAGCTGGGGCTAGAACTCATGAGCCGGGCCAATGGCACGCGGCATGAAACGGCGTTTACGACATCCATTGAAGCGCGCGAAGGCGTGACCACCGGAATTTCGGCCGGCGACCGGGCACGGACCGTATCCGTGGCGATTGATGCCTCTAAGGGCCGCGATGATATTGTGACGCCGGGCCATGTTTTCCCGCTTATCGCGCGCGATGGCGGTGTGCTGGTGCGTGCTGGCCATACCGAGGCCGCTGTTGATATTTCGCGCCTTGCCGGCCTCAATCCATCTGGCGTGATTTGTGAGATCATGAAAGATGATGGCACCATGGCGCGCATGGATGACCTTGTGTCCTTTGCGCGGATGCACAATCTGAAAATGGGCACGATCCGCGATTTGATTGAGTATCGGCGCAAGCATGACCATTTGGTCGAATGCGTGTCCGAGGCGCCCTTTGTGTCTGATTATGGCGGTGAATGGACTGCCAAAACCTATCGCAACAAGGTCGATGGCTCAGTCAACATCGTGCTGCAAAAGGGCAAGATCACGCCCGGCCAGCCAACATTGGTGCGGATGCACGGCATGTCGATCTTTTCAGACGTGCTCGGTGCCCCCGGCCCGCGCAAGCGGACCTTGCAGCGGGCCATGGCAGAAATTGGCAAAGTCGGCTCTGGCCTGATTGTCCTGTTGATGCCCAGCGAGCCTGAGCAGCTGACGCGCGAAGTGGGGGCCGCCACGGGCCGTCCGCCGGAAATGGATTTGCGTAACTATGGCATTGGCGCGCAAATTTTGGCGGATCTGGGCATTCACGACATGATCCTGCTGACCAATGCGCATCGCAATGTCGTCGGCATTGAGGGCTATGGCATTAATATTGTGGGCGAACGCCCGATTCCGGAGGCGTAATCATGGCCCGTTTTCTTATTGTTGAAGCCCGCTTTTACGATCATCTCAATGATATGCTGGTCGCCGGGGCAAAAGGCGCACTCGAAGAGGCCGGGCATAGTGCAGATGTCATCACGGTGCCCGGTGCCTTGGAAATCCCCGGCGCAATTGCGATGGCGGCAGAAACTGGCCGCTATGATGGCTTTGTTGGCATTGGCGTTGTCATTCGCGGCGAGACCTATCACTTTGAAATTGTGGCAGGGGAAAGCGCCCGTGGCATCATGGCGCTGACCATGGATGGTCTGGCCATTGGCAATGGTATTTTGACTGTTGAAAATGAGGCGCAAGCGCTGGTCCGCGCGGATCCCAAGCAGAAAGATAAGGGCGGCGAGGCGGCGAAGGCAGCGATTGCCCTGCTTGATTTGAAAAGCCAATTTGGCGGCTAAACCGCGATTGCGGGGCGCCCTTCCCCCCGTGAGAAGGGCGCTGCCCGTTTAGGCTGCGGTTGGATAATCCGTATAGCCTTCTGGCCCTGCGGAATACCATGTTCGCATATTATCCGCCGCCCACGGCTTGCCATCGCGGATGCGCGCCACAAGGTCGGGGTTGGAGATAAAGGGGCGGCCATAGCTGACCGCTTCGGCCTGGTCCGATGCCACCAAGGCGGCGCCGCTTTCTGCCGTCAGGTCAGAATTGAGCACCAGCGGGTTGGTGAAGACACGCCGAATGGCGGGCGATTGTTTGGGCACATTGGTGTTGCCAAATGTGCCCTCTGGCCCGGGTTCCCGCAGTTCCAAAAAGCCAATGCCAATGGTCTGCAAGGCAGCTGCTGCTGCCGTGAAGAGTGCTTCGGGATTGCTGTCATCCACGCCTTGTGAATCGCCATTGGGCGACAGGCGCACGGAAACGCGCGGCGCACCCCACACACCGGCCACAGCCTCGGCCACTTCGCGCATCAGGCGAATGCGGTTGTCGATGCTGCCGCCATACGCATCATCACGCAGGTTCGAATTATCCCGCAAGAATTGATCGAGCAGATAGCCATTGGCGCTGTGGATCTGCACACCATCAAAGCCTGCTGCTTTGGCATTTTCTGCCGCCTTCACATAATCTGCCACCAGGCGGGGCATTTCATCCAGCCGCAAGGCACGGGCCTGTTCCAGCGGCTGCTTACCCGTTGCGGTATAGGCATGGCCAGGGCCTGTGGTGGCCGATGCCGAGACGCCGGGCGCGCCATTGTTAAAGCTGGAATGGACCAATCGGCCCATATGCCAGAGTTGCAGGATGATGCGGCCACCGGCTTTGTGGACGGCTTCGGTAATTGGCTTCCAGCCTTCGGTCTGGGCCTCAGTCCAGATGCCGGGGGCCGAGGGCCAGCCCAAACCTTCTTGGGAAATCCCGGTGGCTTCTGAGATGATGAGCCCCGCTGAGGCGCGCTGTTCATAGTAAAGGCGCATCATATCATTGGGGATATGGCCCGGGCTTGCGCGGCCGCGTGTCAAGGGCGCCATCAAAATGCGGTTCGGGCAATGAATATCGCCAAGATCAATAGGATCAAAAAGATTTGGCATGGGCTCCCCTGTTCTGTTGCTTTGTGAGTCGCGGTTCGGGATATGGGGGGAATGGGGACGAGGCAACAGCAACCTGCACAGACCAGCGCGGCACCGGATTTTGAAACAGGGGGCCGTCTCGCGGTGTTGGGTGCGCTCTTCCTTGGCAACTTCGCCTTGGCCTTTGGTCCGTGGTTGGTGCGCATGGCGGATGTTGGGCCCAGCGCCTCGGCCATGTGGCGTATGGCCTTGGCCGCGCCCGTACTGTTTTTGATTGCCGGGCTGCGGCGGCAGCCGCTGCTCTTGCCCAGCCGGGCCTTATATTGGACGATGGTTCTCTCTGGCCTGTTTTTCGCAGCAGATTTGGCCGCGTGGCATATTGGCATTTTGAAAACCAAGCTGGCCAACGCCACGCTATTTGCCAATGCAGCCAGCCTGTTCTTTCCAATTTGGGGTTTCTTCATGGCGCGCGCTTTGCCCAGCCGGCGTGAAGGCCTGGCCTTTGCCATTGCCGCTGCCGGCGCGATATTGCTGGTGGGCCGCTCTGCCGAGTTAAGTCGAGACCATTTGCTGGGCGATATGCTCTGCTTGGCTGGGGGTATTTTCTACACCGTGTATCTGGTGTTCGTCGCACAAGCGCGGCGGCATTTGCAAAGCTGGACCTTGCTGGCTTGGTCAACGCTGGCAACAATTGGCCCGCTGTTGCTGATTGCCCTGCTGCTGGGCGAGCACATCATGCCGCGCAACTGGACGCCCGTGATTGCTCTGGCTGTGGTGAGCCAGCTTATTGGTCAGGGGATGATGGTGTTTGCCTTGGGGCGGGTGAGCCCCTTGGTCTTTGGGCTGGCGCTGCTCACACAACCCGTTGTCTCGGCCACAATGGGCTGGATTAGCTTTGGCGAGACATTGGCCCTGGCTGATTGGATTGGGGCCGTGATGATCGGGCTGGCGCTGATTTTGGTGCGCCAGCCCGACCGATCAAAGGATCAATAGCCGCTTTCGGCAGAGATCATGCAATAGAGCATGGCAATGGACAGCAGCGTGTTGGTGCGGCTGAACATCATGGCCGTTGTGGCGGCCTTTGCCTTGGTCGCATCATCCGCTTCGACCAGGCCAAGCGCCTTTTTCTGGTTCGGCCAAATGATGAACCAGACGTTGAAGCCCATGATGAGCGCCAGCCACATACCAATGCCGATCGTGCGGAACGGCGGCTGCAGCGTAAAGGCTTGGTGCGCATAGCCGGCCTGAATGGCAACGACGATGCCGGTCACAATGGTCGCCAAGGCGCCATAGCGGAACCAGAATAGCGCCGCCGGAGCAATATGCTTTGACACGCCCGGTTTCAGTTCAGCCGGGATTTTCGGCATGGTCGGGATTTGCGTGAAGTTGAAATAATAAAGATGGCCGATCCACATGATGCCCGAGATCACATGGGCCCAGCGCCAGAGATAATTGGCATCGAGGCTGCCTTGCACGCCGATCAGCACGGCCAGCATCAGCACAAGGCCGGCGACCAGAACTGCGTTCAGGTTTCCAAAAAATTTCGCCATAGTGACGACCCCCATAAATTGGTGCATTGATTGACGTGTCAGTCCTATCACTCCATCTAAGGGCTGTCACCTTATTGCTGGAAAGGCACATTTTGCTGTGGCTGTGACTGTGGACGACATGACGTTGGATGATGTGCGCGCCCATCTGGCGGCGGCCCTGCCATCAGACGCGGCTTTTGATGGCTGGACCATGACGGCGTTGGACGCAACGGCCGCGCGTCTTGGCGTGGATGCTGATGTCGCGCGCCTCGCCTTTCCTGAGGGCGCCGGCCAGATGATTGCGGCGTGGTTTGCCCATATTGATGCGGCAATGCTGGCCGCGCTGCCGCCTGAAACACTGGCCACGATGAAAATCCGGGACCGTATAACGGCGCTTGTCGAGGCGCGGCTGGCGGTGCTGGCCCCGCATCGTGAGGCCTTGCGCCGGGCGCAAACATGGCTCGCCAATCCGCTTCATACCAAGCAGGCAGTGCGGCTGGGTTGGCGCGCTGCCGATGCCATGTGGCGTGCAGCGGGGGACCAATCGGTTGATTATAATCACTATACCAAGCGCGCGATTTTGGGGTCTGTCTACACCGCAACGCTGCTGGTTTTTGTGAATGATGACAGCGAGGATTGGGCCGAGACACTCGGCTTTTTGGCCCGCCGGATTGAAAATGTGATGCAGTTTGAAAAGGCCAAGGCGCGCTGGACCAGCACCCCCACACGTCATTTTAGCATGGCCCGCTTTCTGGGGCGTTTGCGCTATCCCGCAAGCTGAGCCGAATCACTGGCCATTGCCCCAAGCAAATGATAATCAATCGCAACTAGCTTCTAACATATTGGCCCTAGGATATTGGATCGCCCGTGCAGCTCGACATTTTGCCGCTGAACCGCACTGCCCGCATTTCGCGCATTCATTGGTCGCAACTCAGCGAGGCAGAAGGGCATCGCCTGCGCTGTTTGGGGTTTGATGAAGGCGTTGAGGTTGAGCCGCTACATCGCGGCTGGCTGTTGTTTCGGGACCCCTTGGCCGTGCGTGTGGGGCGGATGACAGTGGCCATTCGCGCGGCCCATGCCGCTGCAATTGATGTGGAGGCCGCATGAGCACGCTGCCCCTCGTCGCGCTGGTTGGCAACCCCAATGCGGGGAAAAGCGCCTTGTTCAATGCGCTGACAGGCGCGCGGCAGAAAACGGGCAATTATCCCGGCGTGACCGTTGAACGTCATTCGGGCCGCTTTGCTTTGGCCGATGGCAGCCCGGTTGAGCTGGTTGATCTGCCCGGCAGCTATAGCCTCACCCCCACCAGCCCAGATGAGGCCGTGACACGCGATGTCGTGATGGGCCAGCAAGCGGGTGAGCGCCGGCCTGACGCTCTAATCATTGTCGTCGATGCGGGTAATCTCGACAATCATTTGCGCTTTGCCATTGAACTGATTGGTTTGGGCCTGCCCGCAATTGTCGCACTTAATATGGTTGATCTGGCGGAACGCGATGGCTTGACGCTGAATGCCCAGAAATTGTCGAAAGATTTGGGCGTTCCCGTTATTCCAACGGTTGCCGTGCGCAAGCGCGGGACAGAAGATCTGCGAGCGGCGCTGACTGAGGCGGTCCGTTCGCCAGCCACTTCACCCGCCACCGCTGCGGCGCGCGCACCAGCCGATGTGCGCAGCACGGCGCGGCAGATGGCAGCGCGTGCCATTGAGGCAGAACGCCCGGGCCGCAAAATCACGCGGGTGATTGATTCTGTTGTGCTCCATCCGCTGCTGGGGCCTGTCATTTTGTTCGCAACGCTGTTTGCGATGTTCCAGCTGGTCTATTCTGCGGCCGAAGCGCCTGTAGATTTGATTGAAGGCTGGCTAGGCCTTTTGTCGGATGCTGTGCGCGCCAACATGGCCGATACGCTGTGGCGATCTGCCATTATTGATGGCGCGATTGCAGGTGTCGGGGCGGTGATTGTATTCTTGCCCCAGATTTTGGTGCTGTTCGCCTTCATTCTGCTGCTCGAAGCCTCAGGCTATATGGTGCGGGCGGCCTTCATTATGGACCGGCTCATGGCAGGTGTTGGCCTGTCGGGCCGGGCCTTTATTCCGCTGCTCTCGTCCTTTGCCTGCGCCGTTCCCGGCATCATGGCAACACGCACGATCGAAGACCCACGCGATCGATTGACGACCATATTGATTGCGCCGTTGATGACGTGTTCAGCGCGCCTGCCCGTTTACGCCGTGATCATCGGGGCTTTTATTCCCAATAGCAGCGTTGGGCCGGGCATTGGCTTGCAGGGGTTGGTTCTCTTTGGGCTTTATGTGGCGGGCATATTGGGTGCGATGCTGGCCGCCTTGGTCATCCGGCGGACGATGGTGCCGGGGAAAAGCCTGGGCTTCATGATGGAAATGCCGCGCTATCAACTGCCCAAATTGCGCGATGTCGCCTTGGGCCTGTGGCAGCGCGCAGCCGCCTTTTTAAAGCGGGCGGGGACCATTATTGCGCTCACCACCATGGTGCTGTGGGCGTTGCTCAGCTTTCCGCAAGTGCCGGCTGGTTCGGCCAAGAGCCAGATTGATCACTCAATTGCCGGCCGCATTGCCAATGGACTGGAAGTCGTTGTGGCGCCCATTGGCTTTAACCGCGACATGGCCTTGGCGCTGATCCCCGCTATGGCCGCGCGGGAAGTGGCCGTTTCGGCACTGGCCACAACCTATGCCGTTGATGCGCAAGATGAAGAGGCGACGGAACAAGGCCTGCGAGAGCGGCTGCGTGCGGGCTGGACCCTGCCGATGGCGCTCGCTTTTCTGGCGTGGTTTGTGTTTGCCCCCCAGTGCATTTCGACCATTGCCGTGGTCCGGCGTGAGACCAATGGATGGAAATGGCCGGTAATCATGGTCAGCTATCTGTTCGCGCTGGCATATGTCGCCGCAGGCGTTACATACTGGGCGGCAACAGCCTTATTGGGATAGTGAAGGAAGAGAGAAGATGGCGGGCAGCGTCAACAAGGTCATTCTGGTCGGCAATTTGGGGAAGGACCCCGAAGCACGGTCGATGAATAATGGCGGTGAAGTGGTGAGCTTCACGCTCGCAACATCGGAAACATGGAATGATCGCGACGGCAATCGGCAGGAAAAGACCGAATGGCACAATGTCGTGATCTTCAACGAAAATCTGGGCCGCGTTGCCAAAAATTATCTGCGCAAGGGCCAAAAGGCGTATCTGGAAGGCCAGTTGCAGACTCGCAAATGGACTGATCAGAACGGCAATGATCGCTATACAACCGAAGTTGTGTTGCAGCGTTTCCGTGGGGAATTGGTTCTGCTGTCGGGCCGTGAAGGTGGCGCAGGCGGCGCTATGGGCGGTGGCCAAGGCGGCGGCAGCCAATTTGGGGGCGGCGCATCCGCCAGCAGCGGCGGCGGCTTTGGCGGCGACTCAGGCGGCAATTCCAACTTTGGCAGCACGTCGCCCAGCCCGTTTGACAGCGATTTGGACGACGACGTTCCGTTTTGAGGACGGAGTTGGCAGGCCTCCGGCAGTGTGCCGGAGCGCCGCCAATGTCATAGCTTAATCAGCCGCGCGCCGCGCGTGCAATGGCATCCAACACGCCATTGACGAAGCCTTTTTCCTTTTTGTCATTCACTAAAGAAATCGACTTCCGCCTCGGCATAGGTCTCATCCTCAATTGTCGCGCCGAGCCGGTGCATATGGAATTCATGCAGCAACGGGGCGAGCGGGGTGCCCTCCATCTCTTGCTGATACAGCGCCTGCACAGCAGCAAGGCGGGCGGCGGAACGGGCACGGCTCATTTGGTCAATCTTTCCTGAACGGATCGGGCATGGGCAGGTAGCCCTTCGGCATGCGCCAGCGCAACGGCGGCCGGGCCAATGGCCTGAATGGCCGCAGGCGTGCAGCCCAAAAAGCTGGTGCGCTTCATAAAATCAAGGACGGATAGGCCCGAGGAAAATCGTGCCCGGCGGCCTGTTGGCAGCACATGGTTCGGCCCGCCTACATAATCGCCCACGGCCTCAGGCGTGTGACGCCCAAGGAAGATGGAGCCAGCATGGCGCACCGCCTTGAACAATGGCTCTGGATCCGCAACGGCGAGTTCCAGATGCTCTGGCGCAAGGGCATCAACCAAGGGCGCCGCCTCCATCAGGTCGCTGACCAAGATCATCGCGCCATTGGCGTTCCAACTGGCTCGTGCTGTCGCTACCGTGGTCAGGGCGCGGAGTTGCGTCTCGACTTCGGCGGCCACCACATCAGCAAAACCGGCATCATCGGTGATCAGGATCGATTGGCTGGTCGGGTCATGCTCCGCTTGGCTGAGCAAGTCAGCGGCAATCCAGGCGGGATTATTTTCGCCATCGGCTACCACCAGAATTTCAGACGGGCCCGCCACCATATCAATGCCCACCACGCCATAAAGCTGGCGTTTGGCCTCTGCCACCCACGCATTGCCGGGTCCGGTAATGACATCGACGGGGCGGATGGTTTGTGTGCCATAAGCCAAGGCCGCAATCGCTTGCGCGCCACCAACACGCCACACTTCATCCACGCCCGCAATATGCGCAGCCGCCAGCACCAATGGGTTGATCTCGCCCTTGGGGGTTGGTGTGACCATGACGAGCCGGTCAACTCCTGCCACGCGGGCCGGGATAGCGTTCATCAACACAGAGGATGGGTAAGCCGCACGCCCCCCCGGCACATAGACGCCCGCCGCATCAACCGCACGCCAGCGCGCGCCCAGCCGCACGCCTGCGGCATCGACGTTATCGCTATCGGTGGGCTTTTGCTGGGCGTGATAGGTGCGAATGCGCTCGGCCGCGAGGTCCAGTGCGGCGCGAAGATCCGCATCCAGCGCGGCATAGGCCGCCGCGCAGTCTGCCAGCGGAATCTGCCATGGCAGATCATGCCCATCGAACCGCTGCGTATACTCTGCCACGGCCGCATCGCCTTCTGCCTTCACCCGCGCGATAACTGCCGCAACATCGCGTGAGACATCGGCATCGGCTTCCCGACGGGCATTGACCAGCGCGTCAAATTGGGCAGCAAAATCTGCCGCGCGCGCGTTAAGCCGCTGCACCAACTGCCTCCCGGAAAGCCGCCACAAGATTGCCCACGGCTGCATTGGTTTTAAAGGCCGCACGATTGACGATCAGTCGTGCGGACACCTCGGCCAGCACTTCCACCTCGACCAAGCCATTTTCCTTCAGGGTCTTGCCCGAGGAGACAAGGTCAACAATCCGGCTCGACAGGCCCAAAGCCGGCGCAATTTCCATCGCACCGTTCAGCTTCACACATTCGGCCTGCACGCCACGCTTGGCAAAATGCTTGCGCGTTAGATTGGGATATTTGGTTGCCACGCGCACATGGCTCCACGCGCGCGGATCATCGGTCTCGGCCATTTCGGCTGGCTCCGCGACTGAGATGCGGCAATGACCAATGTTCAAATCCACTGGGGCATAAAGTTCGGAATAATCGAACTCATCAATCACGTCCGAGCCGACAATGCCAATTTGCGCAGCGCCATGGGCAACAAAGGTCGCCACATCAAAAGCCCGCACGCGAATAAGGCTTAAATCCTCATGATTGGTGGAGAATTTGAGCGCGCGGCTCTTGTCATCGCCAAAGGCAGGCTCAGGCAAAATGCCCGCGCGCGCCAGCAAAGGCAGGGCTTCCTCAAGGATGCGCCCCTTGGGAACGGCAAAGATGATTGGCTGCGGCATGATGCGCGGCCTTTACTTGGGTGGGGCATTGAGGGCAAGCTAGTCCGCATGACTGACCATATTCGTGCTGCGTTCCGCCAACAGGCAGAAATGTGCCGGGCCTCTGGCTCTCCTATGACGGCAGAGCTGCTGGTGGCGCTGGCTGAGGTGATTGATGCCTCCACCCATAGCGGCGCGGCGCTGCTCAGCTGGCCGGGAGACCCAATTGTCGATGCGTTAATGCTGCGGCTGACAGGCGCGCTTCATGCTTTGGCGCGCAGCGGGCAAGATGCCGCACTTTCTGCCTTTTATACGCAGCAAAAGGGCGATTTGCCGCGCATTTTAAAGCGCGTTCTGCACGATTGGGACGACTGGATTTTGCCTTGGCTCGACAGCCCACCCCAAACCAATGAGGTTGGGCGCGCTGCCGCCTTATGGCCTGGCATGATGCGTATTGCGCGCCGTTTTGGCCCGCGAATGGAATGGATTGAAATTGGGGCCAGTGCTGGCCTCAACCTCAATATGGATCATTTCGGCTATCGTCTGGGTGGCGTGGTCGCAGGCGATTTGCGATCCCCCTTACAACTGATGCCCGATTGGATGGGGTCTGATCCAGAAGTCTCAGATGTGATTGTGGCGGACCGACTCGGCATTGATCTGAATCCGCTTGATGTGACTCAGCCGGACATTGCCGATCGGCTGATGGCCTATGTCTGGCCGGATCAGCGGGATCGGATGACGCGCATACAAACCGCCATTGCCATGGCGCAGAAAACACCGCCGCCTTTGATCAAAGGGGATGCGATGGACCTGCTGGCACCCTTGTTGGCTGAACAACAGGCGGAAGGCCGGACGCGCGTGATCTACCACTCCATCGCGCTCCAATATTTCACCGAAGAACAGCGCATGGCGGTGCGCGATATGATTGAGGCTGCAGGCGCGCGCGCCACACCTGCCCGCCCCCTCGCGTGGCTGAGCTTGGAATTCCAAACCCAAGGCGCGCCTCTGGCCGAACTGCGCTTGCGCTGCTGGCCGGGGACGGGCGTTACGGAAACTTTGGCCCATGTCCACGCGCATGGCGCGATGCTGACATGGGTGGCAGGGGCTGTTTAAGCCAGCCAGTCGCGCATGGCTTTCGTCACAGCCTCGGGCTGTTCCCATGGGATGAAGTGACCAGCATCGGGCACGCGGACGATCGTCAGATTGAGGATGTGCGTGTCGAGGCCGTCTAATTGGCAGGGCAATAAGGCTTCATCCTTCAACCCCCAGATCACCAGCACGGGCATGGCAAGCTGAGGGAAGGGCGCGTCTAAAAAGGGCGTGCTAATGGCGGGCGCGTCCATTGCCGGCACGTGCAGGGGCGATGCCCGATACCAATTGAGCATACCCCGAAGCGCACCGGGCTGGCTCCATTCATCAATATAGGCCGCACGGTCAGTGGCACTGATTGCGCCACCGCTGATTTTGGCAAAGCGATCTTCAAAGAACCACGCGACGCCCTTCTCTGCGACTTCGCCTTCAATATCGCGATTGCGAAATTCAGTAATATATTGCGACGCGGCCCGTTGCGCTGGATCAAAAACCAGTGTGCGTTGAAAGACATAAGGGTGTGCCGCATTGCACTGGATAAGGCGCATCACTCGGTCTGGGTGTTTGAGCGCCGTCGCCCAGGCAACGGCCCCGCCCCAATCATGTCCCACTAAGGTAAATTGTGCGATGCCCAGTGCATCTGCCACCGCCAGAACATCTGCGACTAAGATTGGCACGCGATAGGCGGCAATATCAGCCGGTTTGTCAGACCGGGCATAGCCGCGCTGGTCCGGCGCGATGCAATAATAATGATCGGCCAGCGCCGCCATTTGATGTCGCCATGTCCGGTGCGATTCGGGAAAGCCATGGAGGAAAAGCACAGGCGGATTGGCCGGATCGCCTGCCGTCCAAACATCCAGGTCAACGCCCGTTGCAAGGCGGAGGCGATGGGGCGTTGCCATAGCTTAAATCGGGTCGCTGTTGGTCAGGGGCGTTTCGGGCAGCGGGATAAATTCCGGGTCATTTTCCACTTTGGGAAAGCGCCCTTCGGTCCAATCCATCACAGCCTGATCGATCCGGTCCTGCCGGGACGACACAAAATTCCACCACACGCGCCGCGCGGTTGGGAAATCCTGCCCACCCATCAGCATAATGCGCCCGTCAGATTTTGAGGTGAGCGTGCCCATGATACCGGGGCGCAGGACATAAAGCGCAAAGGGCTCCATCTCTTCGCCTGAAATTTCGGCACTGCCGCCGACCAGCATCAGCGCGCGTTCATCCGCTTCGGCATCAATGGGAACAGAACCGCCCGCTTCTAGCATAATGTCGGCATAAATGGTTGGCACATGGCAGGTGGTGGGCGCAGTCTGCCCCCATAGGCTGCCCATGATGATACGGGCCGAAACACCCGGGGCGGTCAGGATGGGAAGCCGGTCAGCCGCAACTTGTTCAAAAGCTGGATCAATTTCTTCCTTGCCATCGGGCAGGGCCAGCCAAGTCTGCATCCCGTACATTGGGCCGCCTGCGTCGCGTTCGGCCTGAGGGGATCGTTCAGAGTGCACAATGCCTTTACCCGCCGTCATCAAATTGACCGCACCGGGATGAATGGTGGCAAAGCTGCCCAGCGAATCGCGGTGGTCAATTGCGCCTTCAAACAAATAGGTCACGGTGGACAGGCCAATATGGGGGTGCGGGCGCACGTCCATACCTTGGCCAATGTCAAAATGCCCCGGCCCAAATTGATCAACAAAGCAAAAGGGCCCAACCATGGTCAGGCCGCGCGCGGGGAGAACGCGGCGGACCTTAAACGCCCCCAAATCATGCGTCACTGGAAGCAGCGTGCCTTCAACGGGGTGTTTCATGTCTGGCTCTCCTTATTCGCCCGGCGCACGGGCACGAATGGCAAGCGCATGGACGCGCTGACCGGGCAAATCCCCCAGCGCCCGATTCACCATGCGCTGGCGGTCCAACCGGCTGACCCCGGCAAAGGCAGCTGATTCAATGTCCACCGAAAAATGGCTTTCGCCGGATCCATCATCCCCCAAATGCCCATGGTGTTTTGCACTGTCGTTGCTGACGATGAGGTGCGTTGGCGCAAAAGCCTGAGTCAGGCGCTGGGTGATTTCGGATTCGATAGGGCGGTCTGTCATGTCTTTTCTTCTAGCAAGTCTCGCGCCATGAGGAAGCAATGGATGTGACAATCACCAAAGGCATGGCCGATGATCACATAGTGATTGTGCGCGCCGATGGCAGCAAAGCGGAAACACGCTTCCTCAAAAAGGGACCCGTGCCGCATGATGCCGTGCATTTCATTGTTGAAGAAACGCTGGGCCTTGATCGTGGTTTTTGGGGGATGATTGCCAGCGGAATTAGCCCGGATGAGGTGCAAGAGCTTGCCAAGGCGGCGGGCCATGCCAGTTCCAAGCGGGCTGACGTGCCCGACGCCTCAATTGTGATGCTGGTGCAGGCAGAACGGATCGTCGAATCTGTCGAGGCTGCTCTTTGGTCGGGCGGGACCGATGTGGAGGGAACACGCCATCTGGCCGAATCAGGCTGTGCGGCCTCATATGTTCCTGTGCCGGATTTGGATGACGGGCGCGTTGCAGCCATGCTGGCGCGCGCCCGTGCCTTGCTGGCAGATTGGGGGCCGGCACCTGTGGGCCATCAACTCCAATTTCGCTGGCTGGCGGCATGAGCGACAGCGGCGCACGGCGGCAAGACAGATTTCATGGCCGCATGGCGGGCCAGCCCCGTCCGTGCAATCGGCCCGGCTGTCCTGAGCCGGGGGAGTTTCGCGCGCCTGATCCATCCGGCCTTGCGCCGGGCCCCGATGGGCCGGGCCAATGGCAATGGCTGTGCCTCGATCATGTCCGTGCCTTTAACGCGGGCTATAACTTCTTTGCGGGGATGAGCCGGGAAGACATTGAGCGCGCGCAAATGCCAATGGGCGGGTGGGAGCAAGAAAGCCGGGCCTTTCGCCCGACAGCAGGGGTAGATGGGCCGCCGCGATGGGCGGATTTTCATGATCCGCTGGATGCCATTTCCGCGCGCTTTAGGGGCCGGGCAGAAGCGGCCATGCCGCGCGAACGGGCGGATGGAAAATTTCTCTCTCCTGAGGATCGGCGCGCCTTGGAGACGCTGGGCCTCGACATGAATGCCGATCGCAAGGCGCTGCGCACACGCTATTCTGATCTGGTGCGCCAATATCACCCCGATCGCAACGGGGGCGATCGAACGCATGAGAAACAGCTGCAAGGGGTGGTTGAAGCCTATCAACATCTGCGCCGCGCGCCAGCTTTTGGGTAAGGAATTTCTGTGAAACACTTGGTCAGACATAGTCTTCTGTTCGTTTTGGCGGCGCTCCCGGCTTTGGCGCAGGCCGCCGAGCCCGAAATGCCCATCATTGTCACAGCGCCGGGGGGCGATGTCGATGGGGATGATGCTGTTCGGCTGCGTGCGGCAGATTTGGACATGGCATCAGGCCCAGATGTGGTGCGCGCGGTTTCAACGCGGCTGGCGGGTGTGTCGCTGGCCGAGGCGCAGGGCAATGCCTATCAGCCCAGCCTTGTCTATCGCGGCTTTTCTGCCTCGGCCCTGCAAGGCAATGCGCAGGGGTTGGCGGTCTTCTTGGATGGCGGGCGGTTCAACTTACCCTTTGGCGATACTGTCAATTTTGATCTTTTGCCCGATGTGGCGGTCGAGAGTGTGTCGCTGCGCGACAGCAACCCGGTTTATGGGTTAAACGGGTTGGGTGGGGCGCTTGTGGTGGCCACACATACGGGCCGCAGCGCGCCCGGCCTATCGGCCTTGGCCGGGTTGGGGGATCACGGCCGGCGCGAGGCAGAGCTCAGCCTTGGCACCAACCAAGGCGCCTTCAGCCTGTTTGCCGCAGGGCGGGCTGAGCGTGATGGGGGCTGGCGTGCCTATTCTACCTCCACGCTCTATCATGGCTTTGCAGATGCCGGTTGGGATGGCGCACAGGGCGGTCTGCACATCAAGGCGCTGGCCGCAGAGACCCGGCTGACAGGCAATGGGGCCGCCCCCGTTGAGCTGCTGGCCGCAGACCGGGCAGCGGTGTTCACGCACCCAGACCGCACACATAATCGCCTCTTGCGCGGGTCGATCCATCCCTGGATTGAGGTGGACGATACAAGCCGGTTGGAAGCCAGCCTCTATGTCCAATCGCTCCGCCAGCGAACCGAAAATGGCGATTTGGCAGATATTGAGCCCTGCCCAAAGGCGCTGGGGCTGTTGTGTCTGGAAAGCGATGATGATGGCTATGCGCCTCTGCAGGATCGGTCTGGCACGGCGCTGACAGTGCGGGCGGGGATAGAGGATTATGCGGTGTTCAACCGGACCCGAACAAACAGCACCAGCGGTGGCTTTGTCCTCCATTATGTGCGGCAGGCAGAGCTGGCGGGGCTGGCCCATAAGGTCACGCTTGGCCTCACGCATGATCGCGCCAAGAGCCGCTTTGGCGCGGAAACAGAACTGGGCGTGCTAGAGGATGATCGCGGCGTCACAGGGCTTGGCCCCATTATTCGCCAGGCGGATGCGGCGATTGCTCCAATTGATCTGGCTGTGCGCACGCGCACCACGGGGCTCTTGCTGTGGGATGAGGTGCAGCTAACGCCGCGCCTCACCGCCGAAATTGGCCTAAGATGGACCAGCGCCTCGCTTGTGCTGGATGATCAATTGGGCACGGCCTTAGATGGGCAGCATCGCTTCCGCCGGGTCAATCCCGGGCTGGAATTTGAATATCGCCTGTCCTCTGACACCGAGGTGCGGCTGGGCTATGCCGAAACCAGCCGGGCACCCACCCCGGCAGAATTGTCCTGCGCGGATGAAGCGGCACCGTGCAGCCTCACCAATTTTTTTGTGGCTGACCCACCCTTGGACCAAGTGGTTGCACGCACATGGGAAGCTGGGGCGCAAGGCCGTTGGCAGGCCGGTGGGTGGCAGGGTGCTTGGTCCCTTGCGCTCTACCAGACGCGCATTTCCAATGATCTTTTGCTAACCGCCGCGCAAACCCGTGGACGTGCCTTTTTCCAGAATATTGGCCAAAGCCGCCGGCAAGGGGTTGATCTGCAATGGTCTGCCCAGAAAGGGCCTTGGGCTGTTCAATTGGGCTATGCCTATGGCGAGGCGCAGTTTTTATCAGCCTTTACCGCCACAAGTCCTGATAACCCTGCGGCGGATGAGGATGGGCGCATTGCCGTTGGCCCGGGCGCGCGCTTACCCGGCCTGCCAGTCCATCGGGGTGTCGCCTCGGTCGCTTATGCTGCCCAAGGCCTGACGCTGCGGGCGTCCGTACAGGCGCAATCTAGCCAATGGCGCATGGGGGATGAGGCCAATCTCGATCAGCCCGTTCCGGGGTTTGCCCGTCTTGATATTGGTGCAACGATGGATTTGGGGGCCGGGCTATCGGCCTTTGCAGATGTCACCAACGTGCTGGACCGGCGCTATGCCACCTTTGGCGCCTATAGCGAGGTCGAGGCGATTCGGCTGGCAGAAGCGCCAAATGCCACGGACCCGCGCGCCAACACGCCCGGTGCGCCGCGCCGGTTCCTGATTGGATTGCGCCTGCGCCGTTAGAACAAGCGCGGCCCCGGCTTTGGGTCAGGGGCCTTGCCATGGGGCGCGCCCGCGTCCTATGGGCAGTGCACTCGCAGACTGATGAAAAGACGCGCTGATCCATGACTGATGTGCCCAACGTCCAGCCCGGTTCCACAACCTTGCTTCCCGCACCTGACACCAAGGTCAATGTGCGCGAGGTGTTCGGCATTGATGTCGATATGGAATGCCCCGCCTTTTCCCAAGCGGATGAGCGGGTTCCTGATCTTGACCCCACTTATGTGTTTGATCCGGATACGACCTTGGCGATCCTCGCAGGCTTTGCCTTTAACCGCCGCGTGATGGTGCAGGGCTATCACGGCACAGGTAAGTCAACGCATATCGAACAAGTCGCCGCGCGCCTCAAATGGCCGTGCATCCGCATCAACCTTGATGCCCATATCAGCCGCATTGATTTGATTGGCCGCGATGCCATTGTTCTGCGCGATGGCAAGCAAGTGACTGAGTTCCGCGAAGGCCTGTTGCCCTGGGCGCTGCAAACGCCAACGGCTTTGGTGTTTGATGAATATGATGCCGGGCGGCCCGATGTGATGTTCGTTATCCAGCGTGTGCTGGAAACCGAAGGTAAGTTGACGCTGCTCGATCAGAACCGCGTCATCCGCCCCAGCCCGTGGTTCCGTATGTTCGCCACCGCCAACACAGTGGGCTTGGGCGATACCAGCGGGCTTTATCACGGCACACAGCAGATTAACCAAGGCCAGATGGACCGTTGGAACATTGTTGTTGGCCTCAACTATCTGCCTGCCGAGGTAGAAACCAACATCGTGCAGGCCAAGGCCAAAGAGGCCGATCCCCAGCTGGTTGCCAATATGGTGAAGGTGGCGGACCTCAGCCGTCAGGGCTTTATCAATGGCGACATCTCGACGGTGATGAGCCCGCGGACTGTGATCACTTGGGCGCAGAATGCCGCGATCTTTAAAGATCCGGGCTTTGCCTTCCGCCTGTCGTTCCTCAACAAATGTGATGAGGCCGAACGCGCTTTGGTGGCCGAATATTATCAGCGCGTCTTTGGCAAGGATTTGCCGGAAAGCGTTGTCGGCAAAGCACGCTGATCCGTCCCCCAATGGGGGCGGACAATGGTTGAATTTTAACACAGGGCCAAAAGAACGATCATGTCTTCACGTCCGCGCACATTGTACGAAAAAATCTGGGATGCTCATGTCGTGGATCGCCGCGACGATGGCACCTGCCTGATCTTCATTGATCGCCATTTGGTGCATGAAGTCACCAGCCCACAGGCGTTTGAAGGCCTGCGTGCCGCGGGCCGCAAAGTGCGCCGGCCTGATCTGACGCTGGCTGTGCCGGATCATAATTTGCCCACCACGCCGCGCTTGGATGCGCAAGGGCGCCCCGTGCCGATTGCCGATCCCGAAAGTGCCGCGCAGTTGGAGGCATTGGAACGCAACGCCCCCGCCTTTGGCATTCGCTATATTGGCGCGACCGACAAGGAACAGGGCATTGTCCATGTTGTCGGGCCGGAACAGGGCTTTTCGCTGCCCGGCACGACGATTGTCTGTGGGGACAGTCATACTGCCTGTCATGGTGGCCTTGGCGCGCTGGCCTTTGGCATTGGCACCAGCGAGGTGGAGCATGTGCTCGCCACGCAAACGCTGCTGTTAAAGCAATCCAAAACAATGGAAGTCCGCGTTGAGGGCGAGGTTGGCCCCGGCGTGTCCGCCAAAGACATTGTGCTGGAAATTGTCCGTCGGACGGGTGCCGCGGGCGGCACCGGCCATGTCATTGAATATACAGGGTCGGCCATTCGCAATCTCTCGATCGAAGGGCGTCTGACTGTCTCTAACATGGCGATTGAAGGCGGTGCGCGTGCTGGCCTGATCGCGCCTGATGATGTCACCTTTGCGTATCTGAAAGGCCGCCCCATGGCGCCCAAGGGGGCAGATTGGGATGCGGCCGTCGCCTATTGGCGCAGCCTCGCGACCGATCCGGGCGCGACTTATGACAAAACGGTGGTCATCAATGCCGCCGACATTGCGCCCAACGTCACATGGGGCACCAGCCCGGAAGATGTGGTGCCGATCACAGGTGTTGTGCCCGATCCGATGAGCTTCGAAGACCCATCAAAGCAAGTCGCCGCGCAAAAATCGCTTGAGTATATGGGTCTGATCCCCGGCCAGCGGATGCAGGATGTCGATGTGCAGAACATCTTCATTGGCAGCTGCAC
>RFZB01000050.1 GCA_009920915.1 Sphingomonadaceae bacterium | reverse complement strand
CTGCATGAATTTTTGCCGCATCAGGAAAGCGAATTTGCCGAAGTCGCAGCGGCGGCTGGCGTGGATGTTGAGCAGCTGAAGCGTCGTGCGGCTGATTTGTTTGAATTTAACCCGATGCTTGGTCATCGCGGCTGCCGCTTGGGCGTGACGTATCCCGAAATTTACGAAATGCAGGCGCGCGCAATTTTTGAAGCGGCCTGCGCGCTGGAAACCGCCCCTGTGCCGGAAATCATGGTCCCGCTGGTTGGCACCAAGCGCGAGCTGGAACTGATGAAGGATGTTATTGATCGCACGGCAGAAGCGGTTTTTGCCGAACAGGGCAAGCGGATCGTCTATCTGGTTGGCACAATGATTGAGCTGCCGCGTGCTGCGCTTAAAGCCGGCGAAATTGCTGAAGTGGGGGCGTTCTTTAGCTTTGGCACCAATGATTTGACGCAGACGACGCTAGGCGTTTCGCGTGATGATGCCAGCCGCTTCCTGACGACCTATGTCGATAAGGGCATTTACGCGCAGGACCCATTTGTTAGCCTAGATGTCGAAGGCGTGGGGGAATTAATCGCCCTCGCGGCAGAGCGCGGACGCACAACCCGCAGCGACATTAAGCTGGGCATTTGCGGCGAACATGGCGGTGACCCAAAGTCGATTGCCTTTTGTGAGAGTGTCAGCCTCGATTATGTCTCAGCCTCGCCCTATCGCGTGCCGATTGCGCGTCTGGCGGCGGCACAGGCGGCATTGCGCGGGGCATAATCTGCTGCGCCTAAAGCCCGTGTTCCATCATGGAGCAGGCGGCAGGCGCAACAAGCACGACAAAAATTGGCGGGACAAGAAAGACCATCATCGGAATGGTCATCAGCACGGGCAGCGGCCAGCCAATAGAGCGGCGCAATCAGTGCAATGGCCAGCGTCAGCCCGTTTGGGATGATGCGCCAGCGCATATCGAATCCAGCCGCGCACAGGACAAGCCCGGTCAACAACAACTGGAGAAGGGTGGCAGCGTTTCCAAACATAGCGCCTGCCTAATGGTGACACTTTACCAAATTATGAGGATCATAAACTGACCTGCTTGGCCAAGGCTTTAGAGGATAGCCCAAGGCACAGGCTTGACCCTCCTCAGCCTCCGGCGCAGGGGCAGATTATGAAGTTTGATGTCGCTATTGTGGGTGCGGGCATGGCGGGGGCCAGCTTGGCGGCCCAGCTTGCGCCGCATATGCGCGTGCTTTTGCTCGAGGCAGAAGATGCGCCCGGCTATCACGCGACAGGCCGATCTGCGGCATTTTGGGTAGAGACATATGGCGGTCCGCTGGTCCAGCCGCTGACCAGTGCCTCTGGGCCTTTTCTGGCAGCGCCGCCGACTGATTTTTCCGATCAAGGGTTTTTGCGGCGGCGGGGCGCGCTGATGATTGGCGAGGCAGAGGGTGCCGGGCAGGCCGACGCATTTCTGGCCCGCTTTTCAGAGTCTGGGGTTGCGTTGCAGCGCTGCGATGCCCCCGCCTTGCGCCAGCGCTTGCCGGGTCTGCTGCCACACTGGGGTGAGGGCGTTTGGGAAGCAACAACAGCAGATATTGATGTGGCGGCACTCCATATGGGGTATCTGCGTGCCGCCCGCCGCGCGGGCGCCAGCCTTTTGACACGCCATCCTGTGTTGCAACTATGCCGATCGGGGTCAGCTTGGGACATTTTGGCTGGGGGCGCCCAATTTTCTGCGGCAAGGCTGGTCAATGCCGCAGGCGCGTGGGCCAGCCAAATTGCGGATATGGCAAAGGCCCCGCCAATCCCAATCCAACCGCTCCGCCGTACGATGGTGCAATTAAGGTTGGCCCAGCCAATTTCGCCCGATTTGCCGTTGATTGTGGATTTGGCCGAGCGATTTTATTTTAAGCCGGAGGGGGCAGATCGTATCTGGCTCAGCCCGCATGACGAGACACCGTCTTTGCCCTGCGACGCCGCGGCAGATGAAGCCGATGTGGCCGTGGCGCTCGACCGGTTTTCCCAAGTGGTGAATTGGCCTGTTGCCGCGGTTGAACGTCGCTGGGCAGGCCTACGCAGCTTTACGCCTGATCGCGCCCCGGTTTTTGGCGCGGATCAAAACTGCCCCGGCTTTTATTGGTGCGCGGGGCAGGGGGGCGCTGGCATTCAAACGGCGCCCGCCATCGCGGCGTTATTGGCAGCCGACATTTTGGGTATGGCGCCAGCAGCGGACTATGCCGGGATTGATATCAGCCGCTATGCGCCCACCCGCTTTGCCGGGATTACCAATGGCGCTGGTGACTAAGCGATAGCGCGGCGTCGCTGGCCAGCCTATCCGCGCGTTCATTATCCGGGTCGCCCGCATGGCCCTTTACCCAGCGCCAATCAATTGTGTGCGGGGCGCAGGCGGCAAGCAATTCCTGCCATAACTCGGCATTTTTGACTGGCTTTTTATCGGCTGTGCGCCAGCCATTTTTCTGCCAGCCAAAAATCCATTTGGTTATGCCATCGCGCACATAGGCGCTGTCAGTTTCCAAGATGACGTGGCAGGGGCGGTTGAGCGCCTTTAGGCCCTGAATGGCCGCCATTAACTCCATCCGATTATTGGTGGTGCCCGGCTCGGCGCCTGATAATTCCTTTTCCACCCCATTAAAGCGCAGCACCACACCCCAGCCGCCGGGGCCGGGATTGCCTTTGCACGCGCCATCAGTCGCGATTTTTACATGCGGCAGCGTGGTCACAGGCGTGCGTAATGCTCCAGCCGAGCAAGATAGGCGAGGGGGTCTTTGCGCGTTACCAAGGCATCAGCGGGGGTGTTCAGCCAATCCCAAGCTCGCGTCAGCAAAAAGCGCAAGCACGCGCCGCGGGCCAATATGGGGAAGGCCGCACGCTCGGCATCGCTCAATCCAAAGCCGGCGTCATATCCTTCGATCAATGCTGCCCCGACGTCGGGGAGGTAGCGATTATCCGCGCCATCAAAGCTCCAGCTGCTGTGCGTCACGGCCAAATCCCATGCGCGGATTTCGGTGCAGGCAAAATAAAAGTCGATCACGGCGCAGACCTGATCGCCCGACATCAGCACATTGTCTGGGAAAAGGTCTGCATGGATCACGCTGCGCGGCAAATCCTGCGGCCAATGCGCGCGGATATAGGTGCATTCCTGCGCGACACGCGCCCTCAGGCCGGGCTGAATTTGGTCCAAATCCTCGCCACATTTGTCGGCCAAGGCATACCAGCCTTCCGGCCCCAGCGCATTGGGGCGGTTCATCGGAAAATCGGTAAGGGCCTGATGCAACTGGCCTAGCACTTGGCCCGTGGCGCGGGCCTGCGACGCTGTTGGGTGCGTGACCGATAGGCCAGGCATGAATTCCATCATCGCCATTGCTTTGCCTTGGCGAGTAATGGTCCCTTCGCCTTGGGCGGTTTTCAGCGCGGCGGGGACAGGACAGCCTTTGGCGACCAGATGATCAATCATGCCCAAAAAGAATGGCAGATCCTTGGTATCCACCCGCTTTTCATAGACAGTTAAGATGAAGCGGCCTTTGTCAGTCTCAACCAGATAATTGCTGTTCTCAACGCCTTCCGCGATGCCCTTGGCAGACCGCAAGGTGCCTGCACCAAAGGCGCGAACATAGTCGGCCATGTCTTCAGCCGCGATATGCGTGTAAACAGCCATAGTTAGGCAGTAAGTTTGCGCGGCAATTTGAAGACCATAGTCTCTTCTGCCGTTGTGACTTGTTCTTCGTGCAGGTCAAAGCGGTCACGCAGAGCCTCGACCACTTCACGCACCAACACTTCAGGGGCAGAGGCCCCGGCGGTCAGCCCCAAGACACTGGGCGTGCCCAACCAGTCAAAATCAATGTCTTTGCCCCGCTGCACCAATTGCGCGGGCACACCGAGACGTTCACCCACTTCGGCCAAGCGCAGTGAGTTGGACGAATTGGGGGCGCCAATCACAATCAGCTTTTCGGCGCGCGCGCACACGGCTTTGACGGATTCCTGCCGGTTACTGGTCGCGTAGCAAATATCTTCGCCGCGCGGCCCCTGAATATCGGGGAAACGGGTTTTTAAGGCCTCAACAACGGCGGCTGTATCATCCACAGATAAGGTGGTTTGCGTCAAAAATCCGAGCGTCGCACCATCATAATCAGGCAGGGCAGCGACATCTTCGACTGTTTCAATTAAGGTCATGGCGCCTTCGGGCACTTGGCCAAAGGTGCCAATGACTTCCGGGTGGCCATGATGCCCAATGAAAATAATATGCTTGCCCTGTTCCACCAGCCGTTCAGCCTGACGATGGACCTTTGATACAAGCGGGCAAGTGGCATCCAGCCAGTCCAGCCCGCGGGCATCGGCAGTTGCAGGGATGATTTTGGGCACGCCATGTGCTGAAAAGACAACGGGCACCCCATCAGGCACTTCGTCCAGCTCTTCGACAAAAATGGCGCCCTTGGCTTTGAGGCTATCGACCACAAAGCGATTATGGACAATCTCATGCCGCACATAAACGGGCGCACCATATTGCGCGATCGCTTTTTCCACGATCAAAATGGCGCGGTCGACGCCGGCGCAGAAGCCGCGCGGGGCAGCAATTAACACGGTCAGGGGCGGTTTTGCATCGCTCATGGCCATTGCCCCTACGCGATTGCTTGCAGCCGGGAAAGGCGCTTCCTATACCAGCCCACCTTATCTGTGAGGAATCCATCTGACATGCTGCGCAAATCCTTCGTTCTGACCAGCCTTGCCGCCCTTGCTCTGACGGGCTGCACCAGAGAGGGGGATATTGATTCGTCAGGGGGCATCGCCATTACACGTTCGGCCTGCCCGGGCATCGCCATTCCTGTGTACACAGGCGATGTCACGCTGTTCAGCCCGGCTGAGGCGCGCAGCGCCGATGCCATTGATGTCGTCGCCACGCTCACCAATTTGCGCTCGACATGCGTTGAGCAGGGCGCAGATATTGTTGCAACCGCCAGCTTCGATGTCGTTGCCACCCGCACCAATACCAGTGGCGCACGCCAACTTGTCTTGCCCTATTTTGCAACGGTGGTGCAGGGTGGCCGCGTTGTTGTGTCCAAGCGCATCAGCACGATTGTATTGAATTTTGCGGATGGCGCACGTCGGGCCGAGGCAAAGGGCAGTGCCACAGGATATGTGAACCATGCTGCCGCGACGCTGCCGCCGCAGGTGCAAGACCGTCTGACCCGCAAGCGCAAGGCGGGGGATGTGGATGCCGCGCTTGATCCCTTGGCGGATCCCGATATCCGTGCCGCTGTGCAAAAGGCCAGTTTTGAATTGCTTGTCGGCTTCCAACTGACGGACGAACAACTGAAATATAACGCCACACGTTAAGCGGTTATCCCCTGTGTGACAGCACTTGGCCCTGTGGCTGGTTGACTCGCATCCGGGGGAGAGCCATTTAAAGCGAGTCGCTGACAGCGCGGGAGAGAGTCCTGCCTGGCAGGTCCGCCGAAGGAGCAACCACCCCGGAATCTCTCAGGCAAAAGGACCGCGCTGACATATGCGGCACTCTGGAAAGCGTTCTGGCTCTGGCCAGAACCACCGAAGGGGTAAGCGGTCGCCCTTGGCACCGTGAAAGCTCTCAGGTTCCCGTGACAGAGGGGGTCCGGCGCACAGCCTTTGGGCATCGCGCTGGTAACTCTGTGCGTGGAGCCATGGGACGTGAGCGAAACTGAAACACCTGAATTGGATGCCTCGGCAGAAGCTCCTTCTGCTTTGCCGCTGGACGCGTGGCATCGCGCCCGTGGTGCGCGGATGGTCGAATTTGCCGGCTATCATATGCCCATTCACTATGACGGCATTATGGCGGAGCATCTCTGGACTCGCGCCCATGCCGGTCTGTTTGATGTGTCGCACATGGGCCAATTGATGATTTCGGGCCCCGATGTCGATGCCGCGCTGGAACAGGTGATTTCCACCGACGTCACGACATTGGCCGAGGGCCGTCAACGCTACGGCCTGCTGCTGAATGAGGATGGCGGCATATTGGATGACCTTATGGTCGCCCGCGCGCCCATGGGGCTTTATCTGGTCGTCAATGGCGCCATGAAATGGGACGATATTGCGCATCTGCGTGAGCATCTGCCCGACGATATTGTGATCAACCATCTGGCGGATCGCGCACTCATTGCGCTGCAAGGCCCCGAAGCCGTGACTGCGCTGAAACGCGTTGTCCCCGGCGTGGATAGCCTATTCTTTATGGAGGCCGGCCCCTTCCTGTGGGAGCTGGAGCCGCTGTGGATCAGCCGGTCTGGCTATACCGGCGAAGACGGCTTTGAAATTTCGATCCCCGCAGAACACGTCACGACCTTTGTCGAGGCGCTGTGCGCGCAGCCGGAGGTGAAGCCCATCGGGCTTGGCGCCCGCGATTCCTTGCGGTTGGAGGCAGGCCTGCCGCTCTACGGGCATGATCTCGATCCAGAGACGGATCCTGTCTCTGCCGATTTGATGTTTGGCTTTTCCAAGCGCCGCCGCGCCGAGGGCGGTTTCCCCGGCGAACAGGTGATTTTGACACGGCTTGCCAATGGGCCAGACCGCAAACGTGTCGGCCTGTTGGTTGAAGGCCGGATGCCCGTGCGCGAAGGCGCGGTGATCTATGCAGGCGACACCGAAGTGGGCCGTGTGACATCGGGTGGCTTTGCCCCCAGCGTCAATGCGCCCATTGCGATGGGCTATGTGTCCGCCAGCCATGCCGCCCCTGGCATCGCACTGGAAGCCGATGTGCGCGGCAAGCGCGTACCACTGACCGTGACGCCCATGCCCTTCATTCCCAATAATTATCACCGCAGAGGAGCCGCCAAATGACTCGGTATTTTACGGATGAGCATGAATGGATTGAGGTAAATGGCAACGAAGCCGTGGTTGGCATTACGGATTATGCGCAGAGCCAATTGGGCGACATTGTCTTTGTTGAAATTCCGGCTGTGGGGACGAACGTGACCAAGGGCGGCGATGCTGCTGTGGTTGAATCGGTAAAGGCGGCCTCAGACGTGTATGCGCCGGTTTCTGGCACAGTCACGACAGGCAATGACGCGCTGAATGATGATCCGTCGCTCGTCAATTCGGATCCTGAAGGCGAAGGCTGGTTTTTCCGCCTGACGCTCGAGGATCCATCGCAGCTTGATGGCCTGATGGACGCCGCTGCGTACAAGGCGTTTGTCGCTGCTCTTTAATTTTTTACGTCACGCGGGAGCCGTTTGATGCGCTACCTTCCTCTCACCCCGGCTGATCGGCAGCAGATGCTGGCCGCCATTGGGGCGCAGTCTATTGATGATCTGTTTGTCGATGTGCCTGCCGAGGCGCAATTGGACGGCCCTGTCCATGGCCTTCCCGGCCATGCCAGCGAGATGGCCGTGGAACGCCATTTTTCAAAGCTGGCGCGGCAGAACCTGGTGGCGAGTGACCATCCCTTCTTCCTCGGTGCGGGCGCGTACAAGCACCATGTGCCAGCAAGCGTAGATCACCTCATTCAGCGGGGCGAATTCCTGACGGCGTATACGCCCTATCAGCCAGAAATTGCGCAGGGCACGCTGCAAATGCTGTTTGAATTTCAAACGCAAGTCGCGCGCCTCTTTGGCTGTGATGTGGCGAATGCCTCCATGTACGATGGCTCGACCGCCTGTTGGGAAGCGATCTCAATGGCGGGCCGCGTTACAAAGCGCAAAAAGGCCATTCTCTCAGGGGGGCTCCACCCGCATTATGTAAGTGTTGCCAAAACCATGGCGCACTTCACGGGCGATCATCTGGAAACCGCACGCCCCAGCCTGTCGGCTGAGACGGATAGTGCCCAGCTCATCGACGCGATTGATGGCGAAACCAGCTGCGTCGTCGTGCAGTATCCCGACATTTTGGGCCGTGTGGAAGATCTCTCAGCTCTGGCGGCGCGGGCGCATGAGGCTGGCGCGCTGCTGATTGCCGTGGTGATGGAACCTGTTGCCTTGGGCGCGATCCGCGCGCCCGGGGATATGGGTGCCGACATTGTTGTGGGCGAAGGCCAGTCGCTGGGCGTCGGCCTGCAATTTGGCGGGCCTTATGTGGGCCTGTTTGCGTGCAAGGAAAAGTTCGTCCGCCAGATGCCGGGCCGCCTATGTGGTGAGACTGTAGATGCCGAAGGAAAGCGTGGCTTTGTGCTGACGCTCTCCACGCGGGAACAGCATATCCGCCGCGAAAAGGCGACATCCAACATCTGCACCAATGCTGGGCTGTGTGCGCTGGCATTCAGCATTCATATGACCTTGCTCGGCGAACGCGGGCTGCGGGATCTCGCCGCGCTGAACCATGCACGCGCCGTGCAGGCGGCAGATCGATTGGCACAACTGCCCGGCGTGACGCTGGTGAACCAGAGCTTCTTTAACGAGTTTACGGTGAAGCTGCCGAAGGAGGCGCGGCCGGTGGTGCAAGCCTTGGCTGAAAAGGGCGTGCTTGGCGGCGTTTCGCTGGGTCGCCTTTATCCCGATGCGGCAGATTTGGCGAATGGCTTGGTCGTCGCAGTCACGGAAATCGTGTCGGAAGAGGATATTGAGGCGCTGGCGACAGCGTTGCAGGAGGTGCTGGCATGACACTTAACCAAAGCGGATGGCGCCCCGAAATGGGCGGCGCGGCACAGGCAGAGGCCGCCACCTACACTGGCAATCGCGCGTTGATGCTGGAAGAGGCGCTGATCTTCGAACTTGGAGACTGCCAGACCACAGGTGTTGATATTGCGCCAGCGCCCAAGGTCGCTTCGCGTCTGGGCGGTCTGGAGCGGACACGCGATATTGGCTTGCCCGGTCTGTCAGAGCCGGAAACTGTGCGCCATTATACGCGCCTCAGCCGCCAGAATTACGCCATTGATCTCGGCCTCTTCCCGCTGGGCAGTTGCACGATGAAGCACAATCCGCGCCTGAATGAAAAGGTCGCGCGGATGCCGGGCTTTGCCGATGTTCACCCGCTTCAGCCGCAGGCAACAGTGCAGGGCGCCTTGGCCGTGATTGATGAACTGGCGCATTGGCTGATCACACTCACGGGCATGAAGGCCGTTGCGATGTCGCCCAAGGCAGGGGCGCATGGCGAATTGTGCGGCATCTTGGCGATTAAGGCCGCGCTTGAGGCGCGTGGGGAAGACCGCCCGGTCATCCTCGTGCCGGAATCAGCGCATGGCACCAACCCGGCGACGGCCGCCTTTGCTGGCTTCCGCGTGGAAAGCATTCCCGCCACACCCGAAGGCCGTGTGGACTTTGCCGCGTTGACCGCGCGTCTTGGCCCCGATGTTGCGGCTGTGATGATCACCAATCCCAACACCTGCGGCCTGTTTGAGCGGGATTTGAAGCGCATTTCCGACGCGGTCCACGCGGCGGGCGGCTATGTCTATTGCGATGGCGCGAACTTCAACGCGATTGTCGGCCGTGTCCGCCCGGGGGATTTGGGCGTGGATGCGATGCACATTAACTTGCACAAAACCTTCTCCACCCCGCATGGCGGGGGTGGCCCGGGGTCCGGCCCCGTTGTGCTGTCCGAAGCCCTCGCGCCCTTTGCGCCCATCCCGCATGTTGTGCGGCATGCCGATGGCCATTTCCACTTGGTGGAAGAAGAAACGGCGGGGGCGGAACTCCCCAACAGTTTTGGCCGGATGACGGCGTTCCACGGCCAAATGGGGATGTATACGCGTGCGCTATCCTACATCCTCAGCCACGGGGCAGATGGCTTGCGTCAGGTGGCGGAAGACGCTGTGCTCAATGCCAATTATGTGCTGCGCCAATTGGAAGGCGTGCTGGATGCGCCCTTTGCAGGCTCTGGCCCCTGTATGCACGAGGCGCTGTTCTCTGACGCCAATTTGGCAGAGGGCTTCTCCACGCTCGATATCGCGAAGGGCCTGATTGATGAGGGGTATCACCCGATGACGGTATATTTCCCGCTTGTTGTCCATGGCGCGATGCTGATTGAACCGACTGAGACGGAAAGCAAGGCTGCGCTCGATCAGTTCATTGGCGCGCTGCGGTCCGTTGCACTGCGGGCAAAGCAGGGCGATCCTGCGTTGAAATCCGCGCCGCATTTCGCGCCCCGCCGCCGTCTGGATGAGACACTGGCCGCGCGGAGGCCCGTGCTTGTCTGGTCGCCGCCAGCCTTGGCCGAAGCGGCGGAGTGACGGGGCCACAGCCCTTCTCCCTAGGTGCCGGGGCAGAGGCAAAGCGCCACGCCCCGGCTACCGCCCGCAATCGCGATGCCATTCTCGCTATATTGCAGGATGCGCTTCCGACAAGCGGACTGGTTCTGGAAATTGCCAGCGGCACGGGCGAGCATATTGTCGATTTTGCGGGGCACTTCCCGGCATTGACGTGGCAGCCGAGCGATTATGATCGCTTGGGCCTTGCCTCAATTGCCGCATGGTCGGCAGAGGCAGGGCATCCCAATCTCCGCCAGCCCGTTCAGCTGGACGCCAGTGCCGATGATTGGCCGATAGATCAGGCGGACGCGATCCTGTGCATCAACATGGTCCATATTTCCCCTTGGGCCGCGACCCAGGGGCTGATGGCGGGGGCAGGGCGGATAGTGCCGCCGGGCGGTTTGCTCTATCTCTACGGCCCCTATCTGCGCGATGGCGTAGACACCGCGCCGAGCAATCTGGCCTTTGATGCCAATTTAAAGGCACAAAACCCCGATTGGGGCCTCAGGGATTTGGGTGCGGTGGCGGACTTGGCGGCCAATCATGGCCTGCATCTGGAGCAGGTGATCGACATGCCTGCCAATAACCTCTCGCTCATCTTTCGGCGTCGTTGATCTGAGACCCCAATTGTCATCCTGAACTTGTTTCAGGATCCATTGGCTCCAAAGATACTGGTTTGCTTGGGTGTTCATGGATGCTGAACCAAGTTCAGGATGACGGATGCCTGTGGCCCGTAAAGCCTTAAGGTACGTTGCATCTTGGGCTGACTTGCCCCTAGCATCTCCGCAAAAGAGAATCAGAGAGGATTGCCGATGTCCGATGTGGCGGACTTGCTGACATTTGATGAATTTCTGTCGCATTGGGGGCGCGAACGGCCCGATCGGCTGGCGATGCGGGAAGAGGATCGTTTCTGGTCCTATGCGGATCTGGAAGACCGCACCGCGCGGGTGGCGTCTTTTCTAAAGTCGGCCGGGCTCCAAAAGGGGGATCGCGTCTGCTGGATTGGGAAGAACAGCGATGTTTATTTCACGCTCTTTTACGGCGCGGCGCGACTGGGCGTTGTGATGGCGCCCATTGGCTGGCGGCTCGCTCCGCCCGAATGGGCCTATATTGTTAATGATACGCGCTCTAAAATTGTCTTTACCGGTCCGGGCTTTGACTCGACCGAGGACGCACTAAAGGGCCAATTGGACCATAGCCCCCGCTTTATTGGCGAGGCCGAAGCGCGGCAGATTGTCGCAACAACGGATCGCATCGCTTTTGACGCGGCCGGGCCGGATGATGCCGTGCTGCAACTCTACACATCGGGCACAACGGGCAATCCCAAGGGCGTGGAACTGTCTAACCGCAATCTCTTTGCGCTGCGGAAGGGCACAGCGGATGCGGGCCTTGCCTATACCCAGTGGGAAGATGACGAAGTGGTGTTGGTCGCCATGCCGTGCGCGCATATTGGCGGCACGGGCCTTGGCGTGATGGCGCTCGCCAGTGGCTTGCCGGGCTATATTCTGGCCGAATTCACGCCCGATGGCCTGTTCGATGCCATTGAAACAGGCGGGGTAACGCGCTTCTTCATTGTGCCGGCTGCGCTGCACATCCTCTTGCAGCATCCGCGCTGCCCAACGGTCGATTACAGCCGGTTGAAATATATTCTCTATGGCGCCGCGCCCATTCCGCTGGAACTGCTGCGTCAGTGCATCCAGATGTTCGGGTGTGAGTTCATCCAAAATTATGGGATGACGGAAACGACTGGCACCATCGTGATGCTGCCGCCCGAAGACCATGATCCCAATGGCAATCAGCGGATGCGGTCAGCGGGCAAGCCCCTGCCCGGCGTTGAGATTAAAATTGTCGATGGCGACGGGAATGAGCTGCCCTTGGGCGAGGTGGGTGAAGTCATCACCCGATCGTCCAACAATATGCTCGGCTATTGGAATCTGCCGGATGCCACGCAGAAAACGCTGACGGGCGATGGCTGGGTTCATACCGGCGATGCGGGTTATGTCGATGAGGATGGCTATCTTTATATCCATGACCGAGTGAAGGACATGATCATTTCGGGCGGGGAAAATGTGTACCCGGCCGAAGTGGAAAGCGCGATTTATGGCCACCCGGATGTGCTGGAAGTCGCCGTTATTGGTGTGCCGGATGAGAAATGGGGCGAGGCGGTAAAGGCCGTGTGCGTGCCAAAACCCGGCACGACGATTGATCCCGACAGCGTGATTGGCTGGGCGCGGGAACGGATTGCCGGGTTTAAGGTGCCCAAGTCGATCGACATTATCGAGGCGCTGCCGCGCAATGCCAGCGGCAAGATTTTGCGTAAGGATTTGCGCGCACCCTATTGGGCTGGACGGGATCGGCAGGTGAACTAAGCATGGCCGGTGATCTCGCAGCTTTTCGTGCCGAAATCCGGTCTTGGCTGGCCGAGAATTTGACGGACGAGTTGCGCGAGGTTGCTGCCAAATCAACCAGCGTCTTTGTCGATAAGCACTATACGCTCAAATGGCAGGCAATCCTCCACAAGCAAGGCTGGGTCGCGCCCAGCTGGCCTGCCGAGTATGGCGGCACGGGGTGGAGCGAGGCAGAACGGCACATCTTCGCCTCAGAATGTGCGCTCGCAGGTGCGCCGCCTTTGTCTCCCATGGGCCTGCGTATGGTGGCCCCTGCCATCATGCATTATGGGACGCCCGAGCAGAAAGCGCAGTATTTGCCACGCATCCTTTCTGGCGAAGATTATTGGTGCCAAGGCTATTCAGAGCCGGGATCAGGCTCTGACCTTGCATCACTCTCGCTGCGGGCCGAGCGTGATGGCGATCATTATGTGCTCAATGGCTCGAAGATTTGGACAACGCACGCGCATTTCGCGAACAAGATGTTCTGCCTTGTCCGCACCAGCCGCGATGGCCGCCCGCAACAGGGCATAACCTTTTTGCTGCTGGATATGAATACGCCGGGCATCACCGTGCGCTCCATCCATTCGATCGCGGATGACCATGATTTTAATCAGGTCTTTTTTGAGGATGTGCGTGTGCCCGTCTCCGGGCGATTGGGTGAGGAAGATCAAGGCTGGGGCGTTGCCAAATATCTGTTGGAATTTGAACGCGCGGTTGCCCATTCGGCAGGGTTGAAGGCGGCGCTGGCAGATGTGGTGCGTCATGCCCGCA
>RFZB01000049.1 GCA_009920915.1 Sphingomonadaceae bacterium | reverse complement strand
ACGCAATCCATAGCGCCTAAAGCAAGCCGATTTAGCGCAATTTGCGGAAACAGGTCCGGACCTCTTCCACATAGAGGTCCGGCTGTTCCCACGCGGCGAAATGGCCGCCTTTGTCCAGCTCATTCCAATGGATGATATTGGGCATTGTCCGCTCTGCCCACACCCTTGGCGGGCGCATAATTTCATGCGGGAAGATGCTGACGCCCACGGGCAGGTCAATTTGGCGTGGGGCAAAGCTGCCAAAGCTTTCCCAATAGAGCCGAGCCGATGATGTGGCATTACCGGGCAACCAATAGAGCATGATGTTATCCAGCATCTCATCCAGCGTCAGCGCATCTTCTGGCGCGCCTTGATTGTCGGTCCACGACCACATTTTTTCATAAACCCACGCGGCCTGCCCCACGGCAGAGTCCGCAAGCGCATAGCCAAGCGTCTGAGGCCGTGTGCTTTGCTGCTTGGAATAGCCTGAATCCCAATTTTGATAATGATGGAGTGCCGCAAGCGCCGCTTGCGCGCGCAGATCCGGATTTGCGATATCCTCAGCACTTGGCCGCGCCATGGGCATATTCACATGAATGCCAAGGCAGCCCTTGGGCGCCTGCCCACCAATGGCCGAGGTAACGGCAGAACCCCAATCACCCCCTTGCGCCACCCAGCGATCATAGCCCAGCCGCGCCATCAGCCTGGCCCAAGCCTGCGCAATGCGCTCTACGCCCCAGCCCGTCGCCTTGGGCTTGTCCGAAAAGCCAAAACCGGGAAGCGAGGGTAGGACAAGGTGGAAGGCATCTTCCGCCTTGCCGCCATGCGCCACGGGATCGGTCAACGGGCCAATGATTTTCATAAACTCCAGCACCGATCCCGGCCAGCCATGCGTGATGATCAACGGCAGGGCATTGGCTTCTTTCGAGCGGATATGGAGGAAATGAATGCCCAGCCCATCAATCTCGGTCTTAAACTGGCCCAGCGCATTCAGCCGCGTCTCGCAGGCCCGCCAATCATAATGGTGCCGCCAATGATGGACGAGTGCTTTGACCTTATCGAGCTTGGCGCCTTGGCTCCAATCGTTGACCAATTCCGCTTCGGGCCAGCGGGCGCGATCAATCCGCTGGCGTAGATCGTCCAAATCCGCCTCGGGAATGTTGAGGGTAAAGGGGTGGATGGCGTCTGTCATGGCATCTCTCTGTATCGTTTTGAAATCATCTGACATGAAATGCCGGACGAGCGCAATGAATGCCTTGTCTCCCTCTGGACATTCGTCCGTCAAAGCCGCATAGGCAGATCAACATGATTACGCCGCTGGCCCTTCTTCTTCGACTTACGCGCCCTTAGGCGCGTTACGCTCTTGCGTGCTCGATGCACGCACCGCGACCTAAGGGACATCACAGCACGCCAACTGGCCCGGACATCCGTATTTTTCGAAGAGAAGACCTATGTTGCGCAATCCATCCACCAAATACCGCCCTTTCCCGCAGGTTAATTTGCCCGATCGGCAATGGCCCAGCCGCACGATCACGCAGGCACCTCGCTGGCTGTCCACCGATATGCGCGATGGCAATCAGGCTCTGATTGACCCAATGGACGCGGAAAAGAAAACTCGCTTTTTTGATCTGTTGCTGAAAGTCGGCATTAAGGAAATTGAAGTTGGCTTCCCCAGCGCCGGCGCGACAGAATTTGATTTCATCTCGGGCCTCGTCACCTCGGGCCGCATCCCAGACGATGTCACCATCCAAGTTCTCACCCAATCGCGCGAAGACCTGATCCGCACCAGCTTTGACAGTCTGCGTGGCGCAAAGACCGCGATTGTCCACCTCTACAACGCTGTCTCGCCCGCTTGGCGCAAAATTGTGTTCCAGATGGAGCAGGCAGATGTGAAGCAAATTGCCATCGCGGGCGCCAAGATCATGCGCGATGAAGCCGCCAAACAGCCCAATACGGATTGGCGCTTTGAATATTCGCCGGAAACCTTCTCCACGGCAGAATTGGATTTCAGCTTGGAATGCTGTGCCGCTGTCATGGATGTGCTGAAGCCAACGGTGGACAAGCCCATCATCTTCAATCTGCCGGCCACGGTTGAGGCGGCAACGCCCAATATCTATGCCGACCAAATTGAATATTTCTGCCGCAATGTGCCCAATCGCGAGGCGGTGATTGTCAGCCTGCACGCGCATAATGATCGTGGCACAGGCGTTGCCGCGACTGAACTGGGCCTGATGGCCGGGGCCGACCGGGTCGAAGGGTGCCTGTTCGGCAATGGGGAACGCACGGGCAATTGCGATCTCGTGACCGTTGCGCTTAATATGTACACGCAGGGCGTGGACCCCGGCCTTGATTTCTCTGACATTGATGAAGTCATCAAGACCGTTGAATATTGCAATCAACTGCCCGTCCATCCGCGCCACCCCTATGCAGGGGAACTGGTCTTTACGGCCTTTTCCGGCAGCCATCAGGACGCGATTAAGAAAGGCTTTGCCGCCCAAGAAGCGCGCAATGATGATCTGTGGGAAGTCCCCTATTTGCCGATTGATCCGGCTGATCTGGGCCGCAGCTACGAAGCTGTTATCCGCGTCAATTCCCAATCTGGCAAAGGCGGCTTCGCGTGGGTGTTGGAGCAGGATCAAGGCCTGAAACTGCCCAAGAAAATGCAGGCGCATTTCAGCCGCCATGTCCAGCAGCTTGCCGACGAAACCGGGCGAGAGCTGCATGCGGGCGATATCTGGTCGGTGTTCCAGCGCGTTTACTGCCTCAACACGCCGCAGCATTTCCAACTGCTCGATTATGAAGAAACGCGCGCCGCCAATGGAGAGCGTATCTTTGCAGGCAAAATTGCCGTTGATGGGCAGGAAAAGAGCGTCAGCGGACGTGGCAATGGCCTGATATCGTCGGTTGTGTCCACCTTACGTGACAGCTTTGGCCTCACGCTCGACATTGCGGACTATAGCGAGCACGCCATGGGCCAAGGCAGTGGGGTGGCCGCGGCTGCCTATGTCGAATGCACAACTGATGATGGCAAGACCGTCTGGGGTGTGGGCATTGATGAGGATGTGGCAACCGCCAGTGTGCGTGCGGTTCTCAGTGCGGCCAACGCCCTTATGAACTGATGGGGAGGGGCAACGCCCCGCCCCCTCATCCAAATCTGGACGAACGCTGGCGCAATGCGGCCAAGGCCAAGCGTGGCCTAAAGCCGCATGTCAAATTGTCGTTATCCCCTCGCAGAAGCCTGTCAGATTGATGACGGGCCAATGAGAGACTGGGATGTGCTTGACGATGTGAACCTCGCTGGCTCAGGGGCAAAGCTGGGCCTTCCCCGTCACGCAAGGGGAACGGCGCCTGCCCCCTGCCATCAGACGTCCTCGGCCGATCTGGGCCCGCCTATTGATCTTGAGAAAATTGCACAGATCCGCATCGCTCTCTTTCGAAGGGGTTATGCCATTGATAGCCGGGCCATCGCAGACGCGATTGTGCGACAGGCCCATCTATGACGCCTGCAAATGCCTTAGACCAGCTGATCGATTGCCAAGGCGCGCTGATCCATGCGCTTGATTTAGGCGATGTGAGCGCGGTCGCACACGCGACAGCGCAAGTGGCGCAAGTGCTTGATCTGGTGCGGCACGAACATAGTGCTGTTCATGACGACAAAGGCCGCTTTGATTATGCCCTTCGCCAAGCTGAAATCGCGCATAGCCGGGTCAATTCCCTGACAGATAGGATGGCCCAGCGCCTGCATAGAGCCGCACAGCGACGCGGTGCGCGCGTGCTAGAAACATACAAAAACGGCGGAAAACTAAGCTCCGCCTGACCAAGCAAGGGCCGCCCCACAATTTTGGCACGGCCTTTGCTCTTCGCCTCCGACACGTTTCAAAAGGAGGCCGCAATGGTGCAATCTGACACGCCCAAAAAGGTGCAAGGCTGATGCCGCAAGACAGCCTATGTGCCTCACGGCCTGCCGCCCCGCGCGCCTGCAACGATTTGGCAAAACAAAACCTCCCCCTCGTCCGGCGCATTGCCTGGCACGTTCACGCACGCGTGGCCGCCAGTGTTGAACTGGAAGAGCTTATCCAGATTGGGATGATTGCCTTGGTCGAAGCCGCCCAAAGCTATGAAGATCGGGGCCATGCCTTTTCAACCTATGCCTCCATGCGCATTCGCGGTGCGATGATCGATCATCTGCGGCGCGAGGCGCGGATGGCGCGATCTGCCATACAACGGCAGCGGACTGTGGGCGCAATGCAACGAACATTGGAGCAAAAGCTGCACCGCGCGCCGACGGATATTGAAATGGCAGAGGCGCTGGGCCTGACGCTGGCAGCCTATCGAGACACGTTGATGGCCATTCAGCCGTTGCGCAATGAGCCCATTGATGACGCCTATTCTGACCATTTGATGGTCTTTGCAGATCCCGGCGATCTGCCGGATGCGGCATTGGCGCAGACCCGGCTGGCAGACGCTCTAAAGGGTGCGATTGACCAACTGAATGAGCGGGAACAAACGATATTGCAGCTCTATTTTGTGGAAGAGCTGAACTTGGATGAAATTGGGATCATCTTGGGCGTAGGCGCTGCGCGCGTCTGCCAAATCAAAAGATCAGCCCTTGCCAAGATGCGCGGCCTAATGGGCAACGCCTATGCCTGAGGGTTAGAGCAGGCTGGCCTTGACCCCATCAATCACAAATTGCGCAGCTAGGGCCGCGAGAACCACGCCCAAAATCCGCGTAATCATGGCTTCGACGCGATAGCCCAGCACGCGCATCAATGGCCCAGCCGCCAATAACGCCCCCAAATTCACCAACAAAACGGCGGCCAATGCGCCAAGGACGACAAGGCTTTCAGTCAAGCCTTGCGACTTGGACGTCAGCAGCATCACCGAAGCAATAGACCCCGGCCCGGCAATCATTGGAATAGCCATGGGGAAGACCGAGATATCCTCATGCTCGGGATGGGATTTGACGTCTTCTGCGCGATGTTCGCGTCGTTCTGTACGCTTTTCAAACACCATTTCCAACGCGATGAGAAACAGCATGATCCCACCGGCCACGCGAAACGCATCAAGGCTGATGCCCAGCGCCCCCAAAAAGGCCTCCCCAAAAATGGCGAAGGAAAACAGGATGATCGAGGCAACCAAAGTTGATCGCAACGCCATGGATCGGCGATGGCTGACTGGGCTGCCGCCTGTCAGGCTTGCAAAAATAGGGGCACACCCCGGAGGATCAATGACGACAAAAAAGGTTACAAAGGCCGAAATAAAAAGCGCCGTCATCTGAGCGTCCATGGCTTATAGCCCTGCCTCAGCTCCAAGGCCGAGGCGCGCACGCGCGGCGACGACTGTATTGCGCAACAGAACGGCAATGGTCATCGGCCCAACCCCGCCCGGCACTGGCGTGATTGCCGAGGCAATCGCTGCAGCTTCATCATAGGCGACATCGCCCACCAGCCGGGTTTTGCTTTCACCTGCCTCAATGCGGTTAATGCCAACATCAATCACCACTGCGCCCGGCTTAATCCAATCGGCCTTCACCATTTCTGGCCGACCAACTGCGGCCACCACAATATCAGCGCGACGCACAACCGCGGGCAGGTCTTTGGTGCGGCTATGCGCAATTGTGACGGTGCAGCTTTCGCCCAACAGCAATTGCGCCATCGGCTTGCCCACAATGTTGGACCGGCCAATGACCACAGCATCCTTGCCCGACAAATCCCCCATCTGGTCTTTCAGCAGCATCAGGCAGCCCAAGGGCGTGCACGGCACCAGTGCATCTTCCCCGACGGCGAGGCGACCGGCATTCACAACGTGAAAGCCATCCACATCCTTGGCCGGGTCAATCGCGGCAATAACGGCCTTGTCATCAATCTGCTTGGGCAGCGGCAGCTGAACCAAAATGCCATCGACATTGGGGTCCGCATTCAACGCCTCGACCAGCGCGATTAATTCGGCTTGCGTTGTTGTTTCAGCAAGGCGGTGCTCAATGCTGGTCATGCCCGCTTCTTGGCAGGCCTTGCCCTTAGAGCGGACATAAACTGAAGAGGCGGGGTCTTCACCCACCAACACAACGGCAAGACCCGGCGCACGGCCCGTCTCTGCTTGAAAGCGGGCCGCTGCATCCGCCACGCGGCCCCGCAGCCCTTGCGCAAAAGCTTTTCCGTCGATCACCGCTGCTGCCATTTTTCTTATTCCCCTAAGCCGGTGGCAATCTGACCAAGTTTGGCAGAATCACCGGATATTTTGAGGCGCTTTAGACGAGCACTGGCCCCACTGGCCAGAACAACATCACGGGGCCGCACCTCAAATATCTGGGCGATCAGCTTTGCAACGGCCAGATTGGCCTTCCCCTCATCAGGCGGTGCCGACACGCGCACGGCCAGCCAACAGGCATTTGCCGCGTCGCGCACAACCCCATCTATGGCATCCCGGCCACCGCGCGGCGTGGCGCGGACGGCCACTTCAATGCCATCAGCCAAGGGGCGCCAAAACTGGGTCACATGACAGAATAGGAAAACTGAATTTCAGTCAGGATGCGGTTGATGATTGCCAAGCCGACCAACACGACCAAGGGCGACAGATCCAGCCCGCCAAAATCCGGCAAAATGCGGCGAATAGGCCGGTAAAGCGGCGTTGTCATCCGGTCTAGCGCCACCCAAATCTGCCGCACAAAATCATTATGCGTGTTGATGACGTTGAACGCGATCAGCCAAGACAGGACGGCCTGAACAATGATAATCCACCAGACAATGTCGAGCAGAATACGCAGGATATCGATCACAAGGTTCATCACATCCAACTTTCAAAAAGGCCGGCTATCTTGCAAACGCCGGACAGGGGGTCGACACATGGGCCATGCGCCTCTTGTGCCGCAAACTTATGGGCGCCGCAATCTTGCGTCGCTGCAATGCCCATCTCTCCCCAATCCCTTAACCATTTAGCCTCACTCATTTCGGCAGTGACAGGTTGGCGACATAGCGTGCCGCCGCAATTTTTGTGGGATCAAGATCACCGGGGCTGCGCGCTGCAAGGGCTGGCGGAATATCAGACAAACTCGCAGGAACCTCTCGGAACTTTTTCTTTCCAAAGCGTTTTTTAATCAACGCCCAATGTTCCCCTTCCTCAATTGCCTCTGTGCGGGCCAAGGGCTGGCCAGCGCGGCTAACCAGCAAAAACACATCGCGCGCATCGCCGCCTTCAGGCTGGACAACTGCCCAATCCAAATCCTTTAGGGTAAAGCGCAGCGCCGTCCATGTTTCGCCGCCGCCGACATCTTGGGTGGTTTGGCGAAAGCGCGTGATGGGGCTGACCACCTCCACATCTGGCGTGGCATTGGGCTTACCAAAGCGCACGGCCAGCTTTTTTGCACCTGCCAGCCGATCTACGCAGAGCGACAAAATCTTATCGCCTTTCAGTTTTTTGCGGGTGCGCATGTCATTCCAAGTCGACATGCCCATGCGGCTGTTGAACAGCGCAACTTCAGTTGGTGCGCATAAATGCGCTGGCACCATTGACTGCTGGGCGTCCGCACGGACCGCCACTGCCATTGCCAAACCACTGAAAACCAGTCCGAAACGCATAGATCCCCCCAGCTATTCGCCGCGCTCCATAGCCCAGAGCCAAGGCCGCGTCAGGCGGCAATCATATCTTTTAGGGGAATGGTCACGTCCGCCAATGTGTCCGGCGCAATCTTTGCACGCTGTTCCACCAATTTGCGGCCTTGCGCATAATCCTTCACGGCATTGACGCAATCAATCGCGATGACAGCGCCTTGCTTCAGATACAGGACAGAAAAGCTGCGATCCGCAGGATTGCCGCGCGTGACGCTGGCATCATGGCCAGTTGAAAGGCCCACAGTCTGCAGCTTTAGATCATATTGGTTCGACCAGAACCACGGCGTTGCGCCATAAGGCTGTGGTGTCCCCAAAATGGCTTGGGCCGCCACCTTGGCCTGATCATTGGCGTTTTGCACCGATTCCAGACGGATCACGGCCCCATCGGCAAAGCCATTGCTGTGCGCCGCGCAATCGCCAATGGCATAAATATGCGGCAGGCTGGTCTGGCACTGGGCATTCACGGCGACCCCATTGCCGCCCTCTGCCCCGGCCGCAATCAGCGGCGCGACAGCGGGGATAATGCCAATGCCAACAATGACCATTTGCGCGGGCAGCACTTGGCCGTCGGCCAGCTTCACGCCTGCCACCTTCGCCCCAGCGCCCACCAGCTCTGCGACTTGCACTTGCGTCCGCAAATCTACGCCATGGGCGCGATGTTCCGCCTCGTAAAAGGCGGACAAATCTGGCCCAGCGACACGCGCCAACACGCGGTCCAGCGCCTCAAGCAACGTCACCTTTTTGCCCAATTTGGTCAGGACAGCAGCCGCCTCAAGCCCAATATAGCCGCCGCCAATCACCACGACATCTGTGACACCGGGCAGCTCTGCCATAATGGCATCGGCATCTGCGCGTGTCCGCACACCATGGACGCCTTCTAAATCCGCGCCCGGGCAAGACAATTGACGCGGATCTCCGCCTGTTGCCCAAATAAGATCGCCATAGCCAATATGTTGGCCATCGCTCAGCGTGACAGATTTGGTGGCGGGGTCCACTGCCACTACGGCACGGTTCAGCAGCAAATCAACCGATTTATCGACCCAGAACTGGGCGGGACGGATATACAGCCGCTCAAATTCCTTATCGCGCGCCAGATATTCCTTGCTCAGCGGGGGACGCTCATAGGGCATTTCCGGCTCACGCCCGATCATCAGGATTGAGCCTGTAAAGCCCAATTGCCGAAGAGAGACAGCCGCCTGAGCGCCACCATGCCCGGCCCCTACGATGATGATGTCTGCGCGATCCATATTGCCTCTTAAGCCTTTCAAATTCATCCTATCCGTGCGCGGCGCGCCCAGATGCGTCAAGCCATGACTTATAGAATGGGTGTGGGGTGCAGCGCGCGAAATGCGCCCTGACAGTATAGCAATTCATCCAACCCCTCGCGGTTGTGAACATCCATGACTTCGCCCATGAAAATCCGGTGCGTGCCAAAATCCTTGGCATCCGCCACCCGGCACGCAAGGCTAGACAGGCTCGTCCGCAGCGCGGGCATAGCGTGAAGATCATACCAATCGCCGGCGCCAAAGCGTTCAGCCCGGCCTGCGGGGCTGCCAAAGGCTTGGGCAATGCCCGCATCATCGCGGCTCAGCACATTCAAAACAAACTGCCCCGTCTCTTCCAATATTTGAAAGAAAGAGGCGGACCGATTGACGCATACCAGAACGGACAGCGGATCAAAGCTGAGCGAACACGCCGCCGTTGCCGTCATCCCGGCATCGCCATCTGCACCCCGCGCAGTCACCAGATAGACGGCCGACGCAATATTGCGCATGGCGGTACGAAAGTCCGCGCCCAAGGCTGCTTGGGGATCTGTAGACGTCAATCTTTTGTCCTTTTCAATTGCTGTTCGCAGGCGAGGCGTGGTTGGTCCGCAAATGGCGGCTCAAATCGCCGGGTAGCTTGAGATGGGAATAATCCCGAAACGTGAAGTGCCAGCCCTCGGCATCGCGCGCAAACCGGTCTTCATAATGGCCCGCGGCAATCATCCGCAGCGGCACTGACTCAGTTTGTTGCACCACCAGATAGCGGGACTGGCAGGTGGCAGTTTTGCCGTCTGAGTCAACCGTTACAATGGGATTGGTGACCATATGTTGGGTCCGCGGTGTGCCGCAGGGGTACAGGATGATTATGTTGCGCCAAATGTCGAGCATGGCACTGCCGGGCATGTCCTGCATGGCAGGCAACCGCACCTGCGCCTTGGCAAAAAGCTGGCAAGCGCCCTCAAAATCTGCTGCGTCCATATAGGCGCAATAGCGGTATAACAGAGCCGTAATCTCTTCAAAGGCGCTCATTTTGGGTGGCTCCGCAAACATTCTGTCGTCAAAAAATGGTGAAGCTGCATGGCCATAGCTTCAATACCTGCGGCTTCATCTGCCTGCCAACCGCGCACCGCAAGATAATAGCAGGCTTGATCCACCTGCAACAGCGCTAGGCCCGCCCGCAAACGGGCAGCCGGATCCTCTCGCAGATGCGCCAGCGCTGGATTATGCTCCGCAAAAGCAGACGTCACGGCCTCGCGATGCCCCGTCAGCCGCCAATATAGATCGCGCTCAATGGCTGAGGCTTGGGTCAAGATAATGCACACATCCTGATGCGCGCGATACAGCGCCACGCTGCGCCGACACCAATCTTCCAGCTCTGCCAAGCTGGGGGCCGCCATGCGCACCAATTCAGCATATAAGGGCCGCCACAAGGGCGCTAGGCGATCAGCAATCGCCGTCACCAACGCTGGCTTACCAGAAAAATGCGAATAAAAAGATGCCCGGCTAACCCCTGCCTCGATCAGCACATCTTCGACCGACGCCTGCGCATAGCCTTGCTGCGCAAAGACGCGGATGGCGCCTTCAATCAACCGCTCATGCGTCTCTGCGCGCTGCGCCTTTTGGCGCGGATTGGCGCGATTTGGCCGGGCAGCCGCTGTTATTGGAAGACTGGGATTCGCAATTGACATACAAGTTGTATAGTCACTACGTTCACCCAGACGCAAGAGGAAGAGACTCAGCCAGTTTCCCGCTTTGCAAAAGCATTATGTGAAAGAATTATTATCATGATTTCAAATTCTTACCCACATCTTCTGTCACCAGGTCGCATCAATAAGATGGAAGTGAAGAACCGCATCATGGTGACGGCGATGGGCGTCAGCCTGTCAGAAGAAGATGGCCATGTGGGAGAGCGTTTGATTGCCTATCATGAAGAACAGGCAAAGGGCGGGGCCGGCCTGATCATCTCGGGCGTGGCTGGGGTGGCATGGCCCGTTGGGGCTGTCGCGTGGCAACAGACGGCCATTTCCGACGATAAATTTTTGCCGGGCCTTACAGAATTATGCGCGCGCGTTCACAAGCATGGCGCCAAAATTGCGGTGCAGCTGCACCATGGCGGGCTGGTTGCTGGCTATTCGACACGCTGGGATGTGCCGCTTTGGGCGCCTGCCATTCCCCCTGCCCCCAATGGTAATTTCTTTGAATATTTCCTGCCCGAAGAAATGGCGGGTTTTTCCGGCATGACCATGCCCAGCATCAAGGTGCTGGAAAAAGAGGATATCGCAACTGTTGTCCGCCAATTTGGCGAGGGCGCGGCGCGGGCCAAAAAGGCCGGCTTTGACGCCATCGAAATCCATGGGGGCCATGGCTATCTCCTGTCGTCCTTCATTTCGCCCAAGACCAACAGCCGGACGGACGAATATGGCGGCCCCATTGAAAACCGGCTGCGCTTGTTGCGCGAAGTAATTGCCTCGGTTTGGACGATGCCCGCACGGCTGCCAAGATGGTGGAAGCCGAAGGCGTCGATGCCATTACCGTGTCGGCCTATCACGAAACCGGCCAAGGCAAGCTGCACTCTGAATCCAATATTCCGCATATTGAAAATGCGCATCTGCCAGCTGCGGCCAAAATCCGGTCGGAAGTCAACATCCCCGTCATTGCCCTGGGCCGGGTTGAGGCGCACACAGCCGACCGCGTGATTGGCAAAGGCGAGGCCGATTTTATTGCAATGGGCCGCAAGCTGCTCGCCGACCCCCATCTGCCCAATAAGCTGCTGCGCGGTGCAGAAGATGAGGTGCGGCCCTGCATTTATTGTTACACCTGCGTCAGCGCGATTTACGGCGGCACGCACACGCGCTGCGCCGTCAATGCAGACCTGTCTTTCGAATATCAGCGCCCAGTGGCGAAAGCTGCGCCAAAGCGCATTCTCGTCATTGGCGGCGGGCCGGGTGGCATGGAGTCAGCTCGGCGTCTGGCCGATCTGGGCCATCAGGTTACTTTGGTGGAAAAGAGCGATCGCCTGGGCGGCACACTGCGTTTTGCGGCCTTGGCCTATGAGCCCAATGAACGCCTGCTCAACTGGCTGAAGCGCGGCATTGAGGAAAGCAGCGTTGACGTGCGCCTGAATATTGAGGCGACACCGGCTCTGGTCGCTGAGCTTAAGCCCGATGACATCATTGTGGCGACCGGCGCAGTGCGCGGCATGCCCGACCTGCCGGGCAGCGATTTGCCGCACGTCTATTCCGGCGACGATATGCGCAAGTTGATGCTGGGCGAAAGCTCTGACGATTTGCGTCGCAAAACGGGGCTGATGACACGCCTTGCGACCAAAGTCGGCGCAATGACAGGGGCGACCGCCAATCTTGATCTTGTCCGCAAGGCAACGCACGCGTGGATGCCGCTCGGCAAGAATATCGTGATTATTGGCGGGGAATTGGTGGGCATTGAGCTGGCCGAATTCCTCCATGAACGGGGCCGCCATGTGACAATTGTTGATGAGGCTCCCCGCTTTGGCAAAGGCCTGACGCTGGTGCGTCGGATGCGTATTCTGGCCGAATTGCAGGAACATGGGGTCGCCATGCAGATGGGCGCCAGCGACATTGCGGTGACGGCTGATGCCGTGACCTTCACGGATGCCCAAGGAAATCCGCACCAAGTCGCTGCCGACCATGTGATTGTCGCCAAGGGCGCCGAAGGCGATATGCGGCTGGGTGAGGCGTTGAAGGCAGCGGGACACAAGGTGCAGATCATCGGTGATGCAACGGGCATTGGCTATATCGAAGGGGCTATGCGTGGCGCCTTTGAAGCCTGCGCCGCCATTACGGCATGACGCTGGATCTGGCCATCTTGCTGGATGAGCGGGAGATTGGCCGCGCCCTCACCCGCTTTGCCCGTGCGATGGACGATCGGGATTGGGAAACTGCCCGCACTATCCTTGCCGATGATGCAACCGCCGAGTTGGGCACCGGGCCGCTTGCCGGACCAGAGGCCATGATCGCGTTGATCCGCCAGTATCTTGATGGCTGCGGGCCGACCCAGCATTTGCTGGGCAATGTGCTGATTGAGGTGACGGGCGACACGGCTGAAAGCCGCGCGTACGTAAGTGATATGCACTTGGGCGCGGGCGAGCGGCGTGATCTGAGCTTTGTGACATTGGGCGATTATCATGATCGCTGGCGGCGCGTAGACGGACAGTGGCGGCTGGCCCATCGCACGAAGTTGAACCGCGGGCATAAGGGCGATTTTGCCGTCTTTGGACTGGATTTGGGCTAAGTCACTTGGTCCAGATACCTGCCCCAGATGACCTTTCCCACCTGCTGGCGGCCCTTTATGGTGGCTTACTGGAAGACCAGCCATGGGATGGATTTCTAAACGCGCTGTCGGGCTATTTGGGGGCCAGTTACGCCACGCTGATCCTGACCGCGCCGGGCCAATCAACCCCCGATATGATGCGCACGCCCGGCGCAGACCCCAAGGCCAATGAAGATTATCTGGCAGAATTTTTTGCGACGGACCCCTTTCAGGGGCTACCCGAGGGGGAAGTTGTCTCCTTCCGCGAATTTGTGACAGGCAGCACAGACCCGGCGCTGGCCGCATATCAAGACTTTCTCGCCAATATTGGGGGGGATCAGGTCTTGGGTGTGGATTTACGCTTCCCATCCGGCTTTGAGGCGCGCTGCCGTGTCACGCGGGATCAATCCTTGGTTGATTTCAGCCCGGCGGACCGCGCCCGCTTTCAAGCCATTGTGCCCCATTTGCGCACCGCAGGCGCTTTGTTTGAACGGCTCCATTTGGCTGGGGCAGAACATGGCGTGTACCGCAGTGCCGTCGAACAATTGGGCGTGGGGACCATCATTCTTGATGGACGCGGGCAGATTGTCCGCGCCAATGCCGTGGCAGAACGATTGCTGGCAACAGGCGATGGCCTAGCAGCAAAGGACGGGCACTTGGTTCTGCCCAAAGGCACCCCGTCAGACAGCATTGCCGCGTTGCTGGCCAAAGCAGGCGGGAC
>RFZB01000048.1 GCA_009920915.1 Sphingomonadaceae bacterium | reverse complement strand
AAAAGCGGAATCGATCGCGCTCCACGCGTCCTCCGCTTTCGGCTTCATAGGCGGCAAAATACGTCTCTAAATCGGCAACGCCAAAGGCGGGCTTTTCAATCTGGCCAAAGCGCCAGACCGTCATGCAGCCATAGGCCAGATCTTCATGCGCATCGCCCCAATGGGCCAATTCCCAATCCAGCACGGCGGCCAAGCCCTCTGGCCCCACCATCACATTGCCCATGCGCAAATCGCCGTGCACCAGCCGGGGTTCGGCAGGTGTCGGCAGATTGTCCTCACACCATTTCAGGGCGAGCGCGATAATTGGCCGGTCTCCGCCATAAGTCTCAAATCGGCTCTTCAACTCGGCGAGCGCGGCCTTGGTGTCCATATGCAGCAGGGCAATGTCGTCGCGCGGGGTGATTGCATGGATGCGCGCCAATTCTCGCGCCAGATCAGCAATCAGGCTCGCAGGCGGCTCCGCCAGAATTTTCGCTGGATTTACCTCGGCCTCCACGCGCTTCATCACATAGCCTGTGCCCAGACCATCTTCGGGGTCCAGCTCGCTCACAATTTCCGGCGCCAGCACGCCCCCGGCACGTGCGGCACGGACCAGCCGGGCCTCCACATCATGGCCAAAGGGCCGCCCCTCCATCATGGCCGCAGAGGGCGCCCGGCGCAGCACATAGCCCGCCCCGCCCCAATCAAAGGACCAGCTTTCCATATTCGCTCCGCCCGACAGGCGGACAAGGTTGGATAGCGTCAGGCTTGCGCCGCCCGCCATGCGTGCCAAGGCGCGGGCAAGTCTTTCGGGGTCGAGGCTCATCGCTTGCTCCAATAGTCAAAGCTACGCTGTTGAATGGCGTTTAAAAACGCACGGGCCGCTGGGCCGGTCCATTCCCCTTGATAATCGGTCCGCCCAATCCACCAGCCTTGGCCCGGCAATTTATCACTTTCGCGCACCACAAGGGCGGCCAGCTCGGGCTGGCCTGCGGCCGCCGCGCGCCGATCCACCTCGTCCATGGTTCGGCACAAGCTACGCATTTTGGGGCGGGAAAAGCGCAGGCCCAGCATCAAGAGCATTTCGGAATAGCTGACCGCGCGGCCCTCCCGCGCCAAGTTCTGCAACAGCCCCTCGATATGCGCGACATTGGTCAACAGACCTGCGCTATCGCTTTCATCCGGGGCATATTCATCAATCATGCGGCAAGGCTTTTTTCGAGGACACAGAAATACAGGTCATCGCGCTTGGGTGCGCCAAAGCGCGTGTCGCCATAAGGGAAAGGCGCGGTCTCGCCCGTGTCATGATAGCCACGCCGCTGATACCAGGCGATGAGTTCGGGCCGCTGCGCAATCACGGTCATCCGGGCAAGGCTTAGGCCCCAATGCTGCCTCAACCAGTCTTCAGATCGCGCGAGAATGTCGCGGCCCAGACCGCCGCCTTGCAGCGTTGGTCGCACCGAGACGGTGCCAATATAGCCATAATCAGGCCGCTTTTGCAGCGTCACACAGGCAATCAGCCCGGCATCCTCCGCCGCACAGACCAACATCTGCTGATCGGGATCAGCCAGTGTCTCGGCAAGCATTGTCTGGCTGATACGGTTGCCGCCCAATAAATCGGCTTCGGTTGTCCAGCCCGCGCGGCTGGCATCGCCGCGATACGCCGATTCAATCAGCGCCTCCAGCGCGGGGATATCCGCCTCTATTGCCTGCCGCCACGTCCGCATGGACATTAGCTGGCCCGATATTGCGTGCACATCTGCGCCATCACCGCGTCAAATTCTGCCATGGTTTCCTCGATAATCTGGCGCACGGGCTTCACTGCATCAATCCGCCCGGCCACTTGGCCCGTCAGCGCGATGGAGGCTTCCAGATCGCCGCCAAAATATAGGTCACTAATATTGGCGAATTCGGGCCGGACATCGCCTTGCGGGTTCAGGTCCAGCGCCGTGGTTTTTTCGGTGCGCAGCGCGCGGAGCGCCGGGCCGGGGCCATGGCGGTTCAGAAAGACGGTATCAGTTTCTTTCGCGCTCAGGATCGCGTCTTTCCAATTATGGTGCACCGGGCTTTCGGCGGCCGACACCATTCGCGTGCCCATCTGGATGCCTTCTGCACCCAGGGCAAAGGCGGCTGCCATTGTCCGGCCGCAGACCATCCCGCCCGCCGCGATAATCGGCACATCCACCTTGGATCGAATGAGCGGCAACAGCACCATGGTCGCCACATCGCGGGGGTTTTTAAATCCGCCGCCTTCAGCACCTTCGACCACCAACCCATCCACACCCGCCGCAATGGCTTTCAGGGCACCATCCAAAGTCGGGACAACGTGAAACACGGTCAGCCCCGCTTCTTTCAGCGGCCCGCAATAGCGATTGGGGTCTCCCGCTGATGTGGTGACGAATTTAATCCCTTCCCCCACAACGAAATCCACAATGCCCGGATCACGAACAAAGGCTTGCGCAATGTTCACGCCAAAGGGCTTGTCGGTCAGCGTGCGCATCTTGCGGATTTCTTCGCGCACTTCATCCAGTGCACCGGAAGAGGTTTCGATGATCCCCATGCCGCCTGCGTTGGACACGGCAGAGGCAAGCGGCGCCCGCGCAATCCAGCCCATCGGGGCCTGCACAATGGGGTATTCGACGCCCAGCATCTCGGTGATGCGGTTCTTCATTGGCTTGTCCTCTTCCTCAACTGGCTCTTTGGGCTTTTGCCCAACGTTCCTGAGAGCAAGGGGTACGTCAAGCGGCCAGTTGGTTTAAAACGGCTTTTGCAAAGGCTGCCCCTGTGTCGGGTGCAAAATTCAGGAACAACGCAGGCTCAATCGCTTCCAATTCCATCAGGCAGAATTGCCCCGCCGCATCACGCACCATATCCACGCGCGCATAAAGCAGTGGCAGGGGCGCTGCCGCCAGCACGGCCTGTGCCAAGGCCTGAGCTGGGGCTGGTGCGTCCACGGCCACCTCCCGCCCGCCAAATTGTTCCTGCACGCGGAAATCGCCAGTTGCGGGCGTTTTCAAAACCGCATGGCTCAATTGCCCGCCAAAGTAGAAAAGTGAAAACTCCCCTTCCTCCTGGATCGCGCGCATCAAAGGCTGGATCAGCATCGCGCGCTCCAGCACGTCAAAGGGAATGGGGTCATCTGCCCCCAGTACAAAGGTGCCATCCGCGCCTGCAGAAATGGCGGGCTTTACCACCAGCCGGTTCGCACCAAAGGCAAGCCGCGCTGACTCCACATCTGCTTCAGTCAGGCAATCGCTATGGCGCGTCGGCACAATTGGCACGCCCTGTTCGGCCAAGCGTAGCAAATAGGTTTTATCCGTGTTCCAGCGCAGCAGGGAAATGGGGTTGGCAAAACGCAGCCCTTGCGCATCCCACGCATCCAGCGCCTGATACCAAAGGTCGGGCGCACGATTATATCCCCATGCCAGCAAGGGCAGTGTCAGCTCAAATCCAGACAGGTCGCCCGCATCCTGCCAGCAGCGAAAGGCCAGATCATCGCCAAACAGCGCTGAAAATTGCGCCGCGCGGGATTGCCAATCTTCCGGATAATCCGGCTTGGGGGTGAGGATGCACAAACGAGCCATAGCCTCCCCTTGCAACGCTATGCGCAAGCTGACAAGGCGAGGTGCAATCAAATAATGGGGAGGTCCGCGATGCTTTTGTTCGGCAGTTCATTTTCGCCCTTTGTCCGCAAGGTCATGGTTGTAGCGGCAGAAAAGGGAATTGATCTGCCCGTTCAGAATGTGCGTATTGGCGATCCCAATCCTGATTTCCGGCGCGCCAGCCCGTTTGGCAAAATGCCGGCTTTGGCCGATGGCGATTTCTCGGTGTCGGATTCGACTGCGATTGTGACCTATCTCGAAGCCAAATTTCCCAGCCCCGCCTTGTTACCCGCAGACCCGGCGGATCGTGCCCGCGCGATTTGGTTTGAAGAATTTGCCGACACAATGATGTCGACCATTGTCTTTAAATGTTTCTTCAATCGCGTCGTTGGCCCGCTCTTTATGAAGCAGCCGGGCAACGAGGCGCTGGCGGTGGAAGGCGAGACCAAAGACTTGCCGCCCTTGCTCGCCTATCTCGAAGGCGTGGTGCCAGAACCGGGTCAGTTTCTGGTCGGCGATAGCCTCACCATCGCTGATATTTCGGTGGCGACGATTTTTGTGAATTATGATCACGCCAACTGCGCGGTCGACCGCAGCCAATATCCGCGCACTTATGCGTGGGTCGAGTCGATCCACGCTCGGCCCAGCTTTGCGCCGATCATCGAAGCCGAGCGCAAGATTTTGGCAGGCCTGCGCTAAAGGTCCGATCCGTCCCTTAACTGAGCCAAGGCTCTGCATTTTTCGTCATTGCGAGCGGAGCTTGGCAATCCATGTCCGCCATCGTTGCCTGGATTGCTTCGCCGCTGCCGCGCCTCGCAATGACGATGGAGGGGATGAGCCGCGTTAAAGCCGGATCACAATGCCCGTTTCCGGGCTTTGATCGCCAGCCAAGGTTTTTAAAAACACATCGCGTGCGGCGGCAAGGCCGCTGTGATGTGCCACGCGGACAAAGCGAGAGGTGTCAGCAATAAAGCTGGCCCATGCGCCGCCAACAGCTTCGGCAAATCCCGCAGGGCCAAGTGCTTTGATGGTTTCAAGCGCTTCAGTGGGGGCGAAAAACAATTGCGGCTGCGGGCCGGGCAGGGGCGTCCCTTCGCCAGCGCGCGCCGCCACGTGCGTCATGCCCACAGTGCTGGAAAAGCGCAGATCATTTGCAAAATGGCCGTGGATGGCGCGCAGAACAGCGGCATTGCCCGCAAAGTCTACCGACACCGCGGGCTGAACCGGCAAGCTGCCAATCGCGTCATAAGCAATCACCTGATCATAGAGGCCAGAGGCCGCCACAAATGCACTATTGGCAGCCGAGGTCAGGCCAATTCGGCGCACCGCGGGCGACGCCAGCTTGGCACAATGCGCCAGCGCCATCGCCGTTTTGGAAGACGCGCTGGTCATGATCAAATCGTGCGCGCCGAACCAGTCATTCCGCTGATAGAAATCGGCAATTAAAAACCCGGTCTTGAATAACGGGCCAAAAATCATCCGGGCATCTTCATGAGCCGGATCATGCTCTGGGTCCGCGGCCAAGCGGCTATATTGGTTGTAAAAGGGGCTCATGGGCTGGCGGTGCTGTGCCATATCGGTAAATCCACCAGCACTAATTTTGCCGGGGATGACATCCAGCGTAGTCGCCGTTGGCAGATAGCCATAGACGCGCTCACCCACGGCAATTTCGGGGCAGTTTGATTGGGTCACAATCGCATGGCCCCACATGGGCACCACGCCCCAGCCATCGGGGGCGGGGAAGAAATTCCAATATTGGAACATATCGCCAATCACCGCATAGGTGACGTTATTGGCTGTGACGGCAAAGCTTTGAATGGTCAGGCGGACAGCGCCTTCGGCCAAGGGCGCATCGGGCAGATCAACCATCTGCGTCTCTGCCAAGCTGTCTTTCTTCACCCACAAAGCCTGCGCCATCATCCGCTCCTATTTTGCTTATGGAAGCTGGTAGTAATCTGCGATGCGGTCAAGCGCCAGCGTCAAGACAAGTCGGCCAGACCGGGCGGGCCATCCCAGCGATTTTTCGGCCTGTGCCATGCCCTCTCCCGCGCAAATGATCCGCCATGCAATGTCCTGAAGTCCCGGCCCAAGGGCCGCCATTGCGCCATCAAAGCGGGCTCTGGCGGCAAGGTGGGCAACTGTGGCGCCTGCGGGGTCCCGCCCAGTGCGCTCTGGGGCGCTGCCGGGATAGACATCCCACCGCATCGTGACGCGCGGGCCGAGCTGCGCATGCTCAAAATCCCGCCGCACAGCCTCGCCGGCTGCGGCTTGGCGATCAGAAATGAGCCTGCGTGCGGCAAGCCATGTCAGCGGGGATTCCGCCAAATTGACTGTCACTGTCCGGCGGCTGGGTGTGCCGTCGGGTGCTGTATCCGGGCTTGGGCGTTCGGCAAGAATTTGGGGCATGGCGTTCTCCGACTCAGGGGCAATTCCCCTCTTGCCATTTGGGATCATCTGTAGGAAAGTGAAAAACCAAATCGGTTAAATATGAGGCTGGAAATGATCACGCGAATTCGCGAAGTGCGCCGGGCTAAGGGTCTGACTTTGGCGGATGTCGGGGCGCGGTGCGTGCCAGCCACAACGGCGCAAACCATTGGCCGGTTGGAAACAGGAACGCGCACGGTATCGGTGGATTGGCTCAATCGCATTGCCGCCGCGCTTGATGTGCGTGCGGCAGATTTGGTGGAACTGCCCAATCGTGCCGATTTGCCTGTCGCCGCCATTTTGGGGGCAGAGGGCGCGTCTGCACCCAAATATGCGCAGCTTGTGCCCGCACCCGTGCCCGGCTCAGGCCAGATTGCCGTGCTCGTTGGGGCGGGGATTGGCGATTACCGCGCCGGGGATGAAATTTGGTGTGATCGCGTGGCCCCAACAGATTTTGCGGCCGCGCTGAACCGCGATGTGCTCGTCCCGCGTCCGGCAGGGCGCTATGTTTTTGGCCGGTTGATCGGACGCCAAGATGGCCGGCTGCAAATCCTGCCATTGGGGGCTGGCGCCAAACAGCAGATTTTCGATGATCCGGCCTGGCTAGGCATGGCCAGCCAATTGGTCCGTCGCCTCTAATTGTCAGTGCGCGGGGTGGCGGCGCTGTGCCGTGAGGGCGGCCCACCATGCCCCAATCGTGGCCACGGCATAGCCAAACCAGGCCAACAGCGTCACACTTAGCGTTACCTCTATGGGTTGCGGGCCAAACCAATTTATCGCTTGCAGAACAAGCAGGATCACAGCGAGAGCCCAAATGCTGGGCCGCAAGCCGCCCGTTGCACGGGCATAAAGCCACAGGCCAAGTGCCGTAATTCCGAGCTCCAAAGGCATTTCAAGCACGGGGTGGTTCCACAGCCCAAAGCCGAGTTTGGGGGGCTGGCCTGCCAAAGTGAGATCGGGAATATGCACGAGCAGGTCGAGCAGCCAATGCGACACCACCACGCCAAAGCCAATTGCGGCGGCCACCCAGCTTTTGCCAAACACACGGATCAGCACAGCAAAGCCCGCTGCCCAAGCGAGCGTCCCCAAAAGGCTATGTGTGTAGGGCATGGAATAGAGGTCCATCGGGTTCATCGCGCTGATGCCGGGGACGAGCCGGGCCTTTTCCGCGCCAAGATAGAGGAGCCCAAAAAAAGCCCAATCAATCAGCTGTGCGCCCAGAAAGAGAATTGGCAGCGATGGGGCTTTGCGATGCGTTGCCGCAACACAGGCTGGCGCGAAATGGCCGATGAACATCTAGCCCCCCTTTGCCGGATGTAACCGGCGTGCAAATCCCGCTTAACGATCTTTCTTTTTGTACATGGCCAGCATCCGTTCCGTCACTGCAAAGCCGCCAAAAATATTCACTGCGGCGAAGATAACTGCCAACAGGCCCAGCAGTTTGGCTGCGCCCCAATCCCCCGATGGGGCCGCCGCAATCAGCGCGCCGACAATGATGACCGAAGAAATGGCATTGGTCACCGCCATCAGCGGGGTATGCAGGGCAGGCGTTACTGACCAAACGACATAATAGCCGACAAAACAGGCCAGCACGAAAATCGACAAGATGCTGATAAAGTCCATTTTCGGTTTCCCTAAATCTAGCCGTTGGCCGTCAGGCGCGGATGCACCACGGCACCATTTTGCGTCAGGCGGATTGCGGTTGTAATTTCATCGTCATCCGGCAGAACCGGCCGGCCTGCCTCTTTGTCCCAAAAGGCAGAGAGGAAGTTATACAAGTTGCGCGCAAACAGGGCAGAGGCATCAGCCGCCAGCCGTGCCGGTGTGTTGGTATAGCCCATGATCTTGACGCCGTGCCGCTCGACAATTTGGTCAGCAACGGCGCCTTCCACATTGCCGCCTTGTGCAACGGCCAAGTCAAAAATCACACTGCCCGGCTTCATAGAGGCAATTTGCGCATCGCTAATCAGCCGAGGAGCCGGCCGACCGGGGATGAGCGCTGTGGTAATCACAATGTCTTGCTTGGCGATATGGCTGGACACCAAGTCTGCCTGGGCGGCCTTATAGGCATCAGACATTTCAGTTGCATAACCGCCAGCGCCTTCGCCTTCGATGCCCGCCACTTGGTCGACAAATATGGCCTTGGCACCTAGCGATTCAATTTGTTCGCGCGTGGCAGATCGGACATCGGTTGCCGATACTTGGGCGCCCAATCGGCGTGCTGTTGCAATGGCTTGCAAGCCTGCCACGCCCACGCCCATCACAAAGACGCGCGCCGCAGAAATGGTGCCCGCAGCCGTCATCATCATGGGGAAAGCGCGACCATAGGTGGCCGACGCATCAATGACAGCCTTATACCCCGCAAGGTTAGACTGAGAGGACAAAATATCCATGGATTGTGCGCGCGTGATCCGCGGCATGAACTCCATGGCCAATGCCTCTATCTCGGCTGCAGCATAGCCATTAATCCGCGCCGGTTGGCCAAAGGGGTCAAGCGCTGCGACCAGCCATGCACCCTTTGCACATCCTTTGATCGAGGCGGCCTCTGGCCCTTGTACGCCCAGCAGAATCTCTGCCTTGGCGACCACATCTTTGCGGCTGCCAAGCGTCGCCCCTGCTGCTGCATAATCGGCATCCGCAATCGCCGCGGCTGCACCGGCCCCGGCTTCCACGGCCACCTGCGCGCCCAGCGCAATGAGCTTTTTGACTGTTTCGGGAGTCGCCGACACCCGGTTTTCCCCGGGAGCCTGTTCCTTCAGGACGGCGATCCGCGTCACGTCAGCCAGCGATCAGAATGAGAACCAGTGCCGCCGCGGCTGCGGAGGCAATTGTGCTCCATTTCAGGAAAGACATGACGCCCTCATAGGTTTCGGTGTGCGCCTTCATGTCATTCTTCTTTGCCATTTGGCTTCTGCTCCTGTGACTAAATTTGCATTGGCTTTACCGAGCGAGTGGCCCCGGCTCAAGCCTCCATTCGCAAACAGCGCGGCAATGCCGGAAAATGGAGTTAAGCCGGTCTTTACCCTTGGGTGGTAGGTCTTCCTTCGAAATGGCGGGTTGAGGGAAGTTTTATGACGCCAACTGGCATGCGTCTGGTCATGCTTATTGATGATGAACCCGCCCAGCAACGGCTGGTGTCGGCCCTTGCTGCGCGTGCGGGGTGGCGAACAATTTTCGCTGCAGACTCAGAAACGGCCATTGCGATGCTGGGCACGCGGGATGGCATGATGCTCGATGCGGTGCTGCTAGACCATGCCATGTCGGATGAGGAAGCGATGGCGCTCATCCGCGAGATTAAGGCGCGGCGCCACCAATTGCCCATTTTGATGCTGACGGCTGTCAGCGATGTCGGCACCGCTGTGGCCGCAATGCGCGCGGGGGCCACGGATTTTCTTGTCAAACCTGTCGCGCCAGAGCGCCTTTTGGCGGCGCTGGAGGCAGCAGCGGGAGATAGCCTTGCCGCGGGCGAATTGCGGCCATTGACAGAAAAACTCTCTGCGCCGCTGCATTTTGATGAAATTGTTGGCTCCACGCCCGATTTCCGGGCAGCGATGGCGATTGCTGCAAAGGCGGCACGCGCCCGCCTGCCAGTGCTGATTGAAGGGGAGCCGGGGGTTGGCAAGGAAATGCTGGCAGAGGCCATTCACGCTGCCTCGCCCCGCGCCAAACGGCCCATTCTTCATGTCAATTGCGCCGCTATTCCGGCCAATATCATTGTGTCGCACCTTTTTGGGCATGAGAAAGGCGCCTTTCCGGGCGCCTTTGCGCGGCATATTGGCAAAATTGCAGCCAGTGACGGCGGCACATTATTTCTCGATGATATTCATAGTCTGAGTGCAGAGGGGCAGGCCGCTCTCCTGATCTATCTGACAACGGGGCATCTTCAGCCGCTGGGCGCGCGCTTGCCGGTTGCGGCGGATGTGCGGATTATTGCGGCGGCCAGTGGCCGTTTGCAGGATGCTGTTGATGCCGGCCAATTTGATGGCGATCTCTATACGCGGTTGGCCGCTGTCCAATGCACCTTGCCGCCTTTGCGGCATCGGCTCGCGGATATTCCTGATTTGTCCCGCCATTTGCTGGCCCGCATCACGCGCCAGCCGGGCCTAAGAGAATTGGGCATTACGGATGCGGCCTTGGCTGTGCTGGCCAGCTATGCTTGGCCGGGCAATGTGCGCCAGTTGCAAAATGTCTTGTTTCGCGCGGCTGTGCTGTGTGAGGGGGACGCGCTAACCGCAGCGGATTTCCCGCATATTGCCAGCCATAGCAGCAGCCTTCGCTCGCATGGCTCTGGCTTGGTTCACCATCAACAGGCGGGCGTGACGCTGTATTTGCCAGATGGCAATATGCGCCCCTTGGATGATATTGAGGCAGATATCATCCGGTTGGCGATTGGCCATTATCGCGGGCGCATGACCGAAGTGGCCCGCCGCTTGGGCATTGGCCGGTCCACGCTGTATCGCAAGCTGAGTGATTTGGGGATTAGCGAAGTCGCCTAGATCTATGCCTTTGGAAACAGGGCATTGGTTGCAGCCCACCCGGCCAAAGCGGCGCTGCCAGTCAACACCGTGCCCCACAGAATGTCGAGCAGCGTGACTTTCAGGCTCCAGACCTTCAGCGTTGCAAAATTGGTGAGATCATAGGTGGCATAGCACAAAAAGCCGAGGATCGCGCCTTGCACCAGCGCGGTTTGCCAGCGGCCATTTTCCAGCGCCGGGCCGACGGCAAACCACAAAATGCCCGCAATATAAATCAGGTAAAAGGCAATGGCCGGCCCAAGCCGCAAGCCGCCCAACATCTCGCCCACTTCGGGCTGATAAAGCCGGGTGTACATCGTGCGCAGCCAGACGCTGTCGATCAACGCAAAGGCCAAACCCGTCAGCACATAGCTGGCCATCAGACGTGCAATCATTGCCGCTCTCCTCTTCTTTTGCCCGTGCTTATCATATTTGGCTCAAAAGCCGAGATGGACCTTGGGTCAGGCCAAGATCTTAAAGGGGCGTCAGCGCTGTATCGCGCCCACCGCGCCAGACGTTAAGCGCCTGTGCTGTTTCATACACATCATGCACGCGGATGATCTGCGCGCCCTGTTCAGCCGCTTTCAACGCCAGTGCAAGCGAGCCACCCAAGCGCTGATCCGCGGGTGCCTCGTTGGACAAGGCCCCAATCAGGCGCTTGCGACTGGCCCCCAACAGCAGCGGCACGCCCAGGCCATGAAACAGGGCGAGCCCATTCATAATCTGCAAATTATGGGCGACATGGCGTTTGCCAAAGCCAATGCCCGGATCAGCGATAATCCGGCTTTTGTCGATGCCCGCGGCGACCACTGCGGCAATCCGTGCCTCCAACCAATCATATACATCGGTCAGCGGGTCTAAATAGCTATCATTGCTATGTGGATCTTGCGGGCTGCCCGGAAAATGCATCAGGACAATCGGGCATGTGCTGGCGCTGACGACATCTAGGGCGCGATCATCATATAACAGGGCCGAGACATCGTTGATGATATGGGCACCCGCTGCCAAGCCGGCCTGCATGACAGCCGCCTTGCGCGTGTCGAGGGAGAGGATAAGCCCGCTCTCATGCAGCGCCTCAACCACGGGCAAAACGCGGTTAAGTTCATCGCCCTCCCAAATAATGTCTGCCCCAGGCCGCGTGGATTCACCGCCCAAATCAATGATTGCCGCGCCCTGTGCCGCCATCTGTCGGGCTTGGCTTGCGCAGGTCTGGGCATCGCCCAGATCAGCATTTCCGCCAGAAAAACTATCGGGCGTCAGGTTTAAAATCCCCATGACGCGCGGGGTTTCAAGCGATAGCCTTTGATCGCCAAGCGTCAGGGGTGGGCGCGGGCTGGTGGCAGCAGCGCAAATCGCCAAAAGGCGCGTTGCCTGATCCACTGGCAAAGTGGCGCACCAGTCTGCCATTTGCGCCACGGGGATGAGCCATTGGCCCGTTCGCTTGCCAGCGTCTTTGGAAATCACCTCCCACGCCGCAAAAAACTGCAGCCCGCCCGCCAGCCGTTCACAATGGCCATCACCGCTAAAAGGCGCGTCAATAAAGGCGGTGGGCCGCGCGTAGAGCTGTGCCGAGATGTTCGGCCGAGACATCATTAGGGCTGGGTGGCAAGCAAATAGGTTTGGCGCAGTGCATCAATGGGCTTGAGGCCATCGGGCGTTTCATAATGCCAGAAGGTCCAGCCATTGCAGCTTGGCGCGCCTTGCAACGTGGCTCCCAATTTGTGAATGGAGCCCGTGTCCGCATCTGCAATCAGCGAGCCATCGGCGCGCACGGTGGCCGTCCAGCGGCGCTTGACGTCAGACACCTTGGTGCCGGGCGTGATATAGCCCGTTTCCACCAGTGTGCCAAAGGCAACGCGCGGTGCTGCGGTATCTGCCTGCATCGTTTTCAAGGACGACTCATCCAGCGGCAGGGCGGCGGCAATGCGTTCTTGCGCCACATCGACATAATCCAGTTCGCGCTCTAGCCCGATGAAATGGCGGCCCAGCCGCTTAGCCACAGCGCCCGTTGTGCCCGTGCCAAAAAACGGGTCGAGCACAATATCGCCCGGCTTGGTGCAGGCGAGGAGAATGCGGTAGAGCAGGGCTTCGGGCTTTTGCGTCGGGTGCGCCTTGGTGCCGTTTTTCTTAATGCGTTCTTGGCCCGAGCAGATCGGGAAGGACCAGTCAGAGCGCATCTGCAATTCATCATTCAGCGTCTTCATGGCGCGATAATTAAACGTATATTTCGCGTTCTCGCCCTTTGAGGCCCAGATCAGCGTCTCATGCGCGTTGGTAAAGCGCGTGCCCTTAAAATTGGGCATGGGGTTTACTTTGCGCCAGACGATGTCGTTCAGGATCCAAAAGCCCTCATCCTGCAGGACTGATCCGACGCGGAAGATGTTGTGATAGCTGCCAATCACCCACAAGGTGCCGTTGGGCTTTAAAATCCGGCGGGCTTCCGACAGCCAAGCGCGCGAAAACTCATCATAGGCCTTGAGGCTGTCAAATTTGTCCCATTCATTGTCGACCGCATCCACACGGCCGCCTTCGGGGCGAAACAAGTCACCGCCCAGCTGCAAATTATAGGGCGGATCAGCAAAAACCATGTCCACACAGGCGTCGGGCAAGGCGCGCATCGCGGCAATGCAATCCCCGATCAAAATCTGGTCGAGCGGTAGGGCTACGGCCTTTGTTTGGGCCTTCCGAACCTTTTCCAACACGCCCATGTGACACTCCTTTTTTGCACAAGAACCCCCGTCGTGAGTCATTGGGAGCCCTGCGTCAAGCCCATGAAGGCCGCAGAAAAGCGTCATTTCCCCGTCATCAGAAGGGGAACGAAACGAGTCCGCCACGATATATGGCATAAAGTTATCCACAGGGGCTCTAGCCCTAGTGGTGTGGCCTCAAGGACTCACAGGTCCAAAAAATGTTGCGCCACAGGTGCGAAAGAGCGTCGATGCAGGGGTGTCGGCCCCAATTCACGCAGGGCCGCCATGTGCGTGGCTGACCCATAGCCTTTGTTCGAGGCCCAGCCATAGCCGGGATAGTCTTGGTCAGCCGCTACCATCAACCGATCCCGATATTCCTTGGCAATAATGCTGGCCGCTGAGATGCAGGGGTGCAGCGCATCGCCGCCAATCACGGCTTCAGCCGCCCAGCGCCAGCGCGGCAGATGATTGCCATCAACTAAAATACGGGCCGGTTCTGTGCCTTTGGCGCACAGCGCCTCCACCGCGCGTGTCATGGCGAGGAATGTCGCCTGCAAAATGTTAATCGCGTCAATCTCTTCCGCCGAGGCGAGGCCAATGCCAACATGGCAATGCGCCAAAATCTCGGCCTCTAAGGCAGCCCGGCGTTTGGCAGATAGCTTCTTGCTATCATCCAGCCCGGCAATCCAGCCGAAAACAACCGAGAAAAC
>RFZB01000047.1 GCA_009920915.1 Sphingomonadaceae bacterium | reverse complement strand
CGATGCCAAGATTATTCGGTTGTTTGAATTGCTGGACGATAGTGCCTTTCTGAGCCACCCGCCGTTCGACACGCCGATGGGGCGGTTCCAAAACATGACGCCCATTTATGCGCGCATTGGCGAATTGACGCCCAAGAGAACGAGCGCGGACTGGATCGCCCTTTTGAATGAAAATGATTTTCCAGCCATGCCGGTGGCTGATTTGGCTGAGGTGTTTGACAATCCTCACCTCAAGGCCACGGGCTTTTTTCAGCTTGCCGAACATCCAAGCGAAGGAACGATCCGCCAAATGCGCCCCCCAGTGCGCTATTCGGCAGACCCTAATCGCCCGATTGGCTTCGCGCCCAAGCTGGGCGAACACACAGATGAGATTAAACAAGGGGTAAAAGGCTGATGCTGACCAAAGGCGATGATTTTCCGATCCACCAAACCCCTGAACCCATTGCCTATTCTGGGACAGATCGGAATTTTTACGATCGGTATTTCTTTAATGGCTATAGCGCGGATGGCAGCAATTTCTTTGCTATAGCCTTTGGCGTTTACCCGCATCTCAATGTGGCGGACGCCCATTTTTCGTGCATCCGTGGCGATACGCAGCATTGCCTGCACGCATCGCGCCTGTTGGATATGGAGCGGATGGACCTGAGCGTTGGGCCCATCCAAATTGAGATATTAGAGCCGCTGAAACGGCTGCGTGTCGTGATTGATCAACAAGATGGCATTTCTGCAGACCTAAGCTTTACAGGCCGCGCCTTTCCTGTGGAAGAACCGCGGTTTACGCGGCGCATTGGGCCACGCACCTTCATGGATTATACGCGCCTTACCCAAAACGGCCATTGGCAGGGCTGGATTGAGGTGGATGGCGTGCGCACTGATGTGTCAGGATCCATTGGCACGCGCGACCGCAGCTGGGGCATTCGCCCAATTGGCGTGAGCGACCCGCAGCCAACGGTTCCCCAAATGGTTCCTCAATTTTATTGGATGTGGAGCCCTGTTAATTTTGGCGACACCAGCCTCTATTTCCACATCAATGCCGACCAATATGGCAGGCCGTGGAACACGCGCCTGGCGTTTGTGCCCGATGGCGCACAGCCTGAGGCGATGCTGGAGACCGAGGATTGCCATTTGGACGTTGAGCTAAAGCCCGGCTGGCGTCACGCCGCCGCTGCCGAACTTTCTGCCGCCTTGCCCGATGGTCGGATTTTAGAAGCCCGGTTTGAGCCCGGCACGCCCTTTTTGATGCGCGGGCTGGGCTATGGCCATCCAGACTGGACTCATGGGGGCTGGAAAGGCCCGTTGGTGGTTGAGCGCGAGGATATTGACTTGGCAAGCATCACGGCCGGGCGGGCTGACCATTTGCATATTCAGGCGATTTCTAAGGTGCATCTCACGCTTGATGGTAAGACGCAGACCGGGGTCGGCATTTTGGAACAGTTGATCCTCGGCGCCTATGATCCCTTGGCCCTGACGAGCATTTTCAATGACTAACAGGGTCCTCGCGCTGGCAGAGTTTACGGCGGACTGGCTGACGGACTGCCTGTCCCGTGCTGGCTCCCCTGCCCGCGTAACAGGCTTTACCGCCCAACCCATTGGCACGGGGCAAGTGGGCGCAACCTTTCGCCTGACATTGGACTATGATCCCGCCTTTCCCGCTGGCCCGCCAACATTGGTCGCAAAGCTGCCATCCAACGATCCCTTAAGCCGCGCGACGGGCAAAACGCATATGACCTATATTCGCGAGAGCCGATTTTATCAGCTCTTCGCGGGCAAGCGGCCGATGGCGGTGCCCGACCATCTCTACATCGCCTTTGATGAAGACAGCCATGATTTCACACTGCTGATGCATGATCTGCCACGCCATGTGCAGGGCAATCAATTGGCGGTCCCCAGCCTGCAAGAGGCGCAATGGGCAATGGATGCCGCGGCCTCCATCCATGCAGCCTGGTGGGGGGACCCCATTCTCGATACATATGATTGGCTCAATGGTACCAAGGCTGTGCCCCCGCCGCTGGATGGTGAGGCGCTTTATGCCATGTTCTGGCCCGCCTTTTGTGATCGCTATGGGGACCGTGTCACGCCCGCAATGCGCGAGGTTGGCGAGGCCTATCTCGGCCATATCAAGCAGTGGACAGACAGCCGGGCGGGCCCGCGTTGCCTGACGCATAATGATTTTCGGCCTGATAACATGTTGTTTGACCCCAGCGACGCCGCCAAGCCGATTGTGATTGTCGATTGGCAAACTGTGGGTGTGGGCGAAGGTGCCAGCGATATTGCTTATTATCTTGGCACGGCCATGGACCCGGCCACGCGTTTAGACAGCGAAAAGACGTTGATTGCCCGGTATCAGGCCGCGCTTGAGCGCTATGGCGTGCCGCAAGCGGATTTAGCTGGGCAATGGGATGCGTATCGCGCATCCTCCTTTTCAGGAATGATGATGGGCGTGACAGCGGCCATGGTTGTCCAACAGACTGACCGGGGCGACGCGATGTTCCTCGCCATGGCAGACCGCTCTGCCCATATGGTCTTGGATCACCGCGCGGTGGCGCTGGCCTTTTAGCCTACCACCGCGCGTGCGATTTATTCCATTTCCAAGATAACGGCGTCGACGGCCAAGCTCTCGCCCGCACTTGCGTGAAGCTGCTTCACAACGCCCGATTTCTCGGCGCGCAGGATGTTCTCCATCTTCATTGCTTCAACGATGGCAAGCGGCTGGCCTGCCTCCACCTTGTCGCCAGCAGCGACATGAATGGCCGTCACCAGACCCGGCATCGGGCAGAGCAGGAAGCGCGACATATCTGGCGGCACCTTCTCAATCATATGCGCCGCCAAAGGTGCGATATGACTGGGCAAGCACGTGACTTTGTGAATGGCGCCGCGCGTCGTCATCGTAAAGCCTGTGCGCGTTTTAGAGACCTTGATGGCCAATTCCTGCCCAGCCACATCGGCAATCACCAGCCTATCGCCGGGTGTATATTCCAGCGACACGTCTAGTTCTGCGCCATCGACCAGCAGGGCATCTTCGCTCACCAGCACTTCGTGGCTTTTTCCGACGAGGCTCACCTGCCAGCATTCGGCAGGCTCCAGATCATCGCCCAACTGCCCATCAATATGGAGCGCCCGATCAGCATTGGCACAGGCCATAAAGCCCGCAATCCCGGCCAATGTCCGTACCAGATCCTCTGATGTGGCCGCCCCGGTAAAGCCATCGGGGTATTCCTCGGCAATAAAGCCCGTCGTCAATTCACCCGAGCGGAAGCGCGGATGCTGCATAATGGCTGAGAGGAAGTCGATATTATGGCCCAAGCCTTCCAGTTCAAAGCGATCCAGCGCCGCGACTTGGCGATCCGCCGCTTCATCGCGGGTTTTGCCCCAAGTGATCAGCTTGGCGATCATTGGGTCATAGAACATGGAGACTTCGCCGCCATCCATCACGCCATCATCCACGCGCACGCCATTGGTTCCGCGAATGGGGTCCCCCGTCCAGCCGGGAACAGGCGGATGATAACGGGAAATACGGCCTGTTGACGGCAGGAAACCGCGATAGGGGTCTTCCGCATAGACGCGGTTTTCAATGGCCCAGCCATCAATCTTGACATCCGCCTGCGTCATCGAGAGCTTTTCGCCCGCAGCCACACGGATCATCTGTTCCACCAGATCGACGCCCGTAATCGCCTCGGTCACCGGGTGTTCAACCTGAAGTCGGGTGTTCATTTCCAGGAAATAGAAACTCTTACCGCTGGGGTCTGCGCCGGACACAATCAGTTCAACGGTCCCTGCGCTGTAATAGCCAACGGCTTTGGCCAGCGCCACGCATTGCTCGCCCATCGCCTTGCGCATGTCGGGCGTCACAAAGGGCGAAGGCGCTTCTTCCACCACCTTTTGGTGGCGACGTTGGATCGAGCATTCGCGCTCATTCAAATAGAGCACATTGCCGTGCTGATCGCCCAAAATCTGAATTTCGATGTGGCGCGGGTTCAAAATGAACTTTTCAATAAACACGCGATCATCGCCAAAGCTGTTGAGCCCTTCGCGCTTCACCGCGTCAAAGCCCTCGCGCACATCCTGCTCATTATAGGCGAGCCGCATTCCCTTGCCGCCACCGCCAGCAGAGGCTTTCATCATCACCGGATAGCCAATCTCATTCGAGATGCGCACCGCGTGCTCAGTGTCTTCGATTTCCCCCACAAAACCGGGGACAACGTTGACGCCGGCTTCCTTTGCCAGTTTCTTGGACTCAATCTTGTCGCCCATGGCGGCAATGGCATTCACCGGCGGGCCAATGAACGCGATGTTCTCTGCCGCCAAAGCTTCGGCAAAGCTCGTCCGTTCCGACAAAAAGCCATAGCCGGGGTGGACGGCATCCGCGCCCGTCGCCTTGCACGCGGCAATAATCTTATCCGCAATCAGATAGCTTTGCGCCGCGGGGGACGGGCCAATATGCACCGCTTCATCCGCCATTTGCACAAAAGGCGCGCGCGCATCCGCATCGGAATAGACAGCAACGGTCTGAATGCCCATGCGCTTTGCCGTGCGGATCACGCGACAGGCAATTTCGCCACGATTTGCGATCAGGATCTTTTTGAACATCAGGAAAACGCCTTTTTCAGGTCGGATTGGAATAGAGAATTGGATTGTATTTTTTCGTCACCCTGAACTTGTTTCAGGGTCCACCGTGCCATAGCCTCGGGACCATGACGGATGAACGCCAGCCCTGCGTTTACATTCTGGCAAGCCAAGCGCGCGGCACGCTCTACATCGGTGTCACGTCCAATTTGCTCGCGCGCTTGTGGCAGCATCGTACCGCCGCGAAAGACGGCTTTACCCAGCGCTATGACGTGATGAAATTGGTCTATTATGAGCGTTTTGAGGCCATGGAGCCCGCCATCGCGCGCGAAAAGCAGCTCAAGCGGTGGCATCGCCAATGGAAAATCAACCTTGTTGAAACCGCCAACCCCGATTGGCATGACCTGGCCATTGGTCTGGGCTTCTCGCCCAACCAGCCTGCCACGCGACACCGTGGACCCTGAAACAAGTTCAGGGTGACGGGAGGCGGATATGGGGTGATGCGGCGCACATACTAACATCACGCTGCATCCAACGGCGGCATATTATGACCCAGCAGGCGGAGCACATCGGCCGCGCATTCCACCACATTTGAGCCGGGGCCATAAATGCCTTGCACGCCTGCATTTTTCAGGAAGTCATAATCCTGCGCCGGGATAACGCCGCCCGCGATGACCTTGATATCGCTGCGGCCCTTTTCCCGAAGCAGATTAATCAGCTCTGGGATGAGGGTCTTATGGCCTGCCGCAAGTGAGGAGGCCCCCACCACGTCCACGCCATTGTCGAGCGCGAGCACAACGGTTTCCTCAGGCGTTTGGAACAAGGGGCCAGACACGACATCAAAACCCATATCGGCAAAGGCCGAGGCAATGACATTTGCCCCGCGATCATGCCCATCCTGCCCCATTTTGGCGACCAGCAGCTTTGGCTTGCGGCCAAGGCGACGCGACACAGCCTCTACGCCTTCGAGCACTTGGGCCCAGCGCCGGTCAAATTCATAGGCGCTGCCATAAATGCCCTTTACTGGCGTCGGGGTGGTCCCATAGCGGCCAAATACGGCTTCCATTGCGGCAGAGATTTCACCCAGTGTTGCCCGGGCCCGTGCTGCTTCCACAGCGAGTTCCAGCAAATTGGCCCCGCCTTTTGCGCCTTCGGTCAGCGCAGTCAGCGCCGCCTGACACCGCGCCTCGTCGCGCTTGGCCTTCACATCGCGAATGCGGGCAATCTGCGCCTCACGGACGGCCGCATTATCAACTTCCAGAATATCAATCTGGTCTTCATTGGCGAGGCGATATTTGTTGACGCCGACAATCACATCATCGCCACGATCAACACGCGCCTGACGCGCAGCAGCGGCTTCCTCAATCATCGCCTTGGGCCAGCCTGCCGCCACGGCCTTTGCCATGCCGCCTTCGGCTTCAACCCGCTCAATAATGTCCCACGCTTTATCGACCAGTTCTTTGGTCAGCGCCTCAATATAATAGCTGCCGCCCAAGGGATCGACGACATTGCACATCCCCGTTTCTTCCTGAAGGATGATCTGGGTGTTGCGCGCAATGCGTGCCGAAAAGTCCGTGGGCAGTGCAATTGCTTCATCCAGCGCATTGGTGTGCAGCGATTGCGTGCCGCCCAGCATGGCGGCCATGGCTTCAACTGTGGTGCGGATGACATTGTTATACGGGTCTTGCTCGGTCAGGGAGACGCCCGATGTTTGGCAGTGCGTGCGCAGCATCTTCGATCGTTCATCTTGGGCGCCCAGCTTGGTCATCACGCGGTGCCACAGCACACGCGCCGCGCGGAGCTTTGCCACTTCCATGAAAAAGTTCATGCCAATCGCGAAGAAGAAGCTCAGACGGCCTGCGAACTTATCAATATCAAGGCCTGAGGCGACACCATATTTCACATATTCCATGCCATCGGCGATGGTGAAGGCAAGCTCTTGCACCTGCGTCGCCCCGGCTTCCTGCATATGATAGCCAGAGATGGAAATGCTGTTGAATTTCGGCATCTTCTGGCTGGTAAATGCGAAGATGTCTGAAATAATCCGCATAGAGGGTTCAGGCGGGTAGATATAAGTGTTCCGCACCATGAACTCTTTGAGGATGTCATTCTGGATCGTGCCGTCCAGTTGCTCAACAGGAACGCCCTGCTCTTCGCCGGCCACAATGAAGAAGGCGAGCACGGGGATAACCGCGCCGTTCATTGTCATGGACACCGACATTTGATCGAGCGGAATACCGTCGAACAGGATTTTCATGTCCTCAACGCTGTCAATCGCGACGCCGGCCTTGCCGACATCGCCCACAACGCGCGGATGATCGCTATCATAGCCGCGGTGCGTCGCCAGATCGAACGCGACCGAGAGGCCCTTTTGCCCTGCCGCCAAATTGCGCCGGTAAAAGGCGTTTGACTCTTCGGCCGTGGAAAAGCCCGCATATTGGCGGATGGTCCATGGACGACCAGTATACATCGACGCGCGCACGCCACGCGTGAAAGGCGCAAAGCCCGGCAAGCCGGGATCTTCGCTGACATCCGCCGCTGTATAGAGCGGCTTGACCTCAATACCTTCCGGCGTGTGCCAGGTCAGGTCTTTGCCCTTAACCTCTTTGGCCGCCGCCTGTTTCCAGTCGTCCAGATTTGCCATGTTTTATCGACCCTTAAATTGCGGCTTGCGCTTTTCGAGGAAGGAAAGCCCCCCTTCGCGCGCATCTTCTGAGCTGCCGGCTTTCTGCTGCCCTTCGGCTTCTGCATTCAGCGCAAAGGAATAATTCTGCTCAAGCGCAGTCAGGATGTTTTGGCGCATGATGCCGTATGCCAGCGTTGGACCATTGGCGAGGCGTGTGGCCAAGGCCCGGGCTTCTGCCATCAACTGATCATCCTCAACACACTTATAGATCATGTTCCAGGCCACGGCCTGATCGCCGGAGACTTTCTCCCCCAGCATCATCATTTCGGTGGCGCGCGCCTTCCCCACCAAACGCGGGAGCATCCAGCTTGCACCGCCATCCGGCACCAAGCCAATGTTCACAAAGGCTTGCAGAAAATAACCGCTCTTGCCCGAAATTACGAAATCCCCGGCTAGCGCGATCGAGCACCCCACGCCCGCTGCCGGGCCGTTGACGGCGGTGATGACCGGAATGTTCAAACGGGCAATCTTCATCATCGTGGGGTTGTAGCGCCGCGTGAGCGCGGCATAGCTGCCCTGCCCGCCGGTTACCGGGCGTTCCCCGCGCGCCTGCAAATCTGCGCCCGAACAAAACGCCCGGCCTGCGCCGGTGATAATCAAGCAGCGTGCATCGCCCAACTGGTCCAGCGCATCGGCAATATCGTCGGCCATATCGAGCGAACAGGCATTCAGCCGTTCCGGACGGTTGAGCGTAATTGTTGCAATATTATCGCTGATATCGAGTGTAATGGTTTCAAATTTCATGATTTTTCCCATCCTCTCCAGATGTCTCAATGTGCCGTTTTCGGCGTTTCCATAATTTCGGTCAGAACCCCACCCATGTCTTTGGGATGAACAAAGAAAATCAGTGTGCCATGCGCACCAATGCGAGGCTCTCCCAGCACACGTTTGCCCATGGCTTCAAATTCCGCCTTGGCCGCATGAATATCGGGCACTTCAAAGCACATATGATGCTGGCCGCCCTGCGGGTTCTTGTCCAAGAAGCTCGCAATGCTGGTATTGCCGGGAAGCGGCTCAATCAGCTCAATCTGCGTGCCATTATGCGGCCCGTCGGCAGGTGTATCGACGAAGCAGACCTTTACCCCCTGTTCCGGCAAATCAAAGGGCGCATGGATATGCGTTGCGCCCATCACATCACGCCAAAAGGCAATGCTGGCCTCAATCGACGGCGTTGCCACGCCAATATGGTTTAAGCGGCCGAGTTTCATGGCAAACGCTCCTTAAAGCGGAATATTATCGTGCTTCTTCCACGGGTTTTCGAGCTGCTTGTTGCGCAACTTGCGCAAGCCCAAGGCAATGCGGCGGCGCGTGGAGTGCGGCATAATCACCTCATCCACAAAGCCCTTGCTGGCCGCGACAAAGGGGTTTGCAAAGCGGTCTTCATATTCCTTGGTCCGCTCCGCAATTTTTTCAGGATCGCCAATGTCGGACCGGAAGATGATTTCCACGGCCCCCTTCGCCCCCATCACGGCGATTTCGGCGGTCGGCCACGCATAGTTCAGGTCGCCGCGCAGATGCTTGGACGCCATCACGTCATAAGCACCGCCATAGGCCTTACGGGTGATCACGGTAATCTTTGGCACGGTGGCTTCGGCATAGGCAAAGAGCAACTTTGCGCCATGTTTGATGATGCCATTATGCTCTTGGCTAACACCCGGCAAAAAGCCCGGCACATCAACAAAAGTGACAATCGGGATATCAAAAGCATCGCAGAAGCGGACAAAACGGCCCGCTTTCTTGGATGCGTTGATATCTAAACAGCCCGCCAGCACCATCGGCTGGTTGGCGACAATGCCGACAGTCCGGCCCTCAATGCGACCAAAGCCGATAATGATATTGCCAGCATGGTTGGGCTGAACCTCAAAGAAATCGCCTTCATCCACGGTTTTGCGGATCAGCTCATGCATATCATAGGGCGTAGCGGCGGAAGCCGGAATGAGTGTGTCGAGGCTCGGCTCGACCCGATCCCATGGATCATTGGTCGGCCGCTCTGGCACGCCCATGCGGTTATTTTCGGGCAGAAAATCAATGAAGTCGCGCGCGGCAAGCAGCGCTTCAATATCATTTTCCAGCGCCAGATCAGCCACGCCGGACTTTGCAGTGTGCGTAATCGCGCCGCCCAGTTCTTCCTGCGTTACGACTTCGTTGGTGACAGTCTTCACAACGTCCGGGCCCGTCACAAACATATAGCTTGAGTCTTTCACCATGAAGATGAAGTCCGTCATCGCCGGGGAATAGACTGCGCCACCCGCACAGGGGCCCATGATGAGGCTCAATTGCGGCACAACGCCCGAGGCCAGCACGTTGCGCTGGAACACCTCAGCATAGCCGCCCAGCGAGGCGACACCTTCCTGAATGCGGGCACCGCCACTGTCATTCAGGCCAATGACGGGCGCGCCGACTTTCAGGGCCATATCCATGATCTTGCAGATTTTCTGGGCGTGCCGTTCCGACAGAGAGCCGCCAAAAACCGTGAAATCCTGGCTGTAGACATAGACCAGTCGGCCATTGATCGTGCCCGATCCAGTCACAACGCCGTCACCGGGAATCTTGGTCGCTTCCATGCCGAAATCGACGCAATTATGCTCGACATACATGTCCAGCTCTTCAAATGAGCCTTGATCCAGAAGCACGTCCAGCCGCTCGCGTGCGGTCAGGCGGCCTTTGGCATGTTGCGCGTCAATGCGCTTTTGCCCCCCGCCCATACGGGCAGCAGCACGGCGCTTTTCGAGCTCTGCAATGTTCGATGACATGGCGGTCCCCTAAAAATTGAAGCGTCGCTTTTGGGGCCAGTAATTGGCAATGTCCAATGTGAACTTGCAAAGTTGCAAAGTGTAAGTTTGCAAAATTTGACACCAACCGGTATAAGCCGCGAATGAGCGAGACAAAAGCTGCCACTGGCCCTTTGCGCCGACGCATTTTTGCCGGGCCAAAGCTGCGCGCCTTGCGGGCAAGTTTTGCCCTAAAGCAATCCGACATGGCGGCCCGATTGGGCATTTCCGTATCCTACCTCTCACAATTGGAAAGCGATGATCGCCCCCTCACCCCAGCTTTGCTGGAAATTTTGGCACGGGATTTTCCCCTCGATTGGCAAGATCTTGAGGAAGATGCCGCCACCCGGCGCTTTGCCGCCCTGCGTGAGGCGGCGGCCGACCCGTTATTCGCAAGCCCGCTGACAGCCGATCAACTGGCGCGGATTGCCGAACAACAGCCTGCACTGGCCGATCAATTTGTTCAGCTTCATGCCGCCTATCGCAATGCGGGCCAGCGATTGCAGATTATTGATGAAGCTATGGGGGCGGACCAATCGTCGGGCAGCCGCCTGCCTTGGGAAGAGGTGCGGGATTGGTTTCATAACGCGGGCAATTATGTCGACATTCTGGACCGGGCCGCAGAAAGCTTGGGAGACCGCCTGCGCGGCACACACGCGACGCCTGCGCGCGAAGCATTGGAGCTCTATCTGCGCAACGCCCTTTCGGTATCGCTGGTCTACGCCGCCGAGGCGAGCTTGCGCGATTATGATGCGGAAATGGGGCATTTGATCCTTGATGGTGCGCAACCCATTGAAAGTCAGCGCTTCCAATTGGCGCACCAGCTTTCGGCACTCGCCCTTAAGAACGAGATTAGCTCGGTTGTCGAAAGCGCGGGTCTGCGCACGGCGGCGGCACGACAGTTATTGTCCGTTGGCCTCGCAAATTATGCGGCGGGCGCGTTGTTGATGCCTTATGCCCGGTTTCGGGCCGAGGCGCGCACGGTGCGCCATGATATTGATCGTCTGCGCCAATGCTTTGGCGTCAGCTTTGAACAGGCCTGCCACCGCCTGTCCACGCTCCAGCGGCCCAGCGCGCGCGGCGTGCCCTTCTTCTTTTGCCGCGTCGATATGGCGGGCAATATTACCAAGCGCCATTCGGCAACCCGGCTTCAATTTGCGCGTTTTGGTGGCGCCTGCCCACTATGGATTGTGCATGAGGCTGTTGCCATTCCCGACCGCATCTTGGTTCAGCTGGCAGAAACGCCAGATGGTGTGCGCTATGTTTCCATGGCCAAGGGGCTGGTGAAAGCAAGCGGCAGCTATGATCGCACACCACGGCGCTATGCCGTTGCTTTGGGTTGCGAAGTCGATCACGCCCGCGAATTTGTTTATGCCGATGGCCTAGACCTCACATCAGCCCGCGCCGCGACCCGAATTGGCATCAGCTGCCGCATCTGCCCGCGGGGCGATTGTGATCAACGCGCCTTTCCGCCGTCTGATCGGGATATCCTTGTTGATCCGGACAGGCGGGATGTTGTCCCCTATCGTCTGGCCTAGGCTTACAGCTTTACAACGCCCAGCCGGATCATATCCCGCGCTGTCTCAACAATGCTCTCTTCAGCTGGGCGTGTTTTCCAGCCAAGTTTATCCAGCGCGTGCTGTGCCGATGTGTCGCGCACATTGCCCAATTCCCCAACGACTTGCTTGATGACAGGGTCAAACAGTCCCACCAGCTTCACGACAAAATTGGGCAGGCCCCGCGTCGGGACTTTGCGGGCTTGGTCCCCAAGTCCTTCGCGCAAAATCTTTGCCAGGTCGCGCATCCAGAGGAAGGGGCCAGCGGCTATAAACCGCTCACCCGCAAGGCCCGGCGTGGTCAGGCAGCGGACATGTAAATCCGCCACATCGCGGACATCGACAACCGAAAAGCCGAAATTGGGCAGACCGGGCACAGACCCTTCGAGAAGCTTCTTAATGGCCTCAAGCGACGTTGAAAAATCAGCAGAAAAGAGCGGACCCAGAACCAGCGCGGGGTTGACGGTCACAAATTCCATGTCGGGCGCATTGGCCGCGACCCAATCGCGCGCGGCACGTTCTGCCAAAGTCTTTGATTTGACATAGGCATAGGCATCCGGGCTATCGGCATTGGTCCAGTCTGCCTCCGTAAAATGGTGCTTTTCCCGCCCGTGACCATAAGCAATCGCCGCAACCGAGGATGTCATAACAAAGCGTTTAATGCCTGCGTCTTTCGCAAAGCGTAACGCGCGTAAAGCGCCTTCGCGGGCGGGAATGATTAGGTCGTCGTCCGATTTGGGGGCGTTGGATGGCAGTGGGGATGCCACATGCGCCACATGGCTACATCCGGCCATTGCCTCTGCCCAGCCTGCATCAGACATCAAATCTGCCTCAAAGAAATGCAGTTTGCTGTTATCGACACCCAGCCATCCGCGGACTTCGGCCTCACGTGCAAGGTTTCGGATACTGGTGTTGACCTGCCACCCTTCGGCAATCAACTGGCGGATGAGGAAGCCCGCAATATAGCCGCTGCCACCTGATACGAAAATCTTCCCTGCCATATCCAACTCCACACATTGTCTGTTTCCGTCACGCTAGCGCGCGCTTGTGACAAAACAATATGGATCTTTAGGCTTGCCTCAGCCGACGCATTTTCCCAATGATTAAGCAGCAAAAAGGAAAAGCGATGTCAGACCAAAATCTGTTCCCCGTACCGCAAGATTGGGCCCAAAGCAGCCGCATCACTGCCGCGCGCTATCAAGAGCTGTACGCGCAGGCATTGTCGGCGCCCGAAGCCTTCTGGTTAGAGCAAGCCCAGCGTCTGACATGGCATCGCGAGCCCAGCAAGGCGGGCAATTGGTCTTTCAACAAAGAGAATTTTGGCATCAAATGGTTTGAAGACGGCCAGTTGAATGCCAGCGTCAACTGCATTGATCGGCATCTGCCCACGCGCGCGGATGACATTGCGATTATTTGGGAACCGGATATTCCCAGCGAAGCGCCGCGCCACATCAGCTATGGGGAACTTCACGCCGAAGTGTGCCGGTTTGCCAATGTGTTGAAGGCACAAGGCGTCCGCAAAGGCGATCGCGTGACAATCTATATGCCCATGATCCCGGAAGCCGCCTTTGCGCTGTTGGCCTGCGCGCGGATTGGGGCCATTCACTCGGTTGTCTTTGGGGGCTTTTCACCCGAATCCTTAGTGGGCCGCATTCAGGATTGTGACAGCAGCGTTGTTGTCACCGCCGATGAGGGGCGCCGTGGCGGCAAGCCCGTCGCGCTGAAAGCGAATGTGGATATTGCGGCCCAAAGCTGCCCCAGCCTGAAATCAGTGATTACCGTGAAGGCCACTGGCGCAGACGTCAGCATGACGCCGGGCCGTGATGTTTGGTATCATGACGAAGCCGCTAAGGTCTCTGCGGATTGCCCCGCAGAAGTGATGGATGCGGAAGACCCGCTCTTCATTCTCTACACCTCTGGCTCCACCGGAAAGCCCAAGGGCGTGCTGCACACTACTGGCGGTTATCTGCTTTGGGCCAGCCTGACGCATGAATGGGTTTTCGACTATCGCCCCGGGCAAATTTATTGGTGCGCCGCGGATATTGGCTGGGTCACAGGCCATAGCTACATCCTCTACGGCCCGCTTTCCAATGGCGCGACGACGCTGATGTACGAAGGCGTGCCTAACTGGCCTGACGCCAGCCGCATTTGGCAGGTGGTGGATCGGCATAAGGTCGAAATCATCTTTACCGCACCTACGGCGTTGCGCGCCCTGATGCGCGATGGCGATGAATTTGTTTCAAAAACATCGCGCAAATCATTGAAATTACTTGGAACAGTGGGCGAGCCGATCAACCCTGAGGCATGGCGCTGGTACCATAATGTGGTTGGCGAAGGCCGCTGCCCCATTGTCGATACCTGGTGGCAAACGGAAACCGGGGCCGCGCTGATTGCCCCCCTGCCCGGCGCAACCGACTTAAAGCCGGGAAGTGCGACCAAGCCCCTTCCCGGCGTTGTGCCCCAGTTGGTGGATGCTGAAGGACAGGTTCTGGACGGCGCAATTGATGGCAATTTGTGCATCACCCAAAGCTGGCCGGGCCAGATGCGCACTGTTTGGGGCGATCATCAGCGGTTTTTTGAAACCTATTTCACCACCTATCCCGGCAAATATTTCACAGGCGATGGCTGCCGCCGCGATGAAGATGGCTATTATTGGATCACGGGCCGTGTCGATGATGTGATTAACGTCTCGGGCCACCGCATGGGCACGGCCGAAGTGGAAAGCGCACTGGTGCTGCACCCAAGTGTTGCCGAAGCCGCCGTTGTGGGCTTTCCGCATGATATTAAGGGCCAGGGCATTTACGCCTATGTGACATTGAACGCGCATGAGACGCTCAGCGATGAGTTGCGGAAAACGCTTGTGGCGTGGGTCCGCAAAGAAATTGGGCCAATTGCAACGCCCGATGCCATTCAATTTGCGCCGGGCCTTCCACAAACAGCCGCGCGCCAGAAAACAAATCAATCTGCACCGTGCCCAAGGCCAACCGCAGCCAACCAGCGGGCAATTCCGCCCCCTCCTGCCGCTCCGGTTCGCCATCAGCCCACGCTGCTTCCACCACGTGCGACAACATCGCAATCGCGCGCGACGGTGGCGGCGTGCTTGTAATCGCGGCCGACTTGGCCGTTCCCGTGTCCTTGCCGGATTGCGGCAGCA
>RFZB01000046.1 GCA_009920915.1 Sphingomonadaceae bacterium | reverse complement strand
GCCGGAATCCATTCTCTGCCTGACCTTTACCAAGGCGGGCGCTGCCGAAATGGCAGACCGCGTGCATGAGCGGCTGGGCGCGTGGGTCACCCTGCCCGATGCGGATTTGCGCAAGGAATTGTGCAACCTAGGCGAGGATCATCTGGGCGATCGGCTTGAAGGCGCCCGGCGGTTGTTCGCGCGGGTGCTGGATGCGCGAGGCGGTGGCTTGCGCATTCAAACGATCCACAGCTTTGCGCAAAGCCTTTTGGCGGCTTTTCCGGCAGAAGCCGGCCTGCCCATTGGCTTTCGCCCAGTTGAGGGCCGCGAAGAAAGCCAATTGCGCGAAGACGCCCTTGCCAGCCTGGTGGCGCAGGCAGAGCGCGAAGGGCAATTGGGCACGATTGATCGGCTCAGCTTTTTGGCGCGGACTTTGGGCGAAGATGCCGCCCGCACACTGCTGCGTCGTTGTGCGCAAGCGCCGGACGCAATGGAAGACATTGGCCCCGGTGTTGACGCAAAAGTGCGCAATTGGTTGGGGCTGGGGGCGCTGGATGTTGCGGCCCATGTGCGCGCAGGCTGTGCAGATGATGGCTTTGATCTGGCGGCGCTGGTGGCGGTGCAGCAGATGTTTACCTCTGCCCCCGGGGTGCGCCTGCAGGGCTTTGGGCAGCATATTGTTGATTGGCGCGCCCGCGATGTTGAAGGGCGGGTGGCCACGCTGGACGGCCTGATGAAAGCCTGGGCGAATGACGAAGGCCAGTTGCGTGAAAACGCGGCGTGGTTCCCCAAAGACCCGGATTATCCTGACCTCGTCGGCCCGCTGCACGCGCATTTCTTTACCCTGCGGGAATTGCTGCGGTTGGAAGACACCGCCCAAGGGTTGAGTGCCGCGCTCACGCTGGGGCAAGATTATGCCCGCACCTATGCCGAGGCCAAGCGCGTGGCGGGTGTGGTTGATTTTAATGATTTGATTAGCGCCACTGTGCGTCTGCTGCAGACACCGGGCATTGGCGATTGGATCCGTTATAAACTCGACCAGAGTGTTGATCATATTTTGGTGGATGAGGCGCAAGACACCAATGCCGCGCAATGGGCGATCGTAAACGCGCTGTCGGAAGAGTTTTTTGCTGGCGAAGGGGCTAAGGCGAGCGGGCAGCGCACCATCTTTGCGGTGGGGGATTTTAAGCAGGCGATTTTCGGCTTTCAAGGCACGGACCCGCGAGAATTTGAAGGCGCAGAACACGCGTTTCGGAAGAAAGTGGTCGGTGCCGGGCAGGAGTTGCAACGACTGGAGATTAGCCAGTCCTTCCGATCAAGCCAGCCCATTTTGGATGCCGTTGACGCGGTGATTGAGGCCATAGGCCATGAGGCCATGGGCCTGCCCGATGTACCAGCAAAGCACCAAAGCTTTAAAGGCGGCAGTGGCCATGTTGAGCTGTTCCCCCTGGTCTTTGGAGATCCGGCGGCGGCAGACGATATAGGCGATGACGAGGAAAGCTGGTTCACAGCCTCCGAACTCGATTGGGCCCGCACGCTTGCGCAAAAGGTGCGGCAGTGGACCAGTGGGGGGCTCTATCTGGACGCCAAAGGTCGCGCGGCTGAGCCGGGCGATGTCATGATTCTCCTGCGAAGCCGGTCTGACTTGGCCCGGCTGATTGTCTCGCGCCTTTATGAAGAACAAGTGCCCGTTGCCGGGGTGGACCGGCTGCGGCTGGATGCACCCATTGCGGTGCAGGATTTGATGGCCTGTATCCGCTTCGTCCTGCAGCCAGCGGATGATTTAACCTTGGCCAGTTTGTTGGTCTCGCCCTTAATTGGGTGGTCACAGGACCAGCTTTATGCGGCAGCTTATGGCCGATCCGCCGGGCTTTGGCCGCATCTGCGGGCGACCCAATCTCCTGAGGCGTTGGCGGTTCTTTATGCGCTGCTTGATATGGCGGATCGCGTTACGCCCTATGCCTTTTTGGAGGCCATTTTGTCTGGCCCGATTGCGGGGCGGGCAAAGCTGATTGCGCGCTTGGGCGAAGAAGCGCGAGACCCAATTGAAGAATTGTTGAACGCAGCCCTGCAGTTTGAAGCGCGCCAAACGCCGTCTTTACAATTGTTTCTCGATTGGTTCTGCCGCGGGGATGTGGAGATTAAGCGCGATCCGGCAAAGCCTGAGAATGCCGTCCGCGTTATGACAGTGCATGGCTCTAAGGGATTACAGGCCCCCATTGTGGTGCTGGCGGATGCCACGTCTGATCCAGATTATAAACAGGCTGTTGATTTGAATTGGGAAGCGGAAAAGGGGCGGATCCTGCCTATCCACCGGCCCAAGAAAGACGCGTTGGTCCGGTCTTTGAAAGACTCGGCAGAAAAACAAGATGCACGCGAGCGGCATGAACATTGGCGCTTGCTTTATGTCGCAATGACACGCGCCGAAGAATGTCTATTCATTGGCGGGGCCCTTAAAAAATCACAACATAAGGCCCAGAAAATAGGTGAGGATTGCTGGCACAGCCGCGTTGCCGAGGCGCTGCGACAGCTGAAGGCAGAAGAGCGGGACGGCAGCCTTATCTTTTCGCGCCGTGAAAAAGTGAGTGGCGCAAAGCTCAAGCCCGCGGTGCTGGCGGACTGCTGGCAGGGGCCATTGCCTGTCTGGTCGACACGCGCCGCCCCGCAAGAGGCGCGGCCCGCCCGCCCATTGGCGCCCTCTGCGCTTGGCGTGGCAGATGTGGCTGCCAGCCCGCCGCCCGATCCAGCACTGAAAGCGGCGGCGCTGCGCGGGACATTGCTGCATGGTCTGTTTGAGCGGCTGCCGGCGGTGCGCGGGGAAGACCGCCGAGCAGCGGGATTATTGTGGCTTAAGGCCCAAGGTGCGGAAGACCCGGCAGAGCTGATTGAGGCCGCCCTGTCTGTGATTGAGCATCCCGATTTTGCAGCGATTTTTGGCCCGTCCGCGCTGGCCGAAGCGCCCTTGGCAGGCGTTGTGGATGGCGCTGTAATTGCAGGCATTGTTGATCGGCTGCTGATTGAAGACGATCAGGTTCTGGTCATTGATTTCAAGACGGGGCGGCGTGTGCCCAAGGACACCGCGGCTGTGCCCGATTATTACAAAGCGCAAATGGGCGCCTATGCGGCCGTTTTGCAGGGCATTTTTCCCGGCAGAGCGGTGCGGGCTGGCTTGCTGTATACTGCTGCCCCCAAATTGATTGAGCTAAGCGCCGCGGAATTGGCAGCATGGCGGCCAAAACATAGTGGGTAAAAGCAAAACTTGGGTGCTGACTGGTTGAGATCATCGCCCACGCGGCTTAGATCAGCATTCGACATAAGGAGATTCGACTCATGGCCACCAAGGCAGTCACTGATGCAAGCTTTGCCGACGATGTTTTGAATGCGTCGGAACCCGTTCTGGTTGATTTTTGGGCGGAATGGTGTGGCCCATGCAAGATGATTGGCCCAAGCCTTGAGGAAATTTCGGACGAGCTTGCCGGCAAGGTGACGATCGCCAAGATCAATATTGATGACAATCCCGATGCCCCGGCCAAATATGGCGTCCGCGGCATTCCGACGATGATTTTGTTCAAGGGCGGTCAGCCTGCCGCCACAAAGGTCGGCGCTGCCCCCAAATCGGCCTTGAAGGGCTGGATTGAGTCTGAACTTTAAGCAAAAGGCCTGTTGAGCCACCTTGTTTGTGCTCCGGTGAAAGCCGGAGCCTAGGGGGCGTTGCGTCATCTCGCCTCAAATTTGAGCGAAATCTGGCTCCTCTGGGCTCCGGCTTTCACCGGAGCACATAGGTTTTGCACTCTCTCAGCTGCGATAATCGGCGTTGATGCTGATATAGCCGTGCGTCAGATCGCAGGTCCACACCGTCGCGCGGCCATGTCCAAGACCAATGTTGACGCCAATTTGGATGTCGCTGCCTTTGAGATGGGCGGCCACAGGGGTTTCGTCATACCCCTCTACCGGCAGGCCATTTTCTGCAACTTGCGTTGTCCCAAAGCGAATGGCGAGCAGATCACGCTCGGCAGGCTCGCCTGCTTTGCCCACGGCCATCACGACACGGCCCCAATTGGCATCTTCGCCTGCAATTGCTGTTTTGACGAGCGGGGAATTGGCGATGCTCAGCGCGATGCGGTGCGCACTTGCGTCTGAAACGGCGCCATCCACGGTGATTTCAATAAATTTGGTCGCCCCTTCGCCATCGCGCACCACAAGATGCGCCAATTGGCGGCAGAGGTCTGACAAGGCCGCCTGAAAGGCATCTGCCCCCGCATCATCCATAGAGGTGAGCGGCGCATGGCCCGCCTTGCCCGTTGCAAAGGCAAGAACAGTATCCGACGTTGAGGTGTCGCTATCTACAGTGATGCAGGAAAAGCTGGTCTTGTTGGCAGCCAACACCATCTGTTGCAGCAGGCCGGGCGCAAGCGCCGCATCGGTAAAGATATAGCCCAGCATCGTCGCCATATCAGGCGCGATCATCCCTGAACCTTTAATGACCCCGACCAGTGTGACAGTTTTCCCGCCAATCACGGCCTGCGTCATTGCGCCTTTGGGGAAGGTATCAGTTGTCGAAATAGCAGCGGCAACATCGGCCCAGCCACATGGTGCTGCGGCCATGGCATCATCCATGCCAGCCTCGGCCTTTTCAATCGGCAAAGGAACGCCAATGACGCCCGTTGCAGATACAAAGATGTGCTCTACTCCGCAGCCAAGATGTGCGGCGGCCTTGGCCGTTATCGCCTCCACCGCGGCCCGCCCCTTATGGCCCGTAAAGGCATTGGCATTGCCAGCGCTGACCACCAGCGCGCGGGCAGCCCCGCCAGACAAATGGGCTTGGCACCATTCCACTTCGGGGGAGGGGCATTTGCTTTGCGTGGTCACGCCAGCAACGGCGGTGCCTGCCTCAAAGCGGATAAAGGTCAGATCATTGCGATCCCAGCTTTTATACCGCGCCCGGCCCACATGGGGGGTGACGCCCGCAATCATGGGCATATCGGGAAACGGCGTGGCGAGAGGCGAAATAGCTGTGGTCATACACGGCCCCTAACGCTGCAAAAGCCTTGGTTCAACTCTTGGACGCGCAGCAAGAGACGCAAGCCATACACAGATTTGTTAGGAAAGACCCGCTAGGCCGGGATGGACGGACCCTATATTGCACCCTATATCAGCCCTTACCAAATATTATGACGCGTCTATTTTTATATCTTATTGCCCTTGTGGCTGGATTTTCGCCTGCACAGGCGAGCCGTGCTGCATGGGCAGAGCCGGTGGCAATTGGCCAATTGGCGCAGCCCGTGCGTCATATGGCCTCTGTTGCCCCTGCTAAGGCGCATTTGGTGGCAGGCTTTGTCCAGCCTTGGCCTTTGGCGGTGCGCGTTGCAGAGACACCAGCCACCCCACAGACCAGCTTTGCTGGGGCTGCCGCTTCGATTGAGCTGACGGATCGCCCGCGCGCCTAAACTAGCGCGCTTTTTTATCTGATCCCTAATTTTGCGTCGCGCCCAGCCGCTGACGCTGCCCAATTTAATCAAGGAAACTGCCATGTTCGGCAAGATTGCTAAATCCATCTTTGGATCGTCCAACGATCGTTATGTCCGCTCGCTCATGAAGATTGTTGAGAAGGTCAACAGTCATGAGCCGACCATGATTGCCATTAGCGACGAGGAATTGCGGGATCAAACTACGCGTTTCCGCGCGCGGCTTGAGGCGGGGGAAACACTCGACAGCCTTTTGCCAGAGGCCTTTGCCACCGTGCGTGAGGCGGCCAAGCGCACCCTTGGCCAGCGCCATTATGATGTGCAGCTGGTCGGCGGCATTGCGCTCCACCGCGGTGAAATTGCCGAAATGCGCACGGGTGAGGGCAAGACGTTGGTGGCAACGGCGGCAACCTATTTGAACGCGCTGCCCGGCAAGGGCGTGCACGTGATTACCGTCAATGATTATCTGGCGAAGCGTGATGCGGACTGGATGGGCCAAGTCTATACGTTTTTGGGCCTGAGTGTCGGCGTCATCGTGCCCAATTTGACGGATGAGCAGCGCCGGGCCGCCTATGATGCCGATATTACCTACGGCACCAATAATGAGTTCGGCTTTGATTATCTGCGCGACAATATGAAATATGATCGCACCCAGATGGTCCAGCGGCCGTTCAACTATGCCATTGTTGACGAAGTAGATTCGATCCTGATCGATGAAGCGCGCACGCCACTGATCATTTCTGGCCCGACCGACGATAAGTCAGAGCTGTACATGGCAGTCGATGTCATTGTGAAGCAGCTCGACGAGGCGGATTATGAGAAGGACGAAAAGCAGCGTTCGGTTGTTCTGACCGAAGATGGCACCGAAAAGGCCGAGCGCCTGTTGGAAGGGGCCGGCCTGTTGCAGGGCGAGAACCTGTATGATTTTGAAAATACGCAGGTTGTCCATCATTTGAACCAAGCGTTGCGGGCCAATGCCATGTTCAAGCGCGATACGGATTACATTGTGAAGGACGGCAAGGTCGTCATCATTGATGAATTTACGGGCCGTATGATGGAAGGCCGCCGTTGGTCAGACGGCTTGCACCAGGCTGTTGAAGCCAAAGAAGGCGTCAATATTGAGCCGGAAAATCAGACGCTGGCGTCAATCACCTTCCAAAATTATTTCCGTATGTACCCCAAGCTTGGCGGTATGACGGGAACGGCAGCAACCGAAGCCCGTGAGTTTTTTGACATTTATAAAATGAATGTCGTCACCATCCCCACCAACGTGCCGGTTCAGCGCATTGATGATGAGGATGAGTTCTACAAGAACACGCATGACAAATTTGGCGCGATTGCCAAGCTGATTAAGGAACGGGCGAGCCTGGGCCAGCCGGTTCTTGTCGGCACAGTCTCGATTGAAAAGTCAGAGCTTTTGTCGGAATTCCTGAACAAGGAAGGCGTCGACCATAATGTCCTCAACGCCCGTTATCACGAGCAGGAAGCGCATATTGTGGCGCAAGCGGGCCGGTTGGGCGCTGTGACCATTGCGACCAATATGGCAGGCCGCGGCACGGATATTCAGCTGGGCGGGAACCTAGATTTCCGCATTGCCGATGAATTGGCGAGCATGGAAGATGGCCCAGCCAAGGACAAAGAGATCGCGCGGATCAGGCAAGAAATTGAAGCTGAAAAGCAGCGCGTGTTTGAGGCGGGCGGGTTATTTGTGATCGGGACTGAGCGTCACGAAAGCCGCCGTATTGATAACCAGCTGCGCGGCCGCTCTGGCCGTCAGGGTGATCCGGGGCGGACCAAATTCTACCTCTGCCTAGATGATGATTTGCTGCGCATTTTTGGCCCTGATACGTTGTTCTCTAAGATGATGAACAGCAATTTGGCGGATGGCGAAGCCATTGGCTCTCGCTGGTTGTCCAAAGCGATTGAGACGGCGCAGAAAAAGGTTGAAGCGCGCAATTATGACATTCGCAAACAGGTCGTCGAATATGATGACGTGATGAATGATCAGCGCAAGGTGATCTACGAGCAGCGCGGCGACATTATGGACGCCGAGACGGTGGATGATGTCACCATCGACATGCGTCATGAAACGATCAACGCGATTGTGGGCGATGCTTGCCCGCCCAATACCTATCCCGAACAATGGGATGTAGACGGGCTGAAGGCGCGGGTTCGTGAAGTCTTTGGGCTTGAAGTGCCTGTTGAGACTTGGGTGACTGAGTCTGAAATTGAGCCGGAAATGATTGAAGATCGCGTCCGCGAACAGGCGGATGCCATGATGGCGGCGAAGCAAGCAGCGCTTGAGCCTGATATGTGGCGTCAGGTTGAAAAGAGCGTGCTCCTCCAATCGCTTGACCAGCATTGGAAGGACCATCTCTCGACGCTGGATGCGTTGCGCGCGGTGATCCACTTGCGCGCCTATGCGCAAAAAACGCCAATTAACGAATATAAGCGCGAGGCCTTTGCGTTGTTTGAGCGCATGTTGGTGGCGATCCGCGAAGATGTGACGCGGATTTTGGCCTATGCCCAATTTGAAATGCAAGCTGCGCCTGAATTGCCGCAAATGCCCAATTTCATCACAACGCATATCGACCCGCTGACGGGCGAAGATGACAGCAAGGATAGCGATGCTGCTGCCCGCGGGCTGATCACCACGCGCATTCCACCACTGCAATTTACCGAGCCGTCTTTGCTTGATGAATTCGGCACCGATCCTGCTGAATGGGAAGGCAAGGTCAGCCGCAATGCGCCATGCCCATGTGGATCGGGCGAAAAGTATAAGCACTGTCACGGCGCGTTTTAACGCGCTGGGCAGGCTTGTTTAGAAGGCCGGATCATTCGCGCCATTATCGGGCAAGGGCGTGGTGGCGTTATGAATGCCACATTCGGTCTTGTCCCACCCACGCCAGCGGCCGGCACGCGGGTCTTCCCCCGGCTTAACCATGCTGGTGCAGGGTGCGCAGCCAATGGACGGATAGCCTTGCACTTCCAGTGGATGTCGGGGCAGCGCAAACTCGGCAAAATAGGCTTCGATCCGCTCTTTGTCCCAATCGGCAAGTGGGTTCATTTTCAGCCGGTCCGCCTCTACCTCAAAGCGGGGCAGGGCCGCGCGGGTGGAGGCCTGAAACGCCTTGCGTCCTGAAATTTGCGCGTCAAAGCCTGCCAATGCCCGCTCCAAGGGCTTTACCTTGCGGATCGCGCAGCAGCCATCAGGATCATAGGACCAGCGCAGGCCCGTTTCGTCCTGAGCCGCAATATCCGCCGGGTCGGGCGTCAGGCTGCGGACATCAGTCAGGCCCAATAAGCTCACCACCTCATCGCGATAGGCAAGAGTTTCGGGGAAGTGCTTTCCTGTTTCGAGAAACAGCACAGGAAGCGCCCGATCAAAACGCGCGATGAGGTGCAGCAACACAATCGCTTCAGTCCCGAAGGAAGAGACTGTTGCCACGTCGCCCAACATCTGTTCATTTAGAACAATCTCCAGCATTTCCGAGGTGTCGCGCCCGCGGAACATATGGTTGAGGCGGATGGCATCCGCCTCGGTGTAGCGCGGCTGCGTATCGATGCGATCAACAGCGCGCGCGCGGGTTTCAACCATGCCGCAGCTTCCATACGGGGACGGCTGTGTCGGCCGCCCGCTGATAGGCATGATCATAAAATGTCAGGCTCGCCTGCACGGCCTCGGCATCCAAAGGCGCATCGGGCAGGAAGCTGTCAAATCCGCAACGCCGCATATAGGCAATTTGATCGACCAGCACATCGCCTGCTGCGCGCAATTCGCCGCGATAGCCCGCTTCACGCAAAATGCGCGCGGAGGAATACCCCCGGCCATCGCGGAATTTGGGGAAGGCAATCTCCACCAGCGCCAGCCGGTCGAGATGCGGGATCAGCAGCCGCGCATCTTCATCTGGCTCCAGCCGGACGGCAGTGGCGTTGGACTGCTGAAGGAACCCATCCAGCGTGACGGCGGGCTGTTCCAGCGCCTCATCATTCCGAAAGCGCAGCTCAGCCATAAATTGCCTCCTTGAACGGGTCAAAGCCCACACGGCGATAGGTGTCGAGGAAGCGTTCCTCGCCTTCGCGCAGTTCCAGATATTTGTCAGTCACACGCTCAACGGCGTCGACAATGCCGTCTTCATCAAAGCCGGGGCCCGTGATCTTGCCGAGGCTGGTGTCTTCAGCGCCTGATCCGCCGAGCAGGAGCTGGTAATTCTCTGTGCCCTTCCGGTCGACGCCCAAAATGCCAATATGGCCGGCATGGTGGTGGCCGCAGGCATTGATGCAGCCCGAGATTTTGAGCTTCAGTTCCCCCAAAGTCCGCTGCCGGTCCAAATCGGCGAACCGCTGGGCAATCTTCTGCGCGTCGCTGATCAGGTCCAGATTGGGAGCTGCCAGATCCGCCTCCACCAATGCTTGCCACATGGCATAAAGATCGCGCTTGGCGACGTGCGGCAGGACGATGTTCTGCGCATGCGTGACGCGAAGCTCATCAAAGCTATAGCGCTCGGCCAAATCCGCCATGACATCAATCTGCGCGGATGAGGCGTCGCCGGGAATGCCGCCGACGGGCTTTAGGCTGATGTTCACAATCGCATAGCCCGGCTGTTTGTGCGGCTTCACATTCTGGTCCAGCCAGACAGCAAAGTCCGGGTCGCTGCGATCAACGCTATCGGGTGCCCCGGCATCAAAAGCGGGTGGAGCAAAGAAGGCAGAAATCCGCTCTAGCTCGGCCGCTGGTGGATCAATGCCCAGCGTCTTTACGTGGGCAAATTCTTCTTCAACCTGCCGCGCATATTCCGCAGCACCCAGTTCATGGATCAAGATCTTAATGCGCGCCTTGTAGATATTGTCGCGCCGACCATAGCGATTGTACACACGCAGACAGGCCTCAGAATAGCTGAGATAATCCTCAATCGGCACAAAGTCTTTGATGAGCGGGGCGACCATCGGCGTGCGGCCCATGCCACCGCCGACGTAGAAGGCGGCGCCCAGCTTGCCATCACGCGTCACCAACTGAATGCCAATGTCGTGCAGCTTCATCGCGGCCCGGTCTTCGTCCGAGGCAATCACCGCGATTTTAAACTTACGCGGCAAATAGCTGAATTCCGGGTGGAAGGTAGACCATTGGCGCAGCAGCTCCGCCCAAGGGCGGGGATCGGCGACTTCGTCTGCCGCAGCCCCTGCATATTGGTCGGACGAAATGTTGCGGATGCAGTTGCCCGACGTCTGAATGGCGTGCATTTCGACTGAGGCTAAATCCGCCAAAATCGCGGGGGCATCCTCCAGCTTGATCCAGTTATATTGGATATTCTGGCGCGTAGTGAAATGGCCATAATCGCGGTCATATTTGCGCGCGATGTGCGCCAGCATCCGCATCTGACGGCTATCGAGCGTGCCATAAGGAATGGCAACGCGCAGCATATAGGCATGAAGCTGAAGGTATAGGCCGTTCATCAGGCGCAGCGGCTTGAACTGATCCTCTGTGATGTCGCCCGCCAAACGGCGGCGCACCTGATCGCTAAATTCAGCGACGCGGGCATCGACAATCGCCTGATCATATTGGTCATATTTATACATTAGATCACCCAGCTTCCGGCATCAGGATCTGCCGGCTTCAATGTCAGGTCGGGACGGACTGTGGGCCCCAGTGCGCGAACACGGTCTTTGATATGCGCCGGGCGCGGGCCATCCGGCGTCGCGATGGCATCGATGATGTAGGGCGCGTTTACGCGGCGCGCGCCTTCTTCTGCGGTCAGCACCGCTTCGCCATGTTCGCCAACGTCCACTGCGTCTTCGACATGGAGCGACCAGCATTCGCCCGTCCACCAGGTCACTGCCCCGGTGGCGAGATCATTTCCCGTCAACAATTTCATGAATGTGCTTCTTCCACTTGCTTGGCGAGCGTCCGCAGCCTGTCCTCAGCGTCAGAGCGGACCACAACATCCCCAACGATAATCACCGCCGGGCTTTTCACATTTTCGCGGGCAATCATGTCGCCCAAATCGGTCAGCAGCGTGCGCATGGCGCGCGCGCCTTTGCGCGTCCCGCGTTCCAGAACGGCCACGGGCATGTCCGGTGACACGCCATCCGCAATCAGCTTTTCAGTGATATCGGCAGCCGTCGCGACCCCCATATAGATCACCAAAGTCCGGCCTTTGCCGGCAAGGCCCGACCAATTCTGGTCGCTTAGGCCTTTGCACTGGCCCGCGACAAAGCTGACTGCACTTGCAGCATCGCGATGGGTGAGGGGCAGCATGGCTTCTGCCGCACAGCCAACAGCGGCTGAAATGCCAGGGATGACGTCAACAGTCACGCCAGAGGCCCGGCAGTCTTCCGCCTCTTCACCCCCACGCCCGAAGATGAATGGATCGCCACATTTCAGGCGAATGACCAGGCGGCCCGCCTGGGCTTCTTCCACCAGAAGTGCGTTGATCCGATCTTGCGGCACGCTGTGCTTGCTGCGCTGCTTGGCGACCGAGATGTAACGCGCCTTGGGATTGCCCAGCGCCAAAATCTCTGCATCGACCAGCCCGTCATGCACAATCACATCGGCTGCAGCCAAGGCGCGTGCGGCTTTGACCGTCAGCAAATCTGGGTCGCCGGGGCCAGCGCCCACTAAGATGACTTTGCCTTTTTCCATGACTTTGCCCTGCCGATGGACGAGCAGAGTCGCAAAGTAGAGATTATTGGGCGTGGTTTAGCGAAACTTCAGCCAATGGGGCGCATGCCCGTTGAAATGCTGCCCGACGCGGCCTCTCCCTCCACCGAAACCACCGGATAGGCGCAATAATCCGCGGCATAATAGGCGCTTGGCCGGTGGTTGCCCGACAGGCCCAGACCGCCAAAGGGCGCGGCGGAGGGTGCGCCGTTGGTGGGTCGATTCCAGTTGATGACGCCCGCCCGCAATTCTGCCCAAGCTTGGTGGAATTGTGCCTCCGTTCCGCCAATAAGCGATGCCGCAAGGCCATAGGCTGTCGCATTGGCCTCGCGAATTGCGGCTTGAAAATCGGCAACGCGGATGATTTGCAGCACAGGACCAAACAACTCTTCATCCGGCCTGTCATGTGCATCCGTCATATCAATCAGCGCAGGCGTTAAAAAGGGCAGGTCCGGCTTAAGCTGCGTCAGCGGGTGGATCACGCGGCCGCCTTTGGCTTCCAGCGCTGCAAAAGCCGCCAAAAGACCATGGGCCGTCGCAATATCAATGACGGGCCCCATGAAGGGTGCAGGATCAGCAAAGGGACCATCGATGATGATGCGGTCTATCAGCGTGCATATCGCGTCAATCAACGGGCCTTCTTGCCCGTCCTGCAAAATCAGGCGGCTGGCGGCGGTGCAGCGTTGCCCCGCGCTCAGATAGGCAGATTGGACGACCAGCGTGGCCGCCGCCGCTGCATCTTTTGCATCCCACACAATGATTGGATTATTGCCGCCCATTTCCAGCGCGAGCATTTTGCCGGGCTGGTCGGCAAATTGGCGGTTGAGGGCGATGCCGGTGCGCGCCGAGCCCGTAAACAAAATCCCCTCGACATGAGGGTGCGCCACCAGCGCCCGGCCTTCCTCCACGCCGCCAATCACGAGGCGGACCACATCTTTGGGGATGCCTGCGGCATGAAGGCAGTCGACCAGATAGGCGCCCGTTGCGGGCGTCTTTTCAGACGGCTTAAAGACAATGGCATTGCCCGCGATCAGCGCGGGGATGATATGGCCGTTGGGCAAATGCGCGGGGAAATTATAGGGCCCGAGCACTGCCATCACACCATGGGGTTTGTGCCGCACCCATGTCCGCTGGCCCGCTATTGCCGCGACTTCGCGTTCCGGCGTGCGCTCCGCATAAGCCTGAATGGAAATAGCAGCCTTGTTGATGACAGCATCCACCTCCGTGCGCGTTTCCCACAACGGCTTGCCCGTTTCGCGGGCGATGAGGGTGGCCATATCTTCATGCCGATCGCGGACAATTTCGGCAAAGCGCGTGACGAGGGCAATGCGGTCGGCCACGGGCTGGGCCGCCCATTGGCTTTGTGCTGCCTGCGCAGCGGCAACTTCGGCGGCAACATCGCTCACTGCCCCGCGCCACAATTCGGCGCCGGTTGCCGGTTCAATCGAAACAAGCTCTGACGTCATGACATTTTGTCCTCTTAGCCGCGCAAGGCCTCTCCCATAGCCCTAATGGCGTCAATTTTTGCATAAAGCCGGGACCAATCATCTTCCGCCGCAATGGGCGCCCAAATGGCTTCGACTTCGTCAATGTGCATTGAACAGGGGGCAGCCCCCGACCAATAAGCGTGCCCAAAATCCTGCCGTGGCGTGAAATCTGCAAGAGCCGTTGCCAGCTCTGCAAAATCTGCGCTCGCATATAGGCCCTGCGGATCGGGCCGGCGCAATCTGCCGCCCGCCCAATCGAAATAGAATCGATCAATTTCCAAGCCGCTGTTGAACAAGGCAGCTTCCAGTGCGGTCACCACACGGATATTTTCTGTTTCGCTGCGCGGGGTTACACCCAGCCGCCATAAGACGGCCGCGACCAGTGCCGCCCGATAGGTAGGGGCAAAGCCATCAATGGCCTCAACCAGCGCCTCACGCTCGGCAATGTCCAGCAGGCTGTTCGCCAGTTGGACGACATCCCAGTGGATCGCCTCGGCTTGGCGACCAAAGGCATATAGCCCCTGTTCGTCAAAATAGGCCGCCGTAAAATTGGGGTCGAACTGCGGCGTCCAGCGCCACGGGCCATAATCAAAGCTTTCGCCCGTAATGTTGATATTATCGCTGTTCAGCACGCCATGAACAAAGCCTGCGACCATGAAGCTCGCGGCCATATGCGCAGTTTGGCGCACCACATGGCGGACAAGCCGTGCTGCGGCATCCGGGCCATCGTCTTCGCCATAATAATGCTGGAGGGCATAGGCTGTTAGGCGTTTCAGATGCTCGGTTTCGCCCAAGGCGGCCAGTCGTTGAAAACTGCCAATGCGAATATGCCCGTGGTTCAGCCGCACCAGTACTGCAGAGCGTGTCGGGCTGGGCTCGTCGCCGCGATGCAGCGCTTCTCCGGTTTCAATGACCGAGAATGTCCGGCTGGTTTCCACGCCCAAAGCCTCGAGCATTTCTGTTGCCAAAATTTCACGCACTGCGCCTTTCAGCGTCAGCCGACCATCGCCAAAGCGACTATAGGGCGTCTGGCCCGATCCCTTAGTCCCCAAATCCATTAATCGCCCACGCCCATCGCGCATTTGCGCAAACAGGAACCCACGGCCATCGCCAATATCCGGGTTGTACACGCGGAACTGATGGCCGTGATAACGCAGCGCCAAAGGTTGGGGCAGGCTATGGGCAAGCGGCACAAAGCGTCCGAAATGGCGCACCCAATCTTCATCACTCAGATGAGATAAGCCCACCTCTTGCGTTGCGCGATCATTGCGGAAACGCAA
>RFZB01000045.1 GCA_009920915.1 Sphingomonadaceae bacterium | reverse complement strand
ATCAGGCCGCCCACTTCTGCTGCCAAATTGGGGGAGGCGACATCCACGGGTTGAGCCAACATCCGCACGCCTTCTTCGCGCGTGCGCGCCCAAACGCCTTCTTGCACCTGGTGAATATAATGCGGGCTGTGATTGTCATAGAGCAGCGCGATTTGGAATGAGCGGCGGCCCGCCAATGTGCGCGCAGCAAGGCTGGGGCTAAAATTCAGCGCGGCAACAGCTTCTTCCACCCGCCTTTTGGTTTCTTCGCGGACATATTTTTCTTTATTGAGGACACGGGAAACTGTCTTGATCGACACACCCGCCACTCGCGATACATCTTTGATCGTTACCCGCATGTCAAAAGGCTAGCATGGAATGGTCGCAGGTCAAATTTGTTGCAGCAAGGCCACAGTGTCGACGCCCATTGTGCTGCACGGGCACCTCCTGCTTGCCTTCGCGCTGTAATTGAGAGAGAAACTCAGTTCAGACATCGTTGTCATAACTGGATTAGCGTGGGAGAGGTCATGGTTCGCTACGGGCTCGTTGGCTCGGGAATGATGGGTGTGGAGCATATCCACAATCTTGCAATTACCCCTGGTGCGGTCGTGACTGCCTTGGCAGACCCTGTTGACACGTCGCTTGGCTGGGCCAAGTCCGCGCTTGGCGCGCGCGCAGATGGCGTGAAAAGCTTTTCCTCTTCGGCTGAATTGGCCGCCTCAGGCTTGGTTGACGCCGTGATTGTGGCGAGCCCCAATTACACGCATCGGTCTGTCCTTGAGCCATTGCTTGACGCTGGGCTGCACATTTTGTGCGAAAAGCCCTTGGCAACGACGATTGAGGATGCGCGCTGGATTGCAGAGCGTGTCAAACAGCATTCAGGCGTGTTTTGGACGGCGATGGAATATCGCTATATGCCACCCGCTGCTGCGTTTATTGAGCAGGTCCATGCCGGGCGCATTGGTGCGCTTAAAATGCTCAGCATCCGCGAACATCGCTTTCCTTTTCTTGTCAAAGTGGGGGATTGGAACCGCTTTTCTGAGAATACGGGCGGGACGATGGTGGAGAAATGCTGCCATTTTTTTGATTTGATGCGCCTGATTACCCAGTCAGAGGCCGTTCGGGTCTATTGCTCGGGCGCGATGGATGTGAACCATTTGGACGAGGCCTATGATGGCCGCCGCCCGGATATTATCGACAACAGCTTTACGACCGTAGACTTTGCCAATGGCGTACGCGCCATGCTGGATCTGTCCATGTTCGCCGATGGGGCGGAAAATCAGGAAGAGATTTGTGCTGTGGGGGATAAAGCCCGGCTTGAGTGCTTGATCCCGTCCGGCGATCTGATTTTCAGCCCGCGCACGGGCTTTATGAACCCGAAAACGCCCGAGCGGGTCCATGTGCCTGTTGATGAAGCCGCGTTGAAGGCCGGCAGTCATCATGGTTCAACCTATTATGAACACCAGAAATTCATTGCAGCCGTGCGGGGCGAAGGCCCTGTAGAAGTAACGGCGGATGATGGCTTGCGTGCTGTGGCAATAGGCATGGCCGCGGAAATCAGCGCGCGCGAAAAGCGCGTGGTTGATATGCGTGAACTCGGTTTTTGAGGGGACCGGCCTGGTTGACAGCCGGAATATAATGTCGACTAAAATGGTGGAGTATACGATAGTGTCTCGACCACTCGATTCGAAGGGAGGAACAACATGAAACTTATTCGTTCCGCCGTCCTCGCCAGCGCCGCTATGGCCCTTGCGTTGCCGGCTATGGCTTATGCCCAATCGGCTGACGAAGGAGCCGCTGCTGGCGACATCATCGTCACTGCGCAAAAGCGTGAAGAAAATCTGCAGTCGGTTCCGGTTGCCATCTCGGTCATTTCCGGGGCGGCGCTTGCCAATAATGGCGGGTTGACGCTGGAAAATGCGCAATATCTCGTTCCGTCGATGAACTTTCGTAAGGCCGGCACAACGCTGAACCAAGCGCTGTTCCTGCGTGGCGTGGGGACAATCAACTTCTCGATTGCCGCTGAGCCTTCCGTTGCCGCCGTTTTGGATGGCGTGGTGCTGAGCCGCGCTGGCGAAGGCTTTAGCGATCTGTTTGACGTTGAGCGCGTCGAAGTGCTGCGTGGTCCGCAGGGCACGCTGTTTGGCAAGAACGCCTCGGCTGGCGTTGTGTCGATTGTGACGAAGCGCCCCACTGACAAGCTCGAAAGCACAGTTGAAGCCTCGTATTTCGACAAGTCGGAATATCGCGCCCGCGCCACCATCAATGCGCCGTTGAGCGAGAAGGTGCGTTCACGCATCACGGGTTTCTATGGCCAGTATGATGGCAACATCTACAACATTGCCGCCAAGACGAAGGTGAATGGCTATAAGCGTTATGGCCTGCGTGGTGTGATTGAGGCCGATGCCAGCGAAACACTGACGCTGACATTGCGTGCCGATTACCGCAAGGCAAATGACGATTGCTGCGGTGAAATCATCAGCCCGCGCCCAACCAATGCTGCGGCATTGGCCCTGACGGGCACAACGTTTGATGGCGTCGAAGCGCGGACTGTGAACCAGAATTTGGTAACAGCAACGAAGGAAAAGAGCTGGGGCACCTCGCTTCAGGCTGATCTGGAGCTTGGCGATCACACATTGACGTCAATCACCAGCTATCGTGGCTGGGACAACCGCGAAATTCGTGATGGTGACTGGCTGAGCCAGCCCTATGTTGGTCTGAACCAGCTGCACGATAATGGCCCGCAAACATCAAACACCTTCACCCAGGAAGTGCGCATTGCATCGCCAACGGGTGGGCTGATTGAATATGTGGTTGGTGCCTATTATTCGCGCGCGAAGTCAGAGCGTACCTTCACGCGCAACGTGATTGCCTGCTCGGCATCGACCTTGGCAGAAATTGCCGCTGGCCTGCGTCCGTGCTCGACGGATCCGGCTGTGTCGACCTTCACCAACCCGATTGGCAGCGCCACCTTTGGCTCTACCTTTGATAACAAGGCGTTGTTCGGCCAGACCACAATCAATGTGTCGTCTGCGTTCCGCCTGATTGGTGGCCTGCGCTATACCAAGGACGATCTCGACGTCTTCTTGGGCCGTACATCAAACTTCCCGGATGCGCGTCCGGGTATTCGCCCCAACTTCAACTTTGCTGGCGGAACCAGCAAGTCGAACGTCTCGGGTAAGGCTGGCTTCCAAGCTGATGTTACCGAAGACACAATGGTCTATGGTAGCTATACCCGCGGCTATAAGGGCCCGGCTTACAACGTGTTTTTCAACATGTATAAGTCTGCCAATCCGCCGCTTGCAGGCCTGGTTGGCATTGATGACACCAACGTGATTGCGGCAGAAACCGTGGATGCGTTTGAAGTTGGCGCCAAGAACAGCCTGTTTGATGGTCGCGCGATCATCAACGTCGCGGCTTATTACGCAAAATATTACAATTATCAGGCCAATAACCCGGATCTGGTGGCTGGTGTTGTGACGACCCGTCTGACCAACGCTGGTACAGTTTCGACCAAGGGCTTTGAAGTTGACGCTATTTTGCGTCCGGCACGCAATGTGAACATCTCGGGCGGTTTTGCCTATAATGATGCGCAGGTTGTGGCCTTCCGCCTGCCGGCTGGCGGCAACCCGGCCAACATCGTTGCACCGGGCACGCCGCTGCCAAATGCGCCGAAGTATAAGGCGTCAGTGGGTGCTGATTGGACGATCGAAACAGGCAATTCGTTCAACGTCCAGCTTGGTACGTCACTCGCCTATCAATCGTCGCAGATCTATGAACTGACGGCGAACTTGACCACGCGTGCAGGCACGACCGTTGCGGGCTATTCGATTGTTGATGTCAACGCCTCATTGGTGGACGTGAATGATCGTTGGAAGATCACGGCGCATGTGAAGAACTTGTTTGACAAGAGCTTTGCCTCGTCGATCATTTCGGGCGGTCCGGGTGGCAGCTTCCGCTACATCATCCCGCGTGAAGCTGATCGTTATGTCGGCATCACGGCCCAGCTGAACTTCGGCAACTAAGCTTAAGTCAGCACGAAAAAATAGGGCTGGGGCCATCAGGCTCCAGCCCTTTTTTATGTCCTAACGACTATTGGGCTGACGCAATGGGGCGGATAACGGGCACCAGCACATGCACCCATAGGGTCGCCAGCAGATAGGCACTCGCCGCCATGGCGAACATGGGCCAATAGCCAACGCCATGCGTTAGCGACCAGCCCGTAAATTCAATAATGCCCATGCCTGTGAGATTGCCGAACACGGCGCCAATCGCCATCACCGTGCCCACACGCTGAGTGGGCACAGTGTCCGCCGTAAAGCCGAAGATATTGGTCGAAAAGCCTTGATGCGCGAAAAGGGCAAGGCCAATCAACCCTGCAGCAACCCAAGGGCTTGAGGCTTCAAGCGCCAGCGGAATGGGCAGAATAAGCAATGCATAAAACAGCATAGAGGATTTGCGCGCCGCATTGGGGCTTAGCCCGCGGGCCAAGAGCAGCGGGAACACAATACCGCTAGAAAGCGCACCCAAGGCGGCCATGCTATAGATCAGCGCAATTGGGCCGCCGAGCTCTGCTTGGCCCATTTTAAAGACGCGGCTGAACAGATCAGGCGTCCAGAACAGCATGAACCACCAAATCATATCCGTCAGGGCTTTGGCGCCAGCCACAGCCCATGTCCGGCGATCGGACAGCATATCTTTGACCCAGCCCTTGGGCTTTTCGGCATCCTGCTGGACGGGTTTGGGCGTTGCGTCGGGCTCAGATGCTGCAACAGGCTTTAGGTGCCGCGTGAGAGGGTACCAGAACATTAACCAAACAAAGCCCAAAGCCCCGGTCACAAGAAACGCCGCTTGCCAGCCAAAGGCGAGCGCAAAAGGCGGAATGATAAGGGGAGTCAACACGGCACCAATATTGGGCGCCGTGTTCACAAGGCCGAGGCCGAGGGAGCGTTCTCGCAGGGGCAGATATTGCGCCGCTGATTTAACGGCAGCGGGGGTGTTGATGGATTCAGCCGCGGCTAGCACGATGCGTGCGGCCAAAAACTGCCCCACAGTTGTCGCAAAGGCATGGGCCATGCCCGCAAGGCTCCAAATTGCCACCGCACCGCCATAGGCCGCACGCACGCCAAAGCGATCTACCAGCCAACCGACAAAGACCACTGATGCCGCAGCCGTCAGCTGAAAGGCTGAGCCCAAATGGGCAAATTCTTGATCCGTCCAGTTAAATTCAGCTTCCAGCGTTGGCTTCAACAAGGCCAAGACTTGACGGTCTACATAATTGAGCGCTGTCCCTATAAAGACCAGCGCAATCAGCGCGTAGCGCAGTTTCTTTCCACGATCGATTTGCCCATCTGACATGAATTGTCTCCACTCCTGAACTGCGCCATAGTAGACAACGCTGTCATGATGCCAAGGGGGAGATGCAGGTGACCAAGCAAAAGGCCGTGCCAGCTGTCGCAGATTTATATGGCGATTTGTATGAACCGGCCACCGCTGCCAAGATTGGCATACGCGATTATATTCCCGGTTTGGTGGTGACTGGCGTTGCGGCGCTGGCCGCTGCCTATCTGGCTGAACATTATGGCGCCCCATTGATGCTAATGGGCCTGCTTATTGGTCTTGCGTTCAACTTTGCCAATGCCGACACCCGGTTGCACCCGGGCCTTAACTTTGCCTCACGCAGCTTGTTGCGCTGGGGGATTGTTCTGGTCGGCGCCCAAATCACTTTTGCGCAAATCGCGTCCTTGGGTGTGCCAAGTTTCCTTGCCATTGCCATCATTCTGGCTTTGGTGACGGTAACGGGGCTTGGCGTGGCCCGCCTTTTTGGTCTGCCTTGGGCCTTGGGTCTTTTGGCGGGAGGGTCTGTCGCAATTTGCGGCGCCTCTGCCGCGCTTGCGCTGTCGACCTTGCTTGGCGAAAAACGCACCAGCCAGGCGCAATTGACCTTGGTTTTGGTCTGCGTGTCGGCGGCAAGCGCATTTGCTATGTCGACCTATCCCATTCTGGCTGGCAGCTTAGGCCTGTCGGACCGCCAAGCTGGTTTTTTAATTGGCGCCTCGATTCACGATGTCGCTCAGGCGCTGGGGGCGGGATATAGCTTTTCCAACGAAGCCGGCCAGACAGCTACAATTGTCAAGCTAACACGCGTGGCACTGCTGGCGCCAACACTTGCCGTCATTGCGCTGATCCTATCGCGACAAGGCGCCGGAAAAGCTGGACCAATTACTGTGCCTTGGTTTGTCTTGGGCTTTCTAGCTGTTGCAGCTGTCAACAGCTTCATGCCCTTGCCGCCCGCGGTTGTTGATGTCTCGCGCAAGGGGGCCAGTGCGCTCTTGTTGCTGGCCGTGGTGGCCACTGGCATAAAATCTCCCATGCAATTGCTTCTGCAGCAGGGCTGGCGCAGTTCTATGCCCGTCGTCGGGGCAACTTTGGTCTCGTTCCTGCTGTCACTCGCAGCCGCGATCTTCGTCGCTTAAGCTTTTAGGGCGTTGCAAGCGGGGATGCTAAGGCGGGTGCTGCATTCGGTGGCGGAGCTTTGCGCATCTTCATGCACTGATTGGGGTCTGGTCGAGACAAAACCTCACAATTCCAAAGCGCCTTATCAATCCCGGCAGAGCGATTGCGTAAATAGCTGAAGGTCAGCGATTGCAGCTGCTCGTCGCTAACGGGAAAGCGAAAGGGCGCCAGCTTTGGGTCTGTCCAGACGAGGATTTTGCAATAAGGCTTTGTGCCGCAAGAAAATAGAACGAGGCGCAGCATGAGGCCTGCATCGGCTGTGCGCGGTAAAATAAACACCAGATAATCACCCGTGCTATTCTGAAGCGCGGGAATAAAACCATAGGGGTTCATGGGAACGCCTTGGCCGCCGGCCTCTGGGTCAAGTTGTGTCGCTAATAACTGGGCTTCTTCCGCCTCAAAGTCAGGCTGGAGGCCAAGTGCCCCATGGGCCGGGGAAAGGCTGGCCAATTGCGCAATCACTGGCTCTGCGCTGGCATAACGCCCGCGAAATGCGTTTAATTGCCCCCACCAGCCGGCCCAGCGAAAGAATAAATGTGCGCCCTCTTTATGGACCTTATCCAACTTGCTGCTCCATGCCGGCAGCACCCAATCTGTGTGGTAATGGGTGGCCGTCCCCAAGGGGCGGAACACCTCACCCGTCAGCATGATCCGCGCAAGCCCCTGCATATTGGCCCACGCAGCTGGGCTTGGCTTGTGCACCATTGATCCATCGCAGGTGAAGGTGAATTGGCAGCCCGTCGTACGTTCTGCCCCTTGAAAGACAACGCCGCAGACTGTTTTGGGGAAAGCAGGGTGGCGCACTCTGTTTAAGACGACTTGGGCCACTGCCTTTTGCCCTGCCAGGCTTTCGGTTCCTGCCTCATAGAGAATGGCTGCGGCCAAACAGTCGGTTGCACGGGCGCGATCTTGAACGCTGCCCGTGATCCGAAATGGCTGGGCGGGAGGAATGGGCTCTTGCGTAAAGGGGGTTTGTGCATTGATGCGCTGCGCCAATATCGGGTCGAGCGTGCGCAGGACAAGCGGCTCTACGGGCGGCGGAGCAGGTGCGGGGTCAGCCAAGGCCACCTGCAAAGGCGGTTGGCGTACGCCATCATAGGCTGTGCCCAACGGGCCAGCATTCAGCGCCCAAACAACAATGCCAATGGCGACTGCGACGCACAAGGCCGCAATGGGCGCCCAGCGCACAGGACGCTCACCCAGCACAGACGGCGGGACAGCCAGCCGGAAAACATCGAGCCGCACGGCGAAACTTAGCTAATCAGGCTTCGGGAAGGAAGTCGGGGACAGATAGATACCGTTCGCCTGTATCATAGTTGAAGCCCAGCACGCGGGCGTCTTTGGGTAGATCGGGCAGTTTCTGCGCAATTGCGGCCAATGTCGCGCCAGAGCTAATGCCCACCAACATGCCTTCTTCCGTGGCCGCGCGGCGGGCCATTGTCTTTGCATCGGCGGGATCAACTTGAATGACGCCATCCAGCAATTTGGTGTGCAAATTGGCAGGAATAAAGCCAGCACCAATTCCCTGAATAGGGTGGGGTGAGGGAGATCCGCCACTGATCACAGGCGATAAACTGGGCTCAACAGCAAAGACTTTAAGCTTGGGCCAATGCTGTTTCAAAAACTGTGCTGCGCCCGTGATATGGCCGCCCGTGCCAACACCTGTAATGATCGCATCCAGTGGCGTTTCGGCAAAGTCTGCCAAAATTTCCGGGCCAGTTGTGCGGACATGAATGTCAATATTCGCTGGGTTTTCAAATTGCTGCGGCATCCACGCGCCGGGAATTGTTTCCACAAGTTCCAACGCACGCTCAATGGCGCCTTTCATGCCTTTTTCCCGCGGGGTCAGATCAAATGTCGCCCCATAAGCCAGCATCAGGCGTCGCCGTTCAATCGACATGCTTTCCGGCATGACTAGAATGAGCTTATAGCCTTTCACCGCGGCAACCATGGCTAGGCCAATGCCGGTATTGCCGCTGGTCGGCTCTACAATGGTGCCGCCGGGCTTTAGCGCTCCGCTCCGCTCAGCATCTTCAATCATTGCCAGACCAATACGGTCCTTAATCGACCCACCGGGATTGCTGCGCTCAGACTTGATCCAAACCTCACGATCGGGAAACAGACGTGATACGCGAATATGCGGTGTGGACCCAATGGTATCGAGGATAGAGGCGGCTTTCATGATGACGTCTTCCTGAAGTGAGGTTCAAAGGTCCGGGCATTTCGAAGTTCAGGGAACAGCCATGCCCAGACGCCTGTTACCAAGATAGCCCCGACGCCGCCAAAGACAACTGCGCCAACGGGCCCCAAAAGGGCCGCGAACATTCCAGACTGCATTTCCCCAAGTTCATTAGAGCCGGAAATTGCCAGTGATGAGACTGCAGCAACGCGCCCGCGCATGTCATCTGGCGTGTTTAACTGGACGAGCGAAGATCGGACATACACGGACAGCATATCGGCCGCGCCAAGGATGGAAAGCAGCCCCAGTGACAGCCAAAAGGACTTGGATAGCCCAAAGCCAATCGTGGCTAAGCCAAAGACAACCACGGCCCACAGCATCTTTATGCCCACATTGTGCTTAAGGGGGCGGAAGGAAAACCACAGCGCCATCAACGTTGCCCCCACTGCCGGCGCAGCACGGAGCCAACCCAGCCCTTGCGGGCCGACATTTAAGATATCGCGGGCATAAACGGGCAATAGCGCCGTTGCGCCTGCCAACAGCACGGCAAAGAGATCAAGCGTAATCGCCCCAAGCAGAAAGCGTTCATTCCATGTATAATGCAACCCATCAACCATCTGCCGAAAGGGATGGGCTTGGCCCTTAATTTCCGTTTTGGGAAAAGGGCGAATGCGGCTGATTGCAAAGGACGCCACGGCCAGCAACATCGCCGCAATCCAATAGGGCAGGGCTGGGCTGCTGGCGAACAGGAGGCCACCAACCCCGGGGCCAATGACGGTCCCCGTTTGCCACGCCATTGAATTGAAGGCGATGGCGCGTGGCAGGATGCGTGCAGGCACAATATTGGCCACAATGGACGACATAGACGGGCCAACAAAGACGCGGGCCACGCCGTGCAGAGCGGCCATCATGTACAGCAAGGGCAGGGTCAGGGCATCTTGCGCTGTCATAATGCCCAGCGTCAGCGCGACCACGCCATCAATGCTGTTCGCGAAAATCGCAACACGGCGGCGATCAAAGCGATCCGCCACCCAGCCCGCAACTGGCGTGAGCACAGCCAAGGGGATGAATTGTGCCAGCCCCAACAGCCCAAGCTGAAAAGAGGCCTCGCGAATGCTCATCCCATAATCAGAGCGCGCGACGTCATAAAATTGATAGCCAATAACAACGACCATCCCCATCGTCGCCAGAACCGCGCTAAACCGTGCAATCCAGAAATAGCGATAGTCCGGAATGGACAGCGGATGGGGAGAAATGTCAGCCGTGTCAGTCACCATTTTCTCTTGGCCTCAACATCGCAGGCGTGCAAGCGCTGACCATCTGGATGGCATAAAGAATTATTTGGCAGGCGCAGTGTCAGGACGTTAGGCCAAGGTCACAAAGCTATCGAGCACGCGCTTACGCCCGGCCTGATCAAAATCGATCTCCAACTTATTTCCTTCAATTTCAGCAATTTGCCCATAGCCAAATTTGTCATGAAACACCCGCTGGCCAATGGCTAAATCGCTGCGTCCTTTATTGCCGAGGCTAATTGCGCTGGCGCGGGCCTCGACAATCCGTGTGGGGGCGCTGGAATAGCTGCTGCTGGCGCGCTGCCAACCGGGTCCACGGCCCGTGCTGCGGGCGACATGAGCAAAGGGATCGGCGCTTTGTGCCCAATTGGCCCGCCACAGGCTTTCCCCGCCAGAAAAGCTGCTTTCCTGCTCCACATGGTCTGCTGGAAGCTCCGCAATGAAGCGTGAGGGGATGCTCGACGTCCATTGCCCATATATACGGCGATTGGCGGCGTGAAAAATCGTACATTTCTGCCGTGCCCGTGTGATGGCAACATAGGCCAAGCGGCGTTCTTCTTCCAAACTTGCAATCCCGCCTTCATCCAGCGCACGTTGAGATGGAAAAACGCCTTCTTCCCAACCAGCGAGAAAGACTTGAGAAAACTCTAACCCCTTGGCCGCATGGATGGTCATCATGGTTAGCTTTTCGCCATCGCCGGCTGCATCATTGTCCATCACAAGGCTAACATGTTCCAGAAACGCGCCCAGCGTTTCATAATCTTCCATTGCGCGAACAAGTTCGTTCAGGTTTTCCAAGCGCCCGGCGCTTTCGGCTGATTTGTCGGCTTGCAGCATGGCCGTATAGCCACTTTCATCCAGCAATTGGCGCGCAAGCTCATGATGGGGCAGGGTGGCGGCCATATCGCGCCAACGTGCCAGATCCCCAATAAAGCCGCCGAGCGATCGGCGCGCTTGTGGCGTCAGTTCATCGGTGTCGAGAACGCGGGCAGCAGCCAAGGAAAGCGGAATTCCTTCGGCGCGCGCGAACATCTGGACTTTTGCCAAGGCTTTATCGCCCAGCCCGCGCTTGGGCTGGTTGACGATCCGCTCAAACGCCAGATCATCTGCGGGTTGGTTCACCAGCCGCAAATAGGCCAGCACATCGCGGATTTCGGCGCGTTCGTAAAAGCGAAAGCCCCCTACAATGCGATAGGGCAGACCAATTGCAATGAAGCGATCTTCAAATTCGCGTGTCTGGAACTGCGCGCGGACCAAAATAGCAACATCATCCAGCGAACCGCCCCCACGTTGATAGTCTTCGGCAAGCTCACCAACGCGGCGTGCCTCTTCAGGGCCATCCCAAACGCCAATGATTTCAACTTTGTCGCCACCATGAACTTCAGTCCACAAAGTCTTGCCCAATCGACCCCCATTTTGCGCGATTAGGCCCGAGGCTGCGCCCAGAATATGCGGGGTAGAGCGGTAATTTTGCTCAAGCTTTACAATGACGGCGCCAGGAAAATCCTTTTCAAACCTTAGGATATTAGCCACTTCTGCGCCACGCCATGAATAAATGCTCTGATCATCATCACCAACCACGCAAATATTCTTATTCGCTTGAGCCAGAAGGCGCAGCCAAAGATATTGGCTGGCATTGGTATCCTGATATTCGTCGACCAATATGTATTTGAACCGCTGTTGATAGCCTTCCAGGACATCGCGGTGCGATTTGAGGATGGTCAGCATATGGAGCAGCAGATCGCCAAAGTCGCAGGCGTTGAGGGCTTTCAGCCGCTCTTGATAAATCTTGTAAAGTTCAGCGCCTTTGCCATTGGCAAAGCGTTCATTTTCACCCGCATCAATATCAGCTGGGCTAAGCCCCTTATTCTTCCACTGATCAATCAGCCCGGCCAATTGACGGGCGGGCCAGCGCTTTTCATCAAGGTCTGCCGCTTGGACGATCTGCTTCAGCAAGCGCAGCTGGTCGTCCGTGTCCAAGATTGTAAAATTTGATTGTAAACCAACAAGCTCTGCGTGTTTCCTAAGCATCTTTGCGCAAATGCTGTGAAAGGTGCCAAGCCACGGCATGCCTTCAACGGCATCGCCAATGATACGCCCGACCCGTTCTTTCATCTCGCGCGCCGCTTTGTTGGTGAAGGTAACGGCGAGAATTTCTGAGGGCCATGCCCGGCGGGTGGCAATTAGATGCGCCAAGCGCGCCGTGAGCGCGGCTGTTTTGCCAGTGCCAGCCCCGGCCAGCATCAACACGGGACCATCCGTTGTCAGAACGGCCTGACGCTGAGGGTCATTTAGGCCGCTGATATAGGCGGGTTCTTGCGTATTTGCGGGCAAAGTCATGATGCGAACGATTAGGGAACATAGGCGGGGCTTGCAAGCATTTGCCCGTCACAGTCCCCAGATAAAAAGGGGCGCTGATGCTTTACCCATCATACATAGGCGCGCTAGGGCCTGCTGAGAGAGAGGCACGATATGACCAGCACGGTATCGCACAAGAGAGTTCTCACAGCCTCATTGGTGGGCACCGCAGTCGAGTTTTACGACTTTTACATTTACGCAACGGCGGCCGCGTTGGTTTTTGGTCCGCTCTTTTTCCCCTCGGATGAGCCGGCCCTGCAATTGCTGTTGAGCTATGCAAGCTTTTCGGTCGCCTTTTTCGCCAGGCCGTTAGGCGCAGTTGCCTTTGGCCATTTTGGGGATCGCATTGGCCGAAAATCGACCTTGGTCGCGTCGCTGCTCATCATGGGGATATCCACATTTCTGATCGCGTTTCTGCCTTCCTATGCCGTGATTGGCTGGGTGGCACCCGCCTTGCTGTGTCTGTTGCGCTTTGGCCAAGGTTTTGGCTTGGGTGGGGAATGGGGCGGGGCTGCCTTATTGGCGACGGAACATGCCCCGCCGGGCAAAGCCGGGCGATATGGCATATTCCCACAACTGGGCGCGCCCGTGGGATTTATTGCCTCTAATGGCCTGTTTTTGCTGCTGGGCCTGTGGCTGAGTGACGCAGATTTTAAAGAATGGGGTTGGCGCATTCCGTTTCTGGGCAGTGCGCTGTTGGTTGGCGTGGGCCTGTGGGTCCGGCTGAAGCTGACAGAAACTCCGGCCTTTGCCGAGGCACTGAAAGCCGCGCCGCCGCCGCGTGTCCCGCTGGCAGAATTGATGCGGCATCATTGGCCGGAAGTGTTGGGCGGGACATTTGCGGCCATTGCCTGTTTTGCGATTTTTTACCTCGCAACGGCCTTTGCTCTGGGGTTTGGCACCACAGAATTGGGCATGGCGCGGGAGGAGTTTTTAAGTCTGCAGCTCTTTGCCATTTTGTTTTTGGCGCTGGGGATTGTCGTGTCTGGCCCCGCTTCGGATAAATTTGGCGCCGATAAAGTGTTGATGCTGGGCTGCGGGCTTACAATGGCAGTTGCAGCGCTCATCGTTCCAACCTTGGGCAGTGGCGATCCAACCCGTGTGACATTGTTTCTATCTTTATCCCTGTTTGCGATGGGCTTAGTCTATGGGCCGTTGGGATCATGGCTGCCCAGCCTATTTCCGGCGCGGGTGCGTTATTCTGGTGCGTCAGTCGCCTTCAATATGGCGGGCATTTTAGGCGGCGGCTTGGCTCCGTTAATTGCGCAACGCCTGTCAGACCAAAATGGCTTGGGGGCAGTTGGCGTCTATTTGGCGCTGTGCGCGGGCGTCAGCTTGGTGGGGCTTATTGGCTTGCGCGCAAAAGCGTGATCCGCGCTTTGCCATAATCACGCTGTGCCTCAATCGCAAATCCGTCTACCGACACATCTTCGGTGCGGGCGGTTTCAATGCTGACCAAAGTCGCTGAGCCAATCCAGCCCAGCCGCGCCAATTTGTCGAGGGCGACAGATCCTGCCCCGCTAAAATAGGGCGGGTCCATCATCACGACATCCAGCGGGGTCGCCGTGGGGGGGAGGGCCAGCACTGACCCAGGCCGCACCTCGGCATTTTGGGCCCCCAGTTTGGCAATATTAGTGCGCAGCGCATCAAGTGCCGCGCGATCTTGCTCCACGAATATGCAGTGCGCCGCCCCGCGTGACAGCGCCTCTAGCCCCAAGGCGCCAGAGCCCGCGAATAAATCAGCCACGCGAAGGTCTTCCAGCCCGCCCAAGCGGCTGACCAGCATAGAAAACAGCGCCTCGCGCGTGCGATCAGCGGTGGGGCGGGTGGCATCTCCTTTGGGCGCAACGAGCGGACGGCCGCGCCATTGCCCAGCTATAATCCTCATGCACCCAAGGCCCTGCGGAATTGGAACAAATCATTACGGTCCACCTCCGCAATTTGGCCTTTCTCAAGCCCTGCGAGCGGAAACGGGCCATAGCTGGTGCGAATAAGGCGGGCGACTTCGAGGCCCAGATACTCCAAAACGCGCCGAACTTCGCGGTTTTTGCCTTCGGTCAGCGTCATTTCGACCCAAACATTGGCACCAGTCCGCCGCTCCATATTCGCGTCGATTGAGCCATAGCGGACACCTTCAATTTCGATGCCGTGGATCAGCTCTTCCAGCTGCGCCTGTGTTACTTGGCCAAAGGCGCGTGCGCGATAGGTGCGGGGGATGCCTGTGGAGGGCAGTTCCAGCGCTCGCTTCAGCCCACCATCAGTGGTCATCAGCAACAGGCCTTCGGTGTTGTAATCGAGCCGACCAACAGGGACCAGCCGGGGCAGCCCCTTGGGGATGACGTCATAAATGGTTTTGCGACCCTTGGGGTCTCGCTCGGTGGTCAGGACGCCAATGGGCTTATAGAAACGGAACAAGCGGGCCGCCTTGGGCGGACGCACTGGCTTGCCATCCACTGTGACGCCATCCAGCGTGGTCAGAATTGTGGCGGGGGTTTCCACGGGCGTGCCGTCTATCGCAATGCGGCGATCGGCAATCATCCGCTCAATTTCACGGCGTGAGGCAATGCCGGCACGCGCAAGAAGTTTCGCGATGCGCTGGGGGTCTGAAGTCGTCATGCTCGCGCCCCTATAGCAATTGGGTCGCCATGTCTTGTGGAAGATCGTCTCTGCGTTGCCGCTACGTGCTCAGATGCGCGTCGATAAGCTCATGAAAGCGGGAAATGCCGGATTCGAGCGTGCCCAGTGTGATCTCGCCAAGTGCGCCAGAAGAGAGGCCTTCCTGGCCCAGCGCGGCGGCCCGGAAATCTTCGGCGCCGAATACGCCGCCATCCAGCAACGCCCAGCTGCGGGCCCAATGGTCACGCGCCTTATCTGTTTTTGGCTCTTCGGGGATGAGCATGAAATCCTCAACCAAAGTGCGCCCTTCAGATTGCGGCATCAACACCAGAATGTTCACATAATCAGGGCTGACCACAATGACCGTGGCGGGGAAAAGTTGATAGGCAAAGGTCACTGCCGCGCGGAGCTTTGGCCAATTGTCCAAATCCATCTCGGCCAGCTCTTCGGCACGGCCAACAGCAGAACGTTGGTGCGGGCCAATGCAATCGCCAGACGTGATGCCATCTTTGAAAAACGGGCCAATCGTGTTCGCATGGAGCCGCGCGACATGATAGCTTTCCAGAAACGCATCCATGATGAGTTTCCAATTTCCGGCAA
>RFZB01000044.1 GCA_009920915.1 Sphingomonadaceae bacterium | reverse complement strand
CGGCTTTATCGCGCAGCGCATTTTGAACCGGCGTCTGGAAACCCTGGCGCGTTCCGGGGGAAGTTTCTTAGACGCCGATGTCCAGCAAGATGACATCGCCCGTTCAGCGGACATCACCCAAGTTGCGATCACCCCGGCCAATGGCAATTGGCAGGCTGCCTTGCAGGATGTCCGTGCGGTCATTGCCGATGCAACAACACGCGCGCCGAGCCAAAGCGAAGTAGATCGCGAAACATCAGAGTTTAAGGCCATGCTAGACGTACAGGTCGAAACCGCTGGCGCAGAGGCAAGCGCCAAACAAGCAGATGACCTGATTGAAGCCGTCAACATCCGCGAGACGATTGCCAGCGCAGAGGCAGCCCGCGATGTTTTTGCAGCGATGATTGGCAAATTTGGGCCAGAAGACGTGCGCGAAGCAACGGCCGCTTTGTTTTCTGGCATCGGCCCGCGCGCACTGGTCACCAGCCAAATCGCTGAGGCAGATGGTCCGGCACAGCTGGCCGCCGCGCTTGCCACGCCTGTGGCGGCCCGCACGGCTGCCCAAGATGAAAAGCCCGTAACTTTTGATCAACTGCCATCACTGGGCACTGCCGGCCAAATTGTGAAGCGCAAGACAATAGCCGCGTTCGACACCGAAATTCTGACTCTTTCCAATGGGGTGCGGGTTTTGTTGGGACGGTCCACGTCTGAGGCTGGACGCGTGTATGTTCAAGCCCGATTTGGCAACGGGCTTGCCGGCCTTCCTGCCGATCACATGACACCAGCTTGGGCCGCACCTGCCTTGGGCGCTACCGGCATCGGCACGCTCACCCAAGATGCCATTGATCGGTTGACGAGTGGCCGACAAATCAGCCTCAACTTTGGGATCAGCGAAGATGCATTTACTGTCAAAGCCGTGACCCGTCCGGCAGATTTGGCAGATCAGTTGCGGCTCATGGCAGTGAAATTTGCGTCTCCAGGCTGGGATGCTGGGCCAATTTTACGGACCCGCGCAGCCGCCGTCCTAACCTTACGCACCGCCAATTCCTCCCCAAGCGAAGTGCTGGGCCGCAATTTGGGCGCCCTGTTGCGAGCAGGCGATGCGCGATGGAAAGTGCCCGACCCGGCCGATGCCGAAGCCCTATCACCAGCAGCCTTCCGCGCCTTTTGGGAACCTATTCTTACGAATAGCCCAATCGAACTTGCTGTTTTTGGCGATTTTGATCGCGAAGCCGCACTCAACGCCATCTTACGCAGCTTTGGCGCACTGCCTGCGCGTCCGCTGATCCAACAAAATCCAACGACCCCGCTTTCCGCTTTTACGCCCAATCAAAACCCCGTGCGGCTGACGCACAAAGGGGCGGTTGACCAAGCCATTGCCGTGCTGATTTGGCCAACGGGCGGCGGCACGAAGGATGCACGCACAGCGCATCAATTAGATATTCTGGCTGCGATTTTCAGTGATCGACTGTTCGAGCAGTTTCGCGAAGGCGAAGGGGCAAGCTATAGCCCCGATGTCACGAGCCTTTGGCCGCAGGGATTTTCAACAGGCGGCACATTGACAGTTTCAGCGCAGGTAAAGCCAGACTCGCTCGCTTCCTTCTTCCTCCGCGCCAAATCCATTGCGGCAGACTTGGCAGATACGCCGCCCAGCGCAGACGAGCTGCGGCGCGCGCTTCTCCCCATGATCCAGCGATTGAGCCGCGCGTCGACAGGCAATAGCTTTTGGATGGCCCAATTGTCTGGCGCCTCAGTTGATCGACGACGAATTACCAATGTCCGCCGCTGGCAAAAGGACCTAGAGCGCATCTTGCCAGAGGATGTTCAACGATTGGCGCGGAAATATCTACAGCTGAACAAAAGCCTTTCCGTCATTGTCGTTCCGGATGCTGTTAAACAGCCTTTGGCTGCCCCCGCCCCTTAACAAAGCCAGCCAACCGAAGCGCAGCGGCCCCCAACGCGAGAGCGAAGAGGACATAGCTTTGCGACGACGGATTTGGCTCTGCAATGCGGCCCAGATAAGTGAGCGTGAAGATCAGCCACAGATAATGCACACCGAAGCGGTGAAGCGTTTTCCAACGCGCGCCGAGCCGTTTTACGGCGGCATCATTGGACGTCAGCACCAAAGCGAGAAGCACCACATAGCCAAGGCCGCCCAGTAACAATGTGATTGGGGACGTGGGCCGCCCCGAGACAATCAGAAACGTCACCAATGCAGCCAAATGCACCCCATGCGCCAAAGCAAAGCCCAAGCCCCAGGCCCGCCGGTTGCGCAATGGGGCCCGTAAAGAGGGGGACTGTGTCAGGCGGAATGCCGGCCCCATGCAATAGACACATAGGAACAGAAGAAACGCGACCCGCGCAGTATAGCGCGCGGCCAATTGCCAATCTTCAATCGCGTCGGCCCCCAGCATAAAGCCAGCCACACAGGCCAACAGGCCAATAGCTCCGCCGAGAATGATCGGACGATGTTCTCCCATAACTCCCCCCCCTATCGCTTCCTTCGCGGGGGAGATTGGGAGATAGCAGCGCCAGCGTCAACCAAGCCGTGCGCGGTGCCAGCGCAGATGGTCTGCCATGAAGGTCGAAATAAAATAATAGCTATGGTCATAGCCCGACTGACGACGCAGCGTGAGCTTTTGTCCTGCTGTTTGGCACGCGGCCTCCAGCAATTCGGGCTTTAGTTGCTCTCCTAAAAAGTTATCAGCCTCGCCCTGATCCACCAACAGATCATCAAGGCGTGCGCCACGGCGGATCAGCGCGCAGGCATCATAGTCTTCCCAAACACTTTGATCGTCTCCCAAATAACCCGACAGCGCCTTGTGTCCCCAAGGGCAGTTCATTGGCGAGACAATGGGCGCAAAGGCCGAGACGCTTTTGAATTGGCCCGGATTGCGCAAAGCAATGGTCAACGCGCCGTGGCCGCCCATCGAATGTCCCATAATCCCTTGCCGCGACATATCCACGGGGAATTCCGCCGCAATAAGTGCGGGTAATTCGTGTTCCACATAATCCCGCATCCGATAATGCGTGGCAAAGGGCGCTTGCGTTGCATTGACGTAAAAGCCAGCGCCCAAGCCAAAGTCATAAGCGGCCTCTGCATCATCGGCCACGCCGTCCCCCCGCGGGCTGGTATCGGGGGCGACAAAGATCAGACCCAGTTCGGCGCATGCTGCCCGAAACTCTCCCTTTTCGGTAACGTTGGCATGCGTGCAGGTAAGACCCGAAAGGTACCAAATGACGGGAAGTTTTGCACCCGGCGCATGATCTGGCACAAAAACGGAAAAGGTCATGCCCGTCCCCGTGCTGGAAGAGGCGTGCTGATAAACGCCCTGCGTGCCGCCATGGCTGCGGTTGGTCGACAATGTTTCAAAAGTCATCGTGATTACTCGTGCTGGAACCTATTCCAGCCTCTCCTGCGCAATCCCGCCGCCATCTGCAAGCCATGATTGGGAGATTGACCTTATGCGCAACGGAGTTAAGCCTTGCCGCTATGAAAAAGATCCATCTTTCCCTCTCGCTGGCCCTTCTCCTCAGCTCAACAGCAGGGGCAGGCCTTGCCGCAACGCCTGAACAAACCGCTATGGCCGCTCTGCGCGCCGCTCCTGTGGTGGATGGGCATAATGATGTGCCTGAGCAGCTGCGTAGTCGCTTTGACAACGACTTCACAAAATTTGATTTCCGCGACACCACAAAAACGGGCGGTAACGGCAAGATTGTGATGCACACAGATTTGCCACGCTTGAAAAAGGGCATGGTTGGCGGGCAGTTTTGGTCCGTCTGGGTGCCCGCTGATTTGCCTGAGGCCGAAGCCGTTCGAGAAGTGACTGAACAAATTGACACAGTTCATCGGATGGTCGCTGCCTATCCCAATGATTTGTCTCTGGCGCTAACAGCCGCCGATGTTGAACGTGCCTTCAAAGCAAAGAAGATCGCCTCGCTGATCGGCATGGAAGGCGGCCATTCCATTGGCTCTTCGCTTGCAATTCTGCGCCAAATGTATCGTGCAGGTGCGCGCTATATGACGCTGACGCATAGCAAGAACACGCCCTGGGCCGATAGCGGCACGGACGCCCCAAAATTTGATGGGCTGGCGCCCTTTGGCGTCGCTGTTGTCAAAGAGATGAACCGGATCGGCATGCTGGTTGATCTAAGCCATGTGTCCGAAGCAACCATGCATGACACACTTGATGTAGCACAAGCCCCCGTAATCTTTAGCCATTCTGGCGCACAAGCCATTGATGGTCACGGCCGCAATGTGCCCGACAATGTGTTGAAGCGCCTGCCTCAAAATGGCGGTGTCGTGATGGTTGTCCTTCTGCCCGATTATGTCAGTGAAGCTGTGCGGCAATGGTCTGCCAACCGCGCGGGCGAAGAGGCCAGATTGCAAAAGCTATTTCCCTATGCGCCTGCCAGCGTGAAGGCGCAACTGTCAGACTGGGAGAAAGCCAATCCCCGTCCACAAGCAACGGTGCAGCAAGTGGCGGACCATATTGACCATATTCGCAAAGTTGCAGGCATCGATCATATCGGCCTAGGCGGTGATTATGATGGCATGGACAGTGCCCCAGTTGGGATGGAAGATGTATCCGGCTATCCCAATTTGTTCATTGAACTTGCCAAGCGCGGCTATCGTCAGGCGGACTTGCAGAAAATTGCCAGCGGCAACATCATCCGCGCTTTGCGGCAGGCAGAACAAACAGCCGCACGCCTGAAGGATATGGCACCGGGCGAAGCGCGCTTCAGCCCTGCCCAACCCTAGACCAGACGGCGCTTAATGCTGGCGGTGCACCCAAAAATGGTGCGCCGCCACAATCAGGCCGCCAATAACACTGCCCAGCAGCGCAGAGCCAAGGGCATGGACAAACCATTGGACTGCGCCGCTCAAGACCGGCACAGCCTGTCCAGCCATGAGCGCGGCCGCATCAACCCAAAGCGGCAAGGGCGTGAGATGAAATTCGTGCAGGCCATGCAACACAATGCCGCCGCCCACCCAAATCATCGCTGCAACGCCAATGCCAGACAGCGCAGACAGCAGCACAGGCATTGCCCGCACCAACGCACGCCCAATGGCTTGGCGTGCAGCATTTTTGCCCTTGGCGAGGTGCAGGCCGATATCGTCCATTTTCACAATCAGGCCCACCATACCATAGACCCCGATTGTGATACCAAACGCAACAACCGCGAGAATGGCGGCCTGCAGCCCGATGCTGCGATCTGACACTTCGGCAAGCGCAATCGCCATGATCTCGGCGGATAGGATGAAGTCTGTCCGTATCGCGCCAGACACCATTTTGGCCTCATGCTCTGCGCTCGACAACTCAACCAAGGCATCCTCTGGGCTAGTTGCAGACGGGCGCAAAGCCTCAAGCAGTTTCTCAATGCCTTCAAAGCAAAGATAGCTCCCGCCTAACATTAAGATCGGGGTGATGACCCAGGGAAGAAAATAGCTCAGCAGCAACGCAATTGGCAGGATAAACAACAGCTTATTCCGCAGGGATCCGCGCGCGATGCGATAAATGACTGGAAGTTCCCGGTCCGGCGTAAACCCCGTTACATAACGCGGAGTGACGGCCGTATCGTCAATCACCACGCCTGCGGCCTTCGCGCTAGCCTTGCCCGCCGCCGCCCCCACATCATCAAGCGATGCAGCGGCCACTTTCGCGATCATCGCAATATCATCCAGCAATGCAGCTAGGCCCGACGCCATATCTCACTCCTCCAACATCCGCTGAGGCACTAACTCGGCCAAGTCGGCCTTGGCCAAAGCGGTTGAAATGTCCAATAGAGGGGATGCAACATTCGCGCAAATTGGGTCTTGTGATGACGATTAACCATTCCCGTTCATCATAATTCAAGCCGCGACTGGCTAGGGTACAGGCTTAGTCATTTCATCGCTGGCAAAACTCGGTTCGTCGCTCGCCAAGAATCGTTCGTCGCAAGCTGACTGTCACCCAGCAGCGCCGATGCTAGGGAAGAATTTCTTATTTATATGATGGACTTAACAGATGGCATTATTTGTGGGACAGCAGCAAAAATGGGCAAAGGCAGCCACCCTGATGGGATTGGCAGCTGTGGTGGTTTCCACACCCTTTACGCGCCCTGCCACTGCCAATCCTGCCAAGGCCGCCGCATCCCCCCAATCGGCGAACACAGTCATTATGAAGCTGCGATCAACGGGGCATTCAATTAGCATTCCGTTACCGCAGGCCTCGCCCGAGCCAAGCATTAATGACTCTGCGCGTGCTGCGCCGCCGCAGATGACTGCTGCATTACGCGCCCTATGGTCCAGCTTTCCGGGCAAAGCCGGGATTGCGGTTATGAAGGGTGATGGATCTTGGTTCGTTTCCTATCGCGGGGATGAACCCATGCCGCAGCAAAGTGTGTCTAAGCTGTGGGTCGCAATTTCTGTTATGGATGCCGTCGACAAGGGCAAGTTGCGGCTGGAAGATCAGGTTACGCTCCGCAAATCGGACATGACCTTGTTTCACCAACCAATTGCCGGGCTAATTGGTCCCAATGGCTATACAACAACAATTGCCAGCCTCTTGAAGCGCGCCATGACGCAGAGCGATAATACGGCCAATGATTTCCTTATGCGGCGCGTTGGCGGGCCGAGTGCAATTCGAGACGTGATTGCCAGCAAACGGCTCGGCGCCATTCGCTTTGGCCCCGGGGAGCGCCATTTTCAGGCTGCCACAGCCGGTCTGACCTGGAAACCAGAATATAGCAGCGGTTGGGCATTCCAAACGGCACGTGCCGCCCTGCCCCTAAGCGTACGCAAAGCGGCGATGGACCGCTATGTTGCAGACCCAATGGATGGCGCGACGCCTGCAGCCATTGCCCGTTCGCTGGTGCGCCTAAAACGCGGCGAACTGTTAAGCCCGCAATCAACGCAATATCTTCTGAACGTCATGCAATCCACTGTTACAGGCCGTGCGCGCCTAAAGGCGGGTGTTCCGGCAGGCTGGACGCTGGCGCACAAGACAGGCACCGGGCAAGATCTGGGCAGCCGCACAGCAGGATTTAACGATGTTGGCCTGATGACGGCGCCTGATGGCACAAGCTACGGTATTGCCGTCATGATTGCAGATACAAAGGCGCCCATTTCAACACGGCAGCACTTGATCCAGCAAGTTGCAGCGATCGTCGCGCAAAACCATAAAAACGGGCAATATGCTGCGCGCCGAGTTTTTGGGGAGCGGGCGGCAGACTAATCGGCGAAAGCTGTCGCCAAAAGCCGACCACATTGCTAATCCCTCGCCATGGGTGATCAGAAGCATCTCTATCTCGTCGATGGCTCGGGCTATATTTTCCGCGCTTATCACCGCCTACCGCCGCTGACGAACATCCGCGATGAGCCGGTGGGCGCAGTCTATGGCTACACAACCATGCTCTGGAAGCTGGCCGATGCACTGCATAAGGCCGATGGGCCGACGCATATGGCCGTCATTCTTGATGCGTCGGGCAAATCGTTCCGCAACGAGATTTACGATCAATATAAAGCACATCGCCTGCCCGCACCTGAGGATTTGGTTCCCCAATTCCCTATGATCCGCGATGCTACACGCGCCTTTTCTCTGCCATGCATTGAAGAAATTGGGCTGGAGGCAGACGACATTATTGCCTCTTATGCCAAGGCCGCCTTGGCAGCCGGCTGGCTGGTCACAATTGTGTCGACTGACAAGGATTTGATGCAGCTTATCCAACCCGGACTCGACATGCTCGACCCGATGAAGAGCGAACGGCTGGGGCCGCACGCCGTGGTTGAGAAATTTGGCGTTGGGCCAGAGCAATTGGGTGAAGTGCTGGCCCTAATGGGCGATAGTGCCGATAACGTGCCCGGTGTGCCCGGTATTGGGCCTAAAACTGCAGCCAAGCTTATCCAAGAATTTGGGACAGTTGAGGCCGTACTGGCTGCGGCGCCAGAGATGAAACCCTCTAAAATGCGGGATAATCTAATTGCCTATGCCGATATGGCCCGGCTGTCCCGAATTTTAGTGACGCTGAAAGACGATGCTGCCCTTCCCGAACCTCTGGATGACTTGCTGCTGAAAGAAATTCCAGAACCGCCATTACGCGCGTTTTTGGAACATCATGGCTTTTCCTCGCTGTTGAAAAAGCTGGGTGGTGAATCTGGCCGCGCCGATCATCAAACCATGCAGATGATCCGAGCCGAAGCAAAAGGTGCTGCAGCGGCAGCGCCTGCTGCGCCCGAAGTTCAGATCTTTGATCGAGAAGGCTATGCCTGCGTCCAAAGCGAGGCAGAGCTCGATCATTGGATCACCGAGGCCCGGCTGGCCGGCGTGATCGCAGTCGACACCGAAACCGACGCGCTCGATTCAATTGGCGCAGGCCTGGTCGGCATTAGCCTGGCAGTTGCGCCCAATCGCGCATGCTACATCCCCCTCGCGCATGGCGGGAGCGACTTGTTCTCAGACGCGCCACAGCAAGTGCCGTTGGCCTTGGCCATCGCAAAGCTAAAGCCGCTGCTGGAAGACCCATCCGTTCTGAAAATTGGTCATAACATCAAATATGACCTGAATGTTCTGGCGCGACACAATATCCATGTCGCGCCAGTCGATGATACGATGGTGTTAAGCTTTGATCTCGATGCTGGTCTGCGCAATCACGGCATGGATGAGCTGGCACTCGCCCATTTTGAACATAGCTGCCTGAGTTTCAAAGATGTCTGCGGGTCTGGCAAGAACCAGCTGACATTCAACCAAGTTGGCCTGCGAGAAGCCACGGCGTACGCAGCCGAAGATGCTGATGTGACTCTGCGGCTATGGCATCGACTAAAGCCGCGACTCCATGCGGCGCAAACAACGCGCGTCTATGAACGCGTAGACCGCCCCCTTATCCCGGTGCTGGCGCAAATGGAGCGCCATGGCATCAAGGTGGATCGGGATGAGCTGGCCCGAATGTCCAGTGAGTTTGCAGAAGGCTGCGCCGGGCTGGAGGTGGAAATCCATGCGCTGGCGGGCAGCCCCTTTGCTGTTGGCAGCCCCAAGCAGTTGGGAGAAGTGCTGTTTGGAAAAATGGGTCTCAAAGGCGGCAAAAAGGGCAAATCTGGAGATTATTCAACAGACGTTACCGTTCTAGAAAAGCTGGCGGAAGAAGGCGTAGAAATTGCCCGCAAGGTTGTGGACTGGCGGCAATTATCTAAATTGCGATCGACCTATACTGATGCCCTGCAACAGCAAATCAACCCGCGAACGGGCCGGGTGCATACCAGCTATAGCTTAACAGGCGCGCAAACTGGGCGCCTCTCGTCCAATGATCCAAATTTGCAGAATATTCCGATCCGCACAGAAACTGGACGCCGCATCCGTCAGGCCTTTGTCGCAGAGCCCGGCAATGTCCTGCTGTCTGCCGACTATAGCCAGATTGAACTGCGGCTCGCGGCACATATGGCTGATGTTCCTGCTTTGAAAGATGCCTTTGCCAAGGGCGAAGATATTCACGCCCGCACCGCGCATGAGCTATTTGGCGAAGTGAACCGCGATACGCGTGGTCGCGCCAAAACAATCAATTTCTCGCTGCTTTATGGCATTTCGCGTTGGGGCTTAGCTGCGCGACTGGGGATTAGCGCGGACGAGGCGCAAGCGATGATTGATCGCTATTTTGAGCGGTTCCCGGGCATTAACCGCTATATCAGCCGTACGCTGCAACAGGCGCGTGAAACAGGCTATACGGAAACGCTTTTTGGCCGAAAAACGCACTTCCCGCGTTTAACCAGTCAAAACCAGACCGAACGGGCAGGCAGCGAGCGTGCTGCGATCAATGCGCCTATTCAGGGCACAAGTGCTGACATTATCAAACGCGCCATGGTGCGCATGGGACCCGCATTGGCCGAGGCAGGGTTGCCGCACGTGCGGATGTTGCTGCAAGTGCATGACGAGCTGGTCTTTGAGCTGCCAGAAAACGATGTCGCCGCTGCCAAGCCAGTGATTGAGCGTGTGATGGCCGAGGCCGCTGAGCCGCTCGTCAAACTGGATGTGCCCTTGGGCGTTGAAATGGGCACAGGGAAAAACTGGGGTGATGCGCATTGAGCCAGCCAATGCCTGACCAGCGCGATGATCTTCGAGCGCTGGCGAAAGGCGGTCGAACCAATGTAGCTGGCTTCTTCGTCAGATTAATTGCGCGCATCCCGTTTTTGATCATTGGCGGGCAATGGTATGGTGCAGAGGCGCTAGGCCGTCTCGCTTATGCCATCATCATTGTTGAATTTGCGGCACAAATTGCAACTCTGGGCCTTAAGCGCGGCCTTGCCCTGCATCTGACAGGTGATGGCAAGGAAAATGGCGCCTGGGATGGGCTTGTGGTTGTTCTGCTGGCGACTTTGCCCCTCACCTTGTTGCTGATGGCTGTGCCGCAGATCATGTTCCCCAACAGCCAGATCAATCGGCTCGACAATCTTCTTCCCCTCATCATTCCGGCGCTTGCGGCGTCAGATTTGATGTTGGCGGCTCTTGCCTACCGCTTTGACGTGGCCTCCACAGTGCGGGCACGTGCCGTGATTGAACCTTGGACAATCAGTATTGCAGCCTTAGCTTTTGCCTGGTCGCTGCCGCGTGATGGGCTGCTGGTTGCCTATGCTTTATCAATGGGTGCTGCGTTTATCGCGTCGCTGGTTCCTTTTTTAAAGACTTATGGCCTGCCCAAAAATTGGAAGCCAAAGCCGCGCGCGCTTTGGGCGCTGGCCCGGCGGAATGCGCCGCTGGCGGCGGCAGATGCCATTGAATGGGGTTCTCGCCGATTGGATCTTGCGATTTTAGGACTGTTTGTGTCACCGGCGACTGTCGGCATTTATTGGGTTGCGCAGCAGATTGCCTCTCTGCCGCAAAAGTTGAAAACCAGCTTTGACCCCGTTCTAGGCCCCGTCATCACGCGCCGCCTGGACGAAGGCAATCATCTGGCAGTCGCCCGGCAGATAAGCCAAGTCGGTTTCTGGATATTGGCCGCGCAATTGGGTGTTGCATTGGCGCTGGGTATTCCGGCCGAGGGGATATTGGGGCTTGTTGGCCCTGGAGGCGGCTTTGTGGGCGGCGCGACGGCACTTGGATTCTTGCTACTGGCAGAAGCCTTGGCTGCGCTCGCCGTGGTGAGCGAGGCGGCCTTGGTGTATGTCGCGCGGCACCGCAATATGTTGCTTTCACTCGGCATGATTGGTGTGCAGGCCGTGCTGTCTATTGCCCTGTTATTCGCAATGAAGGCCGAAGGCTTTAGCGAATTGAGCCTTGCGGCTGGCGTCGCTGCATCCTTATGCGTGGCTTTGGCGCTGGGCTCGCTGGCAAAATCTTGGCTGGCACGCCGCCTGCTAAAAGCCCCTGTTTCCGTCTGGCGTTGGCCGCTGCTGATCGCCGGTGGGGCGGCGATGTTGGTCGGTCAACTCTTCATTCGATTGCCAGAATGGGTCGAATTGGCCTTTGGCATTCCCGCGATACTGGCCACCTATTGCTGGGCAATCTGGAAATGGGGCTTTCGAGAGGAAGACCGCGTCTTATTTCGTCGGCTGAAATAGACGCCGGCCTTCTCTTCATCGCACACCATCTAGTGGCGGAAATGACGCATCCCGGTAAACACCATGGCAAGTCCCGCCTCATTGGCGGCGGCAATCACCTCATCATCTCTTATGGAACCGCCCGGCTGGATAACTGCAGTTGCCCCAGCTTCTACAGCGGCCAATAAGCCATCCGCAAAGGGGAAGAACGCGTCTGACGCGACAGCGCTGCCGTGCGTCTTTGGGGCTGCCCAGCCATAGGTCTCCGCCGCTTCCCGCGCTTTAATGGCGGCGATGCGTGCTGAATCCCGGCGGTTCATTTGCCCAGCGCCAATGCCCGCCGTCACGCCATCTTTAGCATAGACAATTGCGTTGGACTTGGTGTGTTTGGCCACCGTCCAGGCAAAAAGGCAGTCTTTCAGTTCCTGTTCGGTCGGTGATCGCTGCGTGACAACTTTCAACATATCTTGCGATATGCGACCATTATCGCGGCTTTGCACCAGATACCCGCCAGCAATATTCTTGATATTCAGACCCGGACGTGCCGGATCTGGCAGATCGCCGGTAATCAAAAGCCGCAAATTCTTCTTCTTGGAAAAGGCCGCGCGGGCATCCTCGTTAGCAGCTGGCGCTGCCACAACTTCGGTAAAAATCTCGCACATCGCTTCTGCCGTTGGGCCATCGAGCGGGCGGTTGACGGCAATAATGCCGCCAAAGGCGGAAACAGAGTCACATTCGAGCGCGTTCTTATAGGCTTCCAGCAGCGTTGCACCCGTCGCCACACCGCACGGATTGGCATGCTTTACAATCACCACAGTGGGCGGACCATCTCGGAATTCTGCAACTAATTCGAGCGCCGCATCAGCATCATTATAATTATTGTAGCTAAGTTCCTTGCCCTGAAGTTGTTCGGCTTGGGCAATGCCCCGGCCATGCGGCCCAGCTGGAATGTACAGTGCAGCTTGCTGGTGTGGATTTTCTCCATAACGCAGCTCTTCGCGCTTATGGGCTGTGACCGCCAGCATATCGGGGAAAAACTGCTGCTGATCAGCAAACGCAAACCATTGGCTAATCATGCCATCATAGGCTGCGGTTGCCGAATAGGCCTTTGCCGCTAACCGGCGGCGGAAATCATAGCTGGTTGCGCCTGCATTGGCGTCCATCGCGGCACTCAACTCTGCATAATCTGCAGGGTCAGTCACAATCGCGACAAAGGCATGGTTCTTTGCCGCAGAGCGCACCATAGACGGGCCGCCAATATCGATGTTCTCGATAATCTCATCGCGGCTTGCGCCCTTGGCCACTGTCTGCGCAAAGGGATAAAGGTTCACGACCACCAGATCAATCGCACCAATATCATGCGCGGCCATGGCCGCTGCATGGTCCGGATTATCGCGCACCGCCAACAAGCCGCCATGGACTTTAGGATGCAGCGTTTTCACCCTGCCATCCATCATTTCAGGAACGCCAGTCAGGTCCGAAATATCCTTCACGCTTAGCCCGGCATCGCGCAACGCCTTTGCCGTGCCGCCTGTCGACACCAATTCCACCCCATGGCGCGCCAAGGCAATGCCCAAGTCGATAAGCCCAGTTTTGTCAGACACTGACAACAGCGCCCGCTTAATCTGTACGTCCGTCATTTTCTTCCTGTCATTATCGAGCGCGTTTGAGCGCCCAGTTGATAGTCACGCCGCCAGCCGGCGCATCGCCTGCAATCACAATTTGGTGCGTGGCATGCATGTGGCCTTGGGCATCCACCCAAAGGCTATCTTCTATTGTCAGGGCACCCTCTTGGCAGCGAAATTGCCACATTCGGCCATCAGGTAGCCGCAAGAGTGCGCCATTCCCTACCGCCGTCGGGCTAACATCTACCCCAAGCCCCAAATGGAAGCGAACGGCAAAAGCTGTGCTGTGGCGGGTGCGACGCACAGGAACCAGCACATCTTCCCCCCGCACCTCCGCGCCATCGGGCATTAGCGTAACAGTGCGCTGATGCGACAAGCCAAAACGACGCACATAGCCATCATGGCTTGCCTGAATACGGCTTGCAGCAGGCGTGTCCTGCCAATCAATTTCCACCTGCCCCACGCCTGCGCCTAAGCCACCTTGGCCCAGCAGGGCTGTGGAGTTGCTGTCTGCAAGAACTAACGTGGAATGAGCGGCAGTTGTGCGCAGGGCCTGTGCCAGAGCATCAGACACCAAGACTGCCCCTGCTTGTGATCCACCGCAATTCACGATCAGCCGATGGCCACCATCCGACATTTCAAATGCCAATGTTGAGGCACACGCCGCATCAAGCGTTGCACCAATTGGCGGTGGGGCTGCATCCATGACAATAACAGTCTGCGCACTTTCCAGCCGCTGATAGCCCCAATCAAAGCTTTGCCGCTTTGGCCGCGCTCTTACGGCAGCGCCACGACACAAAGCCTCGACCTCGGACTTGGCCAATGGCAAGCCCCCTTGCCAACTGCTCAAAGCCCCATCGCCCAAAATCAGAGCCCCAAAAAGCCCCATGCCATCATGCAGAGCACCTGCAACGATCGGGTCTGCCCGCTCTCCCCGCGCGGCATAAACTTTCTGCAACATTGCTAGAGCTTGAAGCAGATGTGCCAACCGCTCTGGACTGCGGCAAATTGGGCCGCCATCCTCAAAAAGTCCCTTGGCCAAGGCTTGCTTCAATCCGGATTCACTAAAGCTGCGGCGTGTCTCCCCGCCCGGCATAAGCAGGTTGGCGGCAACTGCGCCCGCCCAAGCCTCAATGCGCGCAACGCCTTTGGCCGTGTTGCCAGCCACTTGCTCTAAATGGCGGGCCGTCCGCGCAAGGGCAGACAGCACGGATGAACGATAAATGATATCAGGGCTAGAAAGGATAAGCGGGGCGTGCGCCATCCAGAACAACAACCGCAAACCCGCCAAATCACCCCGCCAAGCTGGGTCCGCAATGATATCGCCATGCGACGCAAGCCAGGCCCGCATCAACTGTTCCGCAATTGGGGCCGTCGCTTCCCGATCATTCAGCGCTGCCAAATCCCGCAGCCAAGCAAAGCTGTGCATGTATCTGACGAAACCAGGCGACCAGGCATTTTCAGTAAAGGTGCAGGAGGCGACATCCTGCGCCTCCCCTCGCCAGCGAATGAGACCATTTAAAATGCTCCGTCCGATGTCCACATCGCCCCGGAACGGGTCTTCTGGAATGGTCAGCAGCTTTAATGGATAACGGCCTTTAAGCCGCAAACGATGCAGAGGTGATTTCCAAATCAACTGGGCCCAGTGCGCTTCCAGTCGATCACGCACTCTGCCAACTGCATGCTCCGAGGCACGAATGAGGCGCTTACCGGCGATAATCGGATCGATGTCTGCCGGCAGGTCGCCGCTCATTGCCCGCGCAACCTCGCAATATTAGAGGCATAATGGTCTGGCCCACCGCGGAAGGTGGCCGTGCCTGCCACCAGTACATTGGCACCAGCAGCTATGACGCGAGGCGCCGTATTGGCGTCCACTCCGCCATCAACTTCGACATCAATGTCCAAACCGCGCTTCTCAATCGTGTTGCGGATGGCCTCAATCTTGCGCAGCTGGCTTTCGATAAAGCTCTGTCCCCCAAAACCGGGGTTCACGCTCATCACCAATACCAGATCAATATCATCGTAGATGTAGTCCAGCATCTTGGCAGGCGTCGACGGGTTTAGCGAAACCCCCGCCTTCTTACCCAGGGCTCTAATCCGCTGCACCGTCCGGTGAAGATGCGGGCCAGCTTCTTGATGCACCGTAATGATGTCGGAACCCGCTTCTGCAAAAGCGTCTAACATAGGGTCAACGGGCGTGACCATGAGATGCACGTCCATGACCTTTTGAGTGTGCGGGCGCAGGGCTTTGACAACCATCGGGCCGATGGTGATATTTGGCACAAAATGCCCGTCCATCACGTCGACATGGATCCAGTCAGCCCCAGCGGCATCAATGGCGCGCACTTCCTCGCCCAAACGCGCGAAATCAGCCGAGAGAATCGAAGGTGAAATTAGCACAGGGCGAGTCATGGCTGGGCCTTAAACTGCTCCGCCCTGAGGGGCAAGGCGATCAACTTCGCGTGAACGCCGCAATGAAAAAGCCGTCTCGCCCTTCTCCCGGCAAAATGCGCACCCAGCCCTGCTCCTGCGCAGTTATACCTTGAGGAAGCTGAGCGGGATCGGGCTTAACCAGCTGCAACCCATGCTTTTTCGCCTGTTCTGCAACGGCTTCACCTTCCTCTGGCTCAAGGCTGCAAGTGGCGTAAATCAGCTGTCCTCCGGGCTTCACCCAATCTGCCACACGCGCAACCATGCGGGCTTGAACCTCGGCCAGTTGCGCAATGTCACGCACGCGAATTCTGTGGAGAACATCAGGGTGACGCGCAAAAATGCCTGTCGCGCTGCAAGGTGCGTCCAACAGCACGGCATCCACGGGAAATCTGGGTTCCCATTTCAAGACATCCGCGGTTACCAACTCAGCTGAAAGATGCGTCCGCTCCAAATTTTCTGAAAGACGCGCCAAGCGACGTTCTTCACGCTCCACTGCAGTCACCTGCCAGCCGGCAGCTGCCAATTGCATGGTTTTGCCGCCGGGCGCCGCGCACAAGTCCAGCACGGACCGGCCCTTGCCTTCACCCAATAAACGGGCTGGCACAGAGGCAGAAATATTCTGCACCCACCAAGCCCCCTCTTCAAAGCCGGGCAGATCAACAATGCCGATCTGACGCCCAACGCGCACATGCCCCGGGACCATGGTTTCACCCGCCAGTTTTTCTACCCAAAGATCAGTTTCGGCTGGGTTTTTAAGCGTCAGATCAAGGGGTGGGGGCGCGGCCAGCGCTTCAGAAGCTGCTCCTGTCATCCCATGACCCCAAGCCTTTGACCAGCGGTCCTCCACCTTGGGCGGAAGGAGTGGAATAGCCCGCAACTGCGCCTTCCCACGAAATAATGTGCCCAATACGCCATGGACCAATCGGCGTGGCCCACCTTCTAACATGGGCAGGGCGGTTGCAATGGCCGCATGGGGCGGTGTTCCCAAAATCAGCGCCTGCACAAGCGCACTGCGCAGCACCATGCGCGCCTTGGCATCGTCAGGCAGGCGCTGGCGCGTGGCGCTATCAATTAGATCGTCAAGATCCGGAATGTGACGCAGCGTTTCTGAAGCAATGGCGTGTGCCAAAGCCCGGTCAGCTGAATTTTCAATACCGCGCGTCGCCCCGGCAAGTGCCGCTTCCAGCGCCTGTCCCCGCCGCAGAACAGCATCTAATAACTGCATCGCCGCGCGGCGAGCAGGAAGTCCCTGAATATCGGTCATTCCCCGCCCTAGCGCGGTATGGACACATTGTCAGCCCAGCGGATCAAGTGCGCTGCGGCGCGAACTGGCTGGGGCCGGTGCTGGCGGTGCATAGTCGCCTGCCATATCCTGCAAAGCTGCAATGCGCTTTTCGGTTGCTGGGTGCGTTGAAAACATTTCCGAGACATGTGCTGGCACAATATACAGCTGCGCCGCAGCGCACT
>RFZB01000043.1 GCA_009920915.1 Sphingomonadaceae bacterium | reverse complement strand
TCCAGCTTTCCATAAGTGGCTTCAAAGCCAGCTATGTCGCCACGTGCCAATAAGCGCGCCTGATCAACAAAATTGTCGCGTGCGATGCGGCCAGCAAAGGCTCCCAATTTGCTGTCAATTTGGGCGATATCTGCCGAGCTCCATCCTGCGATCTGGCTGAACTGCGTTACGCCCAAATCTTTCAACATGGTGTTAAGCTTGGGGCCGAGCCCCTTAATCAACAAGAGATTATCTGGCCCCTTTGCAGCAGCCTTTACCGGCTTGGTCGCAGCTTTTGCCTTTGCGGGCGCCTTCGCAGCGCTCTTTGCGGGCGTTTTCGCAGCAGGCTTGGCCGCCACCTTGGCGGCAGGCTTAGCGGGAGCCTTTGCAGGCGCTTTCGCCGCCGTTTTTGCTGCCGTTTTCGCTGGGGCCTTTGCCGCCGGCTTTGCTGCAGCCTTGGCTTTGCTGGCAGGCGCAGCCTTCGGCGTGGCTGCGGCCTTTGCAGGCTTTACCTCTTTCTCAACAGTTTTTGGCGCAGCAGCGGATTTCGCCTTAGCTGGTGCTTTTGCCTTAGGCTTGGGCTTAGCCGCGGCTTTAGGCGCCGCTTTGGCTTTTGGTTTGGCCGCAGCTGGTTTGGCCGCAGCTTTTGCTTCAGGCACTGCGACTTTAGATGCTTCACTTTGCGTGACAGCATCAGGCGCCTTTGCAGATGACCGGCCGAGCACCGCCCAAAGGACAACCAGAACAACACCAGCACCTAGGATAAGATACGGCAACATTTGAGACAATTGGGCAGACACGTTTCACTCCCCCTTATTAACGTTCGTTAACACCCCTTACATCGCGACATAGTGAGCTGGCAATTGGGGGCCATGCAAGAGGCGTCGATGATAAGGGCTGGCTTCCCTGTACCTGACACGCCATGATGAAGGAATCAAATCAACGGGAGGAAACATCTATGCGAAAAGCATTTTTATTGGCCGCCAGCTGCGCCTTCATCTCTGGCCCGGCATTTGCGGCACCAGATTATGCACCCGCCATTAAGGCAGATTACGACAAGTCACTGGGCGCATTGTGGGATTATTTCCATCGTAATCCCGAGCTTTCCTTCCGCGAATTTAATACGGCGGCGCGCATGGCCAAAGAATTGCGGGCCGTGCCCGGCATGACAGTCACCGAAAAAGTGGGCGGGACTGGCGTTGTCGGCGTTCTTAAAAATGGCGACGGCCCCGTTGTCATGTTGCGAGCTGATATGGACGGCCTGCCGGTCGAAGAACGATCTGGCCTGCCCAATGCGTCCAAGGCCCGGCAAGTGGGCGTGGACGGGCTTGAGATGCCCGTGATGCACGCCTGCGGCCATGATACGCATATTACCTCCCTCGTTGGAACAGCACGTCAACTGGCTGCGCTGAAAGATCGTTGGAAAGGCACAGTGTTGTTTATCGTACAACCCGCAGAAGAGCGGGTTGGCGGCGCTGTCGCCATGGTGAAGGATGGCCTTTACACGCGTTTCCCCAAGCCCAATTATGCGCTGGCCTTCCATGTTGCTGCAGGCATGCCCACCGGCCAGATTGCCGCCTCGGAAGGGATCCAATACTCCTCCGCTGATAGCGTGGACATCAAAGTCTTTGGCGTTGGCACGCATGGCGCATCGCCCAATCTTGGACGCGACCCCATTTACATCGCCTCAGAAATTGTTGTTGGTCTGCAATCCATTATCAGCCGTGAGAAAGGCCCACTTGATCCCGGCGTGATCACGGTTGGCGCCTTCCACGGCGGCACCAAGCACAACATCATCCCCGAACAGGTGAATTTGCAGATCACGGTGCGCGCCAATAGCCGCGAAACCCGCAATATGCTGATCTCCGCAATCAAGCGCGTCGCAGTGAACACGGCACGGGCACATGGCGTTGCTGAAGATCGCCTGCCCGAAGTAAATGCGACCGAAAGCACGCCAGTGACGATCAATGATGGCGCCTTGGCCCGTCGATTGAACACAGCGCTGGCAGAGCGGCTTGGCCCCGGCGTTGTTGTGCCTTTTGAACAGACCAATATGGGCGCCGAGGACTTCAGCTATTTCATTGATCCGGCCTACAATATCCCCGGATATTATTTTGCCGTTGGTGGATCAAACCCGGCTTGGATAGAGGCCGCTAAAAACGGTGGCCCGCCCGTTGCCGGGCACCATAGCCCCTTGTTCAAAATTGATCCTGAGCCCACCATTCGCACCGGCACGGCGGCCATGGTTGCCGCCACGCTGGAATTGTTAAAGCCCTAAACGCTGAGCTTTAAGGGGTGACGCCCCCTCCTGGGCACATTGGAGGGGGCGTCTATGTTAACGCGCGGGGGCATTCTCGCGCGTTTTCCAAAGCGACCAGAAGATGCCGCCGAGGATCAGGCCAAATGTCACCGCCAAGCTTAACACCGGCGGGAATTTCGCGCCGTCCATTAAGAAGTCGGAGACAAAGATCTTCGACCCAATGAACACCAGCACCAGCGCGAGCGCATATTTGAGATAGTGGAAGCGATGGACCATTGCGGCGAGTGCAAAGTACAAGGCGCGCAAGCCCAAAATCGCCATGATGTTTGACGTATAGACAATGAACGTATCCGTGGTGATCGCGAAGATCGCAGGGACGCTGTCTACCGCGAACACAAGGTCTGCCAAGTTGATGACCACCAAGGCCAGGAACAAGGGCGTTGCCGCCCGAACCAGCTTGCCCGTTTTCGGGTCCACTTCCTTCACGAAGAAATGCTGGCCATGAAGCTCCTTAGTCACCCGCATGTGGTTGGAAATCCAACGTACCACCGGGTTTTTGGAAATATCAGGCTCATGATCACTTGCCCAAAGCATCCGCACGCCCGTGGCGATCAGGAAGGCAGCAAATACATAGAGCAGCCAATAGAATTGCTGCACCAGCGCTGCACCAGCCGCAATCATAACACCGCGCAGCACAATGACTGCCATAATGCCCCACAGCAGAGCACGATATTGATACATACGCGGAATGGCGAAGAAGGTGAAAATCAGGCTGATGACAAAGACATTGTCAATCGACAGCGCCTTTTCAATGAAGAAGCCCGTATAATATTTCATGCCCAGATCTGCGCCCTTTTCGACCCAAATCCAAGCACCGAAAAGCAGCGCAATGCCAATGTAAAAGGCCGAGAGCTTCAAACTCTCGGCAATGCCCATTTCCCGGTCTTCCTTGTGCAGGACGCCCAGGTCAAACGCCGTCAAGGCGACGACAATGGCTAGAAAGGTTAGCCAGAACCAGACTGGCGTGCCCAGCCAGTCCATCATCAAGATATCCATTTATGCCCCTGTTTTCTGTTGTTACACCCAAATGAAGATTGTCGGCTGGCGGCAGCCAGTTGAGGGGAGGGGGTGAAGTTCCGCCGCCAGCCGACCCGGTCAAGCCATCACGTTGCCGCGACGACCCGCCGAAAGCTTATGCAGCCGATCCTTGACGGATAGCTTCATGCGTTTGAGTTGCTGGATCCGAAATACATCTGGCAAACGGCGGCTCTGCTCAGTCCGCAGGGCCTCATCCAGACGCTGATGCTTCAACAACAATTTAAAAACGCGCAAACTCATATGCCACTCCTTGAACAATCAGGTTGCTCAATCGGGGCTTACCGATGCTGTTGGAGATTGCGGCTGTCTGGCCGTCCACATCGCACCGGTATTACCCGATGCGGTCCGACATCACGATTGCCTAAATGCAACCGCCAGAGGGGCCCGGCCCGCAGAGATTTAATTAGATTGATTCGGTCTGAATTGCAAGACCCCCCTCCTCACTTTTTTAAACCGCCGCCGCATGTGTGGCAGAAACGCTGCTTTCTCGGGCAAGATTGCACCTGCCAGCATATCGCCTAAACTTGGGCTATGCAGATTTGGCACCGCATCTTTTTCACCCTTGGGCTATTGGCGATGGCGAGCCCTGTGTTCGCAGCCCCAAGTGACGCGCCCTACCGTGCGACTGTCATCACCCGGTTTGATGCCAACACACTCACACTATCTTACACGGCCGGCCTTGCGGATCAGCACAGCGGGCGCCGCGCAACTGCCGACGATCCAGTGCGGATTGCCTCTATCTCCAAACTTGTCACGGCATTGGCCGTGATGCGTCTGGTCGCGGCGGATCAATTGGATCTTGACCGCGATGTCTCAGAGTATCTGGGCTGGACATTGCGCAACCCGCATTATCCCAACCAGATCATCACCCTGCGCCTGTTGTTGTCGCACCAATCCAGTTTGATGGACGGCGGCGATCTTTACGTGATCCCGCTTGGTGAAACGCTTAAATCCCGTCTTTCTGATGAGCGTGTTTGGGATGCGACCCGCCCTGCTGGGCATTATTTCCGATATGCCAATATCAATTATCCTGTTGTTGCCAGCATCATAGAACGCGTGACCCAAGAGCGGTTTGATCAGGCGATGGGCCGGCTCGTCCTAAAGCCTCTTGCGCTTTCCGCCTGTTTTAACTGGACCTTATGCAGCGACGAAACTGTGGCGCGGGCGATAACCCTATATGACGAGACGGGCACCCCGCGCCGCGACGACTTGGCGGGTCAGCGCCCGTCCTGCCCGGTGTTTATAGAGGCGGGAAAAGCTTGTGATCTTTCCACCTACGTCTTGGGTGACAATGGCAGTTTATTTTCACCCCAGGGTGGACTTCGGATTTCCATGCGGGACCTTTCAAAAATCGGCCAAATGCTTCTGCGCAACGGCGATGGCTTTTTCCCCCCGGCTCTGCTTGCAGAAATGCGCAAACCCGTCTGGCGTTACAATGGCCGCAATGGCGAGACCGAGGGCGGCTTCTTCTGCAGCTTTGGCCTTGGCGTGCACATCATTGGACAGGGCAAAAAAGGCTGTTCCAGCAATGGCTTTGGCGATGGGCGACGGCGCTTTGGGCACGCCGGCGAAGCCTATGGCCTGCGCGCTGGGCTGTGGATTGACCCAAGGTCCAAAACGGGTACCGCCTTTTTCACCTCTGCGGTTCCGGATGCCGAACCAAAGGGCCAATCGGGCTTTTATCAGGCGGAAGAGAGGATCCTGCAAAGTCCATTTGTTCAACCTGATAGGTCACCAAATGCATTTCGCGGGCCCGCTTTGCCGCCGAGCGTTGGCGCAAAGTAAATTCAGACGCCACCAGAACGGCCCGACAAGGAATACCTGTTTCCTCCTCCAAATCACTGGAATAGCCCAAGACTTGCTCAATCGCGCCTGCGGGGCACGGCCCCACTTTCAATTCGATCACGACATAATGGCCATTGGCATCGCGCGACGTGATATCAATTTTGCCACTGGCAACTTCGCGCTCCCGCCCGCCATCATCGGCGACAAGGCCGGGCTCCACCTTTTCCAATTGCGCGCGCAACAGGCGCTTCAACTCCTTCTCATAATTCAAGATGCGCGTGCGCGTTTGCACGCGCTTGGGCAAAATCTTCTCATCCATTGCCAACCTCTGTCACTCCCAAGCGTCGCCTTTGTACACAAAGGATCAACGCTGGGTTGCAAAAGATGGTTGACGATCCGGAAAGCCGATCAGCCCTGTTCGAGCAGCTTTTCCTCCGCAATCTTCTTGCGCCAAACCAAAGGCGCTGTGGTATGGACATTCTCCCCACTGCTGTCGACTGCGACTGTGACCGGGAAGTCTTTCACCTCAAATTCGTAAATGGCCTCCATGCCCAAATCTTCAAAGCCAACCACTTTGCTGCCCTTAATCGCACGCGCGACCAGATAGGCGGCACCGCCCACGGCCATCAGATAGGCTGACTGGTGCTTGGCAATTGCCTGTGTCGCCGCAGGCCCCCGCTCTGCCTTACCCACGCAACCCAGAAGGCCCTGTTCCAGCATCATGTCCATAAACTTGTCCATGCGCGTGGCTGTTGTCGGGCCAGCGGGGCCGACAACTTCCTCACCTACTGGATCAACCGGGCCGACATAATAAATCATCCGGCCTTTAAAGCTGACGGGCAGATCCTCGCCCTTGGCCAGCATATCGGCAATGCGCTTATGCGCGGCATCGCGGCCCGTGAGCATCTTGCCATTGAGCAACAGACGGTCCCCCGCCTTCCAGCTTTTCACCTCCTCAGCCGTCAGCGCATCCAGATTGACGCGCTTGGCCGTGCTGTCGGGCGCCCATTCCACCTTGGGCCATTCGTCAAGATTGGGCGTTTCAAGGAAGGTTGGGCCCTCCCCTTTGAGCGTGAAGTGCGCGTGACGGGTGGCCGCGCAATTGGGGATCATCGCCACCGGCTTTGATGCAGCGTGCGTCGGATAATCGAGGATTTTGACATCCAAGATGGTTGCCAGACCGCCAAGGCCCTGCGCCCCAATGCCCAGTGCATTGACCTTATCAAAAATCTCAATCCGCAAACGCTCAATATCATTTTGGGGCCCGCGTGCCTTTAACTCGGCCATATCAATGGCACCCATCAGGCTTTCCTTGGCCAGCACCATGGCCTTTTCAGCCGTGCCGCCAATGCCAATGCCCAGCATCCCCGGCGGGCACCAGCCTGCTCCCATTTGGGGGACCATGTCCAGCACCCAATCCACAATGGAATCGCTGGGGTTCATCATTTTGAACTTGCTCTTATTTTCTGATCCGCCGCCCTTGGCCGCGACATCAAAGCTGACCTTATCGCCCGGCACCATCTCCAGATGGACGACCGAGGGCGTATTGTCCTTGGTGTTGACGCGCGTGAACGCGGGATCGGCCAAGATGGAGGCCCGCAGCTTATTTTCCGGGTGGAGATAGGCGCGGCGGACGCCCTCATCGATCACCTCTTGCAGCGAGCGGCTGGAGTCGAGCACGCATTGCTGGCCCCATTTCACAATCACCGTCACAATGCCGGTATCTTGGCAGATTGGGCGATGCCCTTCGGCGCACATCCGGCTGTTGGTCAGGATTTGCGCAATCGCGTCTTTGGCAGCCGGCCCCTGTTCCTTCTTATACGCTTCGCCCAGCGCCCGGATATAATCCATGGGGTGGAAATAGCTGATATATTGCAGGGCGTCGGCGACGCTCTCGATAATGTCGTTTTCGCGAATAAGAACAGTCATGGCTTGATCCTGTTGGCCGGAAATGCGGATGCCTTAGCGCTGTGGACAGGCGCGGACAATGGCCGGGTTGGGACATCGGCTTGGGCGTGGAAGTGGAGGAAGTTGAGGCCCTGCCGCATTGAAAGTGCAGGGGTGCGTGAAGGGGCGTGCCCACCCCCAACCCCTCCCGCACGCGGGAGGGGAGGATGAAGGCGGCCTCCCGCTTGCGGGAGGGGAGATGAGTGACGGATTTTGGGCGGGGTGATGTGCATGGCAGGCTCCGAGCGTGATGTTGCACAGCGGGGCACCTGTAGGACAGCGGAATATGGGGCCTTTCGTCATGCTGAACTCGGTTCAGCATCCACCTTGGGCGCAGATGCCGGACCTCGGGCGGGGTGGCGCCGTGGATCCTGAAACAAGTTCAGGATGACGAAAGGCGATAGAAAAACCGTGCTCCGGGCTTGACCCGGAGCCTAGGGCCATCTGCACCAAGTGCGGACTGACTGCCGCTTCCCCTAGGCTCCGGCTCAAGACCGGAGCACGATAGGCGCATCAACAGAAAGGGGCGGCCCCTGCCTGTGCAAGGACCGCCCCAAAATCTGACCCTCAAGGCCGCGTTTAGTACACGCGGGCCTTGGGTTTGATATATTCCACCTCATCCGTGAGCGTGTAATTATGGACGCCGCGATAATCGAGCGTGACTTTGCCGCCCGAACCGCCCCAGCCGTCAAACCAGCTGATGGTGTGCTTCATCCACTTTTTATCGTCACGATCCGGGAAGTCCTCATGCGCATGCGCGCCGCGCGATTCCTTGCGGTTTTCGGCACTCGCCATCGTGCAGACGGCCTGCGACATCAGATTGTCGAGTTCCAGCGTTTCGATGAGGTCGGTGTTCCAGACCAAGCTGCGGTCCGTGACAGCCACATCTTCCAGACGCTTATTGACCTTGGTCATCAGCTCCACACCTTCCGCCAGCAGCGCGGAATCGCGGAACACGGCGCAATGCTTTTGCATGGTGCGCTGCATTTCCAAGCGGATTTGCGCCGTGGGCGATCCGCCCTTGGCATTGCGGAACTTATCAACGCGGGCCAAGGCAAGGTCTGCTGCATCCTTGGGCAGCGGCTTTTGCGCAGCACCTGCCTTCAGCGTTTCCTTCAAATGCAGGCCGGTTGCGCGGCCAAAGACCACCAAGTCGATCAGCGAGTTGGAGCCAAGGCGGTTTGCGCCATGGACAGAGACGCACGCCGCCTCCCCCACGGCATAAAGGCCGGGGACAACAACATCGTCATCCTTACCCCGCTTGGTCACGACCTGGCCGTGATAATTGCAGGGGATGCCACCCATATTATAGTGAACCGTCGGACAGACAGGCAGCGGCTGGCGTGTCAGGTCGACACCTGCGAAAATCTTGCCGCTTTCGGTAATGCCGGGCAGGCGCTCTGCCAGCACTTTGGGATCAATATGATCGAGGTGGAGGTAGATATGGTCCTTATTCGGGCCAACGCCACGGCCTTCGCGGATTTCCATTGCCATAGAGCGCGACACCACGTCACGCGAGGCAAGGTCCTTTGCCGACGGGGCATAGCGTTCCATAAAACGCTCCCCTTCGGAATTGGTCAGATAGCCGCCCTCGCCCCGCGCGCCTTCGGTAATCAGCACGCCAGCGCCGTAAATACCCGTTGGGTGGAACTGAACAAATTCAAGGTCTTGCAGCGGAAGGCCAGCGCGCAGCACCATGCCCCCGCCATCGCCCGTGCAGGTGTGCGCCGATGTGGCGGAGAAATAGGCACGGCCATAGCCGCCCGTTGCCAGAACGACGGATTGCGCGCGGAAGCGATGGATGCTGCCATCTTCCATGCACATGGCAATGACGCCACGGCAGGCGCCGTCTTCCATGATGAGGTCAAGCGCGAAATATTCGATGTAGAAATCCGCATCGTACTTCAGCGATTGCTGGTAGAGCGCATGGAGCATCGCGTGGCCGGTCCGGTCCGCCGCGGCGCAGGTGCGCTGCACTGGCGGGCCAGCGCCCATATTCTGCATATGGCCGCCGAACGGACGCTGATAAATCGTCCCATCGTCATTGCGGCTGAACGGCACGCCCGCGTGCTCAAGCTCATACACCGCCGCCGGCGCTTCACGCACCATATATTCAATGGCGTCTTGGTCGCCCAGCCAGTCTGACCCCTTTACGGTGTCATACATGTGCCAAGTCCAGTGATCGGGGGAGTTGTTGCCAAGGCTGGCAGCAATGCCGCCCTGAGCGGCCACCGTGTGTGATCGGGTTGGGAAAACCTTTGTCACACAAGCCGTTTTCAGGCCAGCTTCGGCGGCGCCCATGGTTGCGCGCAGGCCAGAGCCACCGGCGCCGACCACGACGACATCATAGGTATGATCAATGATCTTATAGCTATCGGACATCAGTTGGGCGTCCCCGTCAGTGCAATTTTGGCAATCGAAAAGAGCGCAAGTGCGCCCAAGCCAAAGGTGTAGAAGCTGAGTGCGGCAAGGCTGGCGAATTTCAGGCCATCTTCATGAACATAATCTTCGATCAGCACTTGCAGGCCAATGCGGAAATGCCAGAAAATCGAAATGACCGTCAGCATCATCGGCACGGCGACCAAGGGTTGTTCCAGCCAGAGGCGGATGGTCGCATAATCATAAGTCGGCAGACGCAGCAGCGAGAAAATCAGCCAGAGCATCAGCAACAAATTGCTGACGGCTGTCATCCGATGCAGCACCCAGTGATTGCCGCCATGTTTGGCCGAGCCGAGGCCGCGAACCCGGCCCAATCCTGTTCCGTTCCCCATCGCTTTAACCCTTTACGACCAGCAAATAGCCCCAGACAGCCGCCGTCATCACCACGCCAAAGACGAAAGTGCCGCGCGCCCAGAAGCGATTGGTTTTCAATTCATAGCCTGCGCCAATATCCAGCACGAGGTGCCGCAGACCCGAGGCGAGGTGCTGGAAAAACGCCCATGTCAGGCCAACCAGCACCAGCTTGCCCAGCGGATGCACCGCCCAGCTGAGGAAATAATCATAGGCTTCTTTGCCCGAAGCGGCAGCGGCGAGCCACCAGACGAGAACCATTGCCCCCACAATTGCCATGCCATCGCCGGTTGCCCGGTGGAAAATGGATGTCGCCATATGTGCGCCCCATTTCCAGATCGAAAGATGCGGCGAAATTGGCCTTGCGCGGTTTTGCGCCATGATCATTCCCTCGTCTTTGTCTTGTGGTTTTATCTTGTGTCGGCACCCCATTAGCGCGTCAGTCGGCTCGTGCAACTGCCTTTACCGAAGTGCAACCCACACATTATGGGGAGGGCATGACACAGCATATTCTGATCACCGGAGCATCGCGCGGCATTGGCGCGGCCATTGCAGACCGCTTAAGCGGCGCTGATGCCCAGATTTACGCGGTTTCCAGCAAGGATTTTGACTTGGGCAAGCCCGATGGCGCGGCCCAACTTTGGGAAGCCGCGCTCGACAAATTTTCCGGGCGAATCGATGTCCTCATCAACAATGCGGGCGTGTTTGAAAATAATCCCTTGGACCAATCCGAAGCGGACTGGACCGCCAATTGGGAGCGCACGATGCAGATCAACCTGACATCCAGCGCGATTTTGTGCCGCCGTGCCGTGCTGCATTGGCAGGATCGCACGGCAGAAGGCCGGATTGTGAATATCGCAAGCCGGGCCGCCTATCGGGGAGATTCGCCGCAGCATTGGCATTATGCAGCCTCTAAGGCGGGGATGGTGGGCATGACCAAATCCATTGCCCGGGCCTATGCCGCGCAAGGCATTCTCGCCTTTGCGATTTGCCCCGGCTTTACAATGACGGGGATGGCCGACGACTATTTGGCGAGCCGCGGGGGCGATAAATTGCTGGCCGATATTCCGCTGGGCCGGGTCGCCATGCCGGATGAAGTGGCAGAATTGGCGGCTTTTTGCGCACTTTCCGCCCCGCCATCGATGACTGGAGCCGTGCTGGATATCAACGGAGCCAGCTACGTCCGGTAAAAGGCGGATGCCTGCCAATGCAATCGTTGCTATTGCGTATATCTACGATATGGCGATAACTCCGTCCTATTCGTATCTGTTTCGGCAACAGAACGGCAAGTGTTTAGCCAAAACGGGAGATGTACTGCCCGTTTGGGGTACACCTGTAAGCTTTTGGCTTATGTGGTGTTGGCTCGCGTCCTTGCAGAATTGAACATTCAACAAAAGGGCTTCGCGGCCCTTTTGTGGCAAAGGAAGCAACGCATGTCTCATAACTCGCATGACGAGATGCAGGCACTAATCCAGCAGACCATGGGGGCGCTCAACGCCCTCTCACAGCGCATTGCAGCCCCCGATGTGGAAGCGCTGCTCCACCCCGTTGACGCTGAACTGCGTCTGCGCCGTCGCCGCGAACGCACATTTACGCTTGGCTATTTTGGCGATGCGGCCTGGGACATTCTGCTTGAGCTGGAACGCGCCCAGCGCATGGGCCACAAAATTGCCATTACGGATATTGGCGTTGAATCGCGCATCCCCCTGACCACAGTGCTGCGCTATCTGACACGCTTGGAAAAAGATGGGCTGATCACGCGCCGGGTAGACCCCAATGATCGCCGCCGCGTCTTTGTGGCCTTAACCCCCGACGGCTATCGCCAGTTGTGCGCCTCTTTCGGCATTGAGCCAAGCATTAGCCCGGCCAAGCCCAGCGATGGCGCGATTGGCTTTGCCGCCAGCCCAAGCCGCTAAACAGCTGCGGAGTGTGACCAAAGCTGAACGCGGCGAGGCGCATTAATGCCGCCGATGCGGGTGGCGTGATGCGGCAAGAGCATCTGCCCCATCCAGCTCAGCCACCAGTTGATCCAGCGATTCCGCAATCCGAATAGACACCAAGTCCAGTCCCAAACGGTCTGACAAAGCCAGTTGTTGGCGCAATCCATCCATCAACTCGCGCCCATCAATTGACGAACACTCCCCCTCTGTCTCGGCAGGCGTGAGATAGGCTCGGGTGGCACTCAGGCTCATCATATACTCCTTTACGCATTAGACTTTCGCCCCTGCGCATGGCCAAGGGCGAAAAACGAACTAACAGCCCAAATGTTGTTATGTTCCAGCGCCACGTCAATGATTAATTCTATAATGAAATTAATTATCCTCTTGCCAGTCATCCCCCGTGCGGCAATCAGCCCTCATGGCTGATGACCTTGAAAGCTGGACGCTGACCCTGCCCTGCACGCGCGCTGAGGCAGAAATGTTGGACCATGAAGATGCCCGGCTGTGGGATTTGTCCGAAATCCCCACCTTTGCCGCGCGTGAACCAGACCCGGCCAAGCCCGAGGCATGGGAAATCGCCGCCTATTTCAGCCAAAAGCCCAAGGCCGCTGACATCAAGCTGATCCAATCACTTTTTCCAAGTGCGGCCAAAGCCAAGCCCTTGCTGGAAAAAGTGGCCCAACAAGATTGGGTGACGTTAAGCCAACAAGGCCTAGAGCCAGTGCGCGCTGGCCGGTTTTTCATTCACACCTCGAACTACACCGGCCAAGTGCCGCCGGGCGCAATTAGCTTTCAAATTGAGGCGAGCCGCGCCTTTGGCACGGGCGGGCATGAAACCACCAGCCGCTGCCTTGCCATGCTGGACAAGCTGGCGCAGCAAGGCGCGCATTTCCGCAACATTGCAGATATTGGGACGGGCACTGGCCTATTGGCCTTTGCCGCCCGGCACCTGTGGCCCATTGCCGATGTAACAGCCTCGGATATTGACCCTATCAGCATTGAAATTTCAGACGAAAATGCCGCAGTCAATGGCGTGCCTTTGGGCCAAATGCCGGGGCAAGTGGCGCTATGTGTTGCCTCAGGCACCGACCATGAACTGATTCAACGGCGCGCGCCCTATGATTTGATTATCGCCAATATTTTGGCCGGGCCGCTGATTGAACTGGCCCCTGCCCTATCTGCCATTCTGGCCGAAGGCGGAACGCTGATTCTGGCGGGTCTGCTGGACCGTCAGGTGGATGCCGTGCGCCGTGCCTATTGGCGGCAAGGCCTGCGGCTGGCCGATCAGGATGCCGGCGAATGGCCGTGCCTGCGCCTTGTAAAGCGCCCGCGCTATGGCTGGCGGCGGCCCCAACGCGTCAACAAGCGGACCAGCCAGCCGCCGGGTGATTTTGGGACTTGGTAACTCACGCACAGACGCCGACAGATAATCGTTTTATCTTGCAACGGATCGGCCTAAAGAGCGGGCATGAGCACACGCACTGAGAGCGGGGATTTTGACCCGCCGATCGAAAACCGCGCCGATCTGATCAGCGTTTTTGCGAAGGGCGAAAAGCCCGTAACACGTTGGCGCATTGGGACTGAGCACGAAAAATTCGTCTATCGCACGGCGGACCATCGTGCGCCCTCTTATGACGAACCCGGCGGCATCCGCGATTTGCTGATGGCAATGACTCGCTATGGCTGGGAGCCAGTGATGGAAGGCGGCAATGTCATTGCGCTGTCAGGCAGCGATGGCACAGTAAGCCTTGAACCGGCGGGGCAATTAGAGCTTTCTGGCGCGGCGGTGGAAAATCTCCACCAGACCTGCGCCGAAACTGGCCGCCATTTAAAGCAAGTGAAGGAAGTGGGCGCCGAACTGGGCCTTGGCTTTTTGGGCCTTGGCCTGTGGCCCGATAAGACGCGTGAAAGTCTGCCAATCATGCCCAAGGGACGCTATGGCATCATGCTGCGCCATATGCCGCGTGTCGGATCCATGGGCCTCGACATGATGCTGCGCACCTGCACCATCCAGACCAACCTCGATTATGCGAGCGAGGCGGATATGGTGCAGAAATTCCGCGTTAGCCTCGCTCTGCAACCCTTGGGCACGGCGCTTTTCGCCAATTCGCCTTTCCTGGAAGGCAAGCCCAATGGCTATCAAAGCTATCGATCGCATATCTGGACCGATACCGATCCCGCTCGCACCGGTATGCTGCCCTTCGTATTTGAAGACGGCTTTGGCTATGAACGCTATGCCGATTATATGCTGAATGTGCCGATGTACTTCGTCTATCGCGATGGCGGGTATATTGATGCCGCGGGCAAAAGCTTCCGCGATTTTCTGGACGGCACTCTGGATGTTCTGCCGGGTGAAAAACCCAGCATCGCGGATTGGAATGACCATCTTTCCACCGCCTTCCCCGAGGTCCGACTGAAAAGCTTTCTGGAAATGCGCGGGTCCGATGGCGGGCCGTGGAACCGGATTTGCGCCCTGCCCGCTTTGTGGGTTGGCCTACTGTACGATCAAGGTGCGCTGGATGCGGCTTGGGATTTGGTTAAGCATTGGACGATTGAGGACCATCAGCGCATCCGTGATGCCGTGCCGAAATTGGGGCTTGCAACGCCAATGCCCGATGGCCGGACAATGAATGATCTGGCAAAAGAGGTGCTGGATATTGCGACCGGCGGCCTCAACGCGCGTGGCCAGATTAATTCTATGGGCGATAATGAAAGCGGGTTCCTCAACCCGCTGCGCCAAATTGTCGATTGCGGCAAATCCCCCGCGCAACAATTGCTTGAGAAATATCACGGCGAATGGGGCGGCGATTTATCCAAAGTCTATGATGAGATGAGTTTTTAAAACATAGTACTCCGGCGGAGGCCGGAGCGCAAAGCGAGGCGCTCTAACCGTCATTGCGAGCGGAGCGAAGCAATCCAGCAGTGCCCGCGACCCGTCTGGATTGCCGCGTCGCTCCGCTCCTCGCAATGACGGATGGGTGCGAAGCCGTGCTCCGGGTCAAGCCCGGAGCGCATATATTGCTTACACCAACCGGCTTTGGCGCACCGCGGCTTCGATGAAGCTTTTGAACAGCGGGTGCGGGTCAAAGGGCTTGGATTTCAGTTCCGGGTGGAATTGCACGCCGACAAACCAAGGATGGTCTGGCCGTTCGACAATCTCTGGCAATTCCCCATCGGGGGACATGCCACTGAAGACCAAACCATTGGATTCCAGCGCATCGCGATATTTGGTGTTCACCTCATAACGGTGGCGATGGCGTTCCGAAATTGTGGTTGCGCCATAGATGGAAGCGACATGGCTGTTGCCGTCCAGCTTTGCATCATAGGCGCCCAGACGCATTGTGCCGCCCAAATCGCCACCGGCTTCGCGCTTTTGAATGCCCTCTTGGCTCATCCACTCGGTAATGATGCCCACCAGAGGTTCCTCGGTCGGGCCAAATTCAGTTGAGGAGGCTTTTTCAATGCCTGCCAAATTCCGTGCAGCTTCGACACAGGCCATCTGCATGCCAAAGCAAATGCCAAAATACGGCACCTGACGTTCGCGCGCGAAGCGGATCGCCTCAATCTTGCCCTGCGCCCCGCGTTCCCCAAAGGCACCGGGGACGAGAATGGCGTGCATGGGCTCGAGCCGGGCGGCGATATCGCTGTCGGGCGCCTCGAAAAGCTCTGCATCAATCCACTGGATATTCACCTTCACCCGATTGGCGATACCGCCATGGACCAAGGCTTCGTTCAGCGATTTATACGCATCTTGCAGGCCAACATATTTGCCAACCACGCCAATCGTGACTTCGCCTTCCGGATTGGTCAGGCGGTCCATGATGTCGATCCAGCGTTGCAGATCAGGATCCGGGCCGGGCTCTATGCCAAAGGCGCGCAGCACCTCTGCATCCAGACCTTCGACATGATATTGCAGCGGCACGCCATAAATGGATTTGGCATCGAGCGCCGGAATGACTGCTTCCTTGCGGACGTTGCAGAACAGCGCGATTTTTGCGCGTTCATTTTCCGGCAGCGGATGCTCACAACGGCAAATGAGAACGTCTGGCTGAATGCCAAGGCTGGTCAATTCGCGCACCGAATGCTGGGTCGGCTTGGTCTTCAACTCCCCCGCGGCAGCCACATAGGGGACCAAAGTGACGTGCGCGAACACAGTCTGATCACGGCCCAGCTCATTGCGCAGCTGGCGGATCGCCTCGATGAAGGGCAGCGATTCAATATCGCCCACGGTGCCGCCAATTTCGCACAGAACAAAGTCCAGCCCCTCGGTGTCTGCCTTGGCAAAATCCTTAATCGCATCCGTCACATGGGGGATGACCTGCACCGTTGCGCCCAGATAATCGCCGCGGCGTTCCTTCTGGATGATGTTCTGATAGATGCGACCTGACGTCACATTGTCAGATTGGCGCGCAGACACGCCGGTAAAGCGTTCATAGTGACCAAGATCGAGGTCAGTTTCTGCCCCGTCATCGGTCACATAGACTTCGCCGTGTTGATATGGGGACATCGTTCCCGGATCTACGTTGAGATACGGGTCGAACTTACGAATGCGAACCTTGTAGCCACGCGCCTGCAAAAGGGCAGCCAATGATGCTGCCATAAGCCCTTTGCCAAGCGAGGAGACCACGCCGCCGGTGATGAAAATGAACCGCGCCATGGGAGAAGAGCCGTAAGCCGAGCGAAGCGGATTCGGCAACCCCCCTGCCCCAAAGATAATTAAATAATTTGGGGATTAGTTTTTCTTATCTGCCGGAGCTGAGTCTGACTGGCCCGGAACCGCCAAGGGAACAGGTGCATTTTGGGCCGGTGCAGCGCCCGGAGCCGGCGTCGCCGGACGTGCCAAGCTGGCATCAATTGTATCAGGCTTGCGGTTGACGGTGGCCAGTGCAGCCAGCGCAATTGACAAGAGAATGAAGATGGACGCCAAAATAGTGGTTGTGCGCGTCATGAAATTGCCCGCGCCACGCGCCGACATCAGGCCTGTGGGGCTTCCCCCTGTCAAACCGCCGCCTTCTGACCGCTGCATCAAAATGACACCCACCAGCGCAACCGCGACGATGACATGGACGACGAGCAGGAAGGTGAACATCTTGAAAAAATCTCTTTTCGCAACTCAAGAAAGATAAACCGGCGGCAGGGCCGTGCTGAGCGCCTTAGCCCAGCGCCCAGCCCCAATCAACCATGGCCCGCACTTCGGCGGGATTAGGCCCGTGCCGCCTCAATAATCGGAACAAAATCAG
>RFZB01000042.1 GCA_009920915.1 Sphingomonadaceae bacterium | reverse complement strand
AGCAGCAGCGATTTTAAACCCAGCATCCGCATAGTTGCCGGTAATTGGGCGGGTCAGGTGGCAATTGCCGCCGATCCGTTTCCAAATGGGCTCAATGCGCTGTTGCCATTTTTGCACATCTGCATCAGGCGCGCGGCCATGTTCTAGGAATAGAACTTTGCCGCCGGGTTTTAGAACCCGCCGCATTTCAGCCAGAACCTGTTTGGGATCATGGACCGAACACAGGGTGAAGGTCACAAGCACCGTATCAAAACGGGCATCTTCAAACGGCATTGCCTCGCCAATGCCCGCATGGATATCGGCTGCGATGCCAGTGGATTGCATCATGGCCCGCGTTTGATCGAGCAAACCGGGGGAGGGGTCGAGCCCAGTCAGACTTTTCACGCGGGCACGATCATAAAAGCCCAGATTAATGCCGCCGCCACAGCCGAGCTCCAGCACATCCCCGTCCGCCTGCGGGACAACGCGGCTGCGGGCCTTCATGATTTGGGGTTGCGCGCAGCAACAACCAATAAGGCGCGGCACCATATGCCGCTCCCACCAGCTCATGCGCGGTAGATTAGAGATGGTCTGCGAATTCGGCGAGGACATTGGCATATAACTCCCGCTTAAAGGGCACAATTAAGTCCACTAGCTCACCTGGATGCGCCCAGCGCCATGCGCGAAATTCAGGGTGCTCGGTCTCAATATTGATGTCGGCATCGCTCCCCAAAAAGGCCATTAGGAACCAATGTTGGCTTTGTCCGCGATATTGGCCGCCCCAAATCTTCCCAATCATCTCATCCGGCAAATCATAAAGATGTTCGCCAGCCGATCGCGCAATAAGGTCCACATGGTGGGGCGCGATGCCGGCTTCTTCGCCTAATTCGCGAACGGCCGCATCAAATGGGTCTTCCCCCGGATCGACGCCACCTTGCGGCATTTGCCATGCCTCGCTGCTATTATCGAGCCGTTGCCCGACAAAGATCATCCCATCTGCATTGCGCAGCATGATCCCAGCACAGGGCCGATAGGGGAGATGGGCGTAAGGATCACTCATTGAGAAAGGCTCGCCAAAACTGTCTTCAATGCCGAAAGGCCATTGGTGATGTCAGTTTGGGCCGAAGGCAGGGCTTTACGCAAGCAGATAAAGCCGTGGATTGTGCCACGGGCCTCAAGATATGTTGTTTCAACACCTGCCTCAATCAAGCGTGCGGCATAAGCGCGGCCTTGATCGCGCAGTGGATCAAGCCCGGCAGTTATGATGACCGCGGGCGGCATCCCGGTCAGATCGTGATGCAAAGGCGTCGCACGCCAGCTGCTGCCATCACTGGCATAACGCGACATGAAAAAATCCATTGTGTCTTCGGTCAACAAATAGCCGTGTTTAAAGGCGGCATAGCTTGGCCATGAGGCATGGTCTGCAACTGCCGGGTAGATGGCATATTGCGCCACAACGGGCTTGGCAGCCGGGGTGTCGCGAAGCGCCATCGCTGTCACCACAGTTAAATTGCCGCCCGCGCTGTCCCCAGATAAGACAAGGCCCGTGCATGGGATGTTTTCCGCAATCCAGCGTGTCGCGGCCTCGCAATCTTCCGGGGCGGCAGGAAAGGGGGCTTCGGGCGCCAAGCGATACTCAATTGAGATAACTGGCATATCCAGTTGGCGGGCGGCCTCGGCGCAATAAGGTTCATGCGTGTCGATATTGCCCACCACAAAACCGCCGCCATGGTAGAACACCATGACAAGGCCCGGCGCGCGATTGGGCCGCGCATCATAAAGCCGCGCGGGAATAGGGCCTGCGGGGCCGGGAATTTCCAAATCCTGAATAATGGCCAAGGGCCCAGTTTCGGCATCGGCCACATGGCGCATCGCCATCATCATCGCGCGCGCATCGGCAAGCGCCACGTCATGCATCTTTGGCCCATTTTGGCCATTTAGATACTGAAGAAACGCTGCCACATCAGGGCGTACAAAAGGCTCAGCCATGCTCTCTCCGCTCACTTTTTAACTGGTTTATCTGCTTATCTATCAGCTGGTTGCACGTCTATGGGCAAAGCCATGCTGCGTAAGGTAACAGTTTTCCTATTTTGGTTTCCTGAAAATGGCGGCATAGAGCGCGCTTGAACAGCAAGACTGCAGGATCAAACACATGGCAACAGCCGCGCCTTTAGACGCATCATCCACGCCCCATGCCGTAGAGACAAGCGAAGCCGTTGTCGTGCGCTTCGCCGGCGACTCAGGTGATGGGATGCAGTTGACCGGAGGTCAGTTCACGCTGTCGTCCGCGCTTGCAGGCAATGATTTTGCAACATTCCCTGATTTCCCGGCTGAAATTCGGGCGCCGCAGGGCACGTTATTTGGGGTTTCTGCGTTCCAGATTAATTTTGGCGCAACCGAGGTTGATACCGCGGGGGATGCCCCTGATGTTCTGGTGGCCATGAACCCGGCGGCCTTGAAAACCAATGTCGGTGATTTGAAGCCGGGCGGTCTGATTATTGCGGATAGTGGAGAGTTTTCAGCCCGCAACCTGGCAAAGGCGGAATATGATGAAAATCCGCTGGAAGATGGCTCGCTGGGCAAATGGCAGCTGATTGCCTTTAACATCTCGCAGTTGACGCTGGATGCCGTGAAGCCCTTTGGGCTGGGCAATAAAGAGGCGCTGCGCTGCAAGAATATGTGGACGCTGGGCCTTGCGCTGTGGATGTTCGACCGCGATCGTCAGCCAATCATTGACTGGCTGAATGACAAATTTGCCAAGAACAAGACGTTGGCCGACGCCAATATCGCCGCGCTCAATGCTGGCCATAGCTATGGCGAAACGGCGGAAATTGGTCAGCCGGGCACAGTTGCCATCCCTCAGCGTCACGTAAACGCAGCGCCTGCCGAGCCGGGCCTGTATCGCACCATCAGCGGCGCCGATGCAGCGGCCTATGGTCTGGTGGCTGGATGCCAATTGGCAGGTGTGCCGATGTTTTTTGGCGGCTATCCCATCACGCCTGCCTCTTCCATTCTCCACGCGCTCTCGCGGTTGAAGGAATATGGCGTCACGACCTTTCAGGCCGAAGATGAAATTGCCGCCATCGCCTCCGCCATTGGCGCATCTTATGCCGGGCAATTGGGCGTCACATCCTCTTCTGGCCCGGGCATTGCCCTGAAGACTGAGGCGATTGGCCTTGCGATCATGACGGAGCTTCCGCTGGTGATTGTCAATTCGCAGCGTGGGGGTCCGTCAACGGGCCTGCCAACCAAGACGGAACAGTCAGATTTGTATCAGGCAGTCTATGGCCGCAATGGGGATGCGCCGCTGCCAGTGATTGCGGCGCGGTCTCCCTCTGATGTGTTTGATTGCGCGATTGAGGCTGTGCGCCTTGCGACGCAGTTTATGACGCCCGTCATGCTGCTGACCGACGGCTATATCGCCAACGCGGCAGAGCCTTGGAAAGTCCCCGATATGTCGGTGTATAAGCCGTTTCCGGTGAGTTTCCTCGGTGAGGCGCCAGAGGGCGGGTTCAAACCCTATGGCCGCGATAACAAGCTTGCCCGGCCATGGGTTAAGCCCGGCACACCGGGCCTGCTGCATCGTATTGGCGGCATCGAAAAGCAGGTGGATACAGGGCATATCAACTATGCACCGGCCAACCACCAGGCGATGACCGATCTCCGCAAAGCCAAGGTGGATGGTATTGCGGACCATATTCCGGATCAGGATGTGTGCCTTGGCAATGCGAGCGGTAAGCTTGCGGTGGTGGGCTGGGGATCAACCTTTGGCCCTATTCACCAAGCGGTTCGCCGGGCGCGCGCCAAGGGGCTGGATGTCAGCCATATCCATATCCGCCATATCTGGCCGATGCCCAAGAACCTTGGGGATTTGCTGAAAAGCTTTGATCGCGTGATTGTGCCTGAAATGAACACCGGCCAATTGAAGACGGTGCTGCGCGATCAATATCTGGTTGATGCAAAGCCTGTGAACAAAGTCTCCGGCCAGCCATTCCGTATCGCTGAAATTGAAGCTGCCATTGAGGGAGCACTCGCATGAATGACATGACCCCCGTAAAAACCAGCCCCAAGGATTGGGAAACTGATCAGGAAGTTCGCTGGTGCCCCGGTTGCGGCGACTATGCCATTTTGAAGGCGGTGCAGCGCACCATGCCTGAAATTGGGGCAATGCCGGAAAAGACGGTATTTGTCTCTGGCATCGGCTGCTCGTCGCGCTTCCCTTATTATATGGAAACCTATGGCTTCCACACGATCCATGGGCGCGCACCCGCTGTGGCGACAGGCGTGAAGCTTGCCAATCCGGAATTGGATGTGTGGATCATCACCGGGGATGGCGATGCGCTGTCAATCGGCGGCAACCACACGATGCACTTGCTGCGGCGCAATCTCGATTGCCAAGTGCTGCTGTTCAACAATGAAATTTATGGCCTGACCAAGGGCCAATATTCGCCCACCAGCCGGGAAGGGACACGGTCTCCCTCGACACCCTTTGGTTCAGTCGATCATCCGGCACGGCCGTGCGCTTTTGCTTTGGGGGCAGGCGCCCGCTTTGTGGCCCGGGCCTATGACGTTTCAAAGCAATTGGTGGATGTGCTGAAGGCCGCACACGGCCATAGGGGCGCTGCCTTTGTGGAAATCTTCCAGAATTGCATTGTGTATAATGCCGATGTGTTTGCTGGCTTTACCGAAAAGGCCAATCAGGACCACCAGCTTTGGGTCGAACATGGCAAGCCGATGCTGTTTGCGGGCGAAACCAAGGGCATTGCCATGGACACTAAGGCGTTGACGCTGAAGGTGGTGGATGTGGTCGATGGCAATTGGGAGTCCGCCGGTGTCATCGTGCATGATGTTACCAACCGGGCTGTGGCGCATATGCTGGTGGAAATGCCTTTTGGTCCATTCCCCATGGCACTTGGCATTCTCTATGATGATCCCATGCCGACCTTTGACGAAGCTGTGATCGCGCAAAATGAGGCGGCTGCCGCTGGTAAAAAGCCCAATTTGCAGTCGCTGATTTCCAAGGGGCAAACTTGGGTCGTTGACTAAGGCCTTGGCCGGACAATGGCTTTAGGATGGTATTGCAGGCCAAGACTTGGCCTCTAATCCGCTGGCTATGACCAAATCCATCCTCTGGTTCCGGCAGGACCTGCGCCTTTTTGATCAGCCCGCACTGGCTGCAGCGGTCGCACAGGGCCCTGTTCTTGCGGTTTATATTCTGGATGAAGAGACGCCGGGGCTGCGGCCCATGGGCGGTGCGGCCCGCTGGTGGCTACATCATTCGCTCAGCAGCCTGCGGCAATCGTTGCGCGAAAAGGGTGGGGATCTGGTGTTGCGCCGGGGTCGGTCCGCATCGGTGCTCCATGCGCTGATGGCCGAGACGGGTGCTGAGACGATCCACGCGCTGCACCATTATGAACCCGGTTGGAAACAAGCGGAAGAAGATGTGGCCGCAATGGCCAATCTTGTGCTGCATCATGGCAACCAGCTTGCCCCGCCCGATGGCATCTTGAGCGGCTCTGGCGGGCGCTACCGGGTCTTTACGCCGTGGTGGCGGCAGTTGCTGTCCCAAATGCCCCCACCACGCCCTGTGCCCGCCCCAGAGCGTATTGTGGCAATTTCGGGCGTAACTTCTGATGCGCTGGAGGATTGGGGCCTGTTGCCAACACAGCCCAACTGGGCTGGCGGTTTTTCCGTCTGGACCCCCGGCGAAGCAGGAGCGGGCAAGGCATTGCGCGCCTTTCTTCCCATCATTACCCATTATGACGATCGGCGGAACTTGCCCTCAATCACGGGCACCTCGCGCCTGTCCCCCCATTTGCATTTTGGCGAGATAAGCCCGGCAACAGTCTGGCATCTCGCCTCGAAAGAAGCTGGCGCAAAAGCAGAACCCTTTTTGCGCGAGGTTGGCTGGCGCGATTACGCAACCAATTTGCTGGATCAATTCCCGGACTATCCAGTGCGCAATGGCCGTCCAGCCTTTGACGCCCTCGTCTGGCGGGATGGGCCAGAGGCGGACGCGGATTTTAAGGCGTGGACGCAAGGGCGCACGGGCTACCCCATTGTTGATGCGGGGATGCGCGAGCTTTGGGCAACGGGCTGGATGCACAACCGGGTGCGGATGATTGCTGCATCTTTCCTGATCAAGCATTTGCTGATTGATTGGCGGCGGGGGGAAGAATGGTTTTGGGACACTCTGGTTGATGCCAATGCGGCGGCCAATGCGTCAAACTGGCAATGGGTGGCGGGCACAGGGGTGGATGCGCCCATTTTCTCGCGGATCATGGCGCCCTTGTCGCAATCCGAAAAATTTGATGCCACGGGTTATATCCAGACATGGGTTCCGGAGCTGGCGGGCCTGTCAGGCCCCTATATCCATGATCCCGATGAATTTGGGGTGCGCCCACGCGATTATCCGCGCAAGATTATTGGCCATAAGGCTGCACGCGAACGCGCCTTGGCAGCACAAGCGGCGAGCCGCGAAAAATAGGGCATTGATCTTAATGCCGATAATCTGATCTATTGCGCGTCTGGCGGCCGTTGAGGGTCGACCCAAGAGATGAGAGAGGATGACAGATGCGTTGCTGGATGATCGCGGCCACGGCCTTGTTGCTTACCAGCCCCATGGCGGCCCAATCCCCAATGTCAGCATCTGTCCCCATGCCAAAGGATCGAGATGTGCTTTTTTGGACGCAAGACCAGCGCGATGCCGCCTTCCGCGCGACTGAGACGATCACCAAAGTCAATGTCATTCCCGCAGGCGGCACAGCCCATCCCATTGCGCAGGGCGCCCCTTTAAAAATCGCAGTCGATATGGACGCCTATATGGCGAAGCAGCGCAATGCGGGGCTGATCATCATCCAAGATGGCAAAGTCCGCTTTGAAAAATATGCACTTGCCTATGGCCCGGAGGGGCGCTGGACCAGCTTTTCGGTCGCCAAGTCGCTGACCTCCACGCTGGTTGGGGCGGCGGTTAAAGATGGCTATATCAAGAGCCTCGATGATAAAGTGTCGGCCTATATTCCGGACCTGCGGGGATCGGCCTATGACGATGTCTCGGTGCGCCAGTTGTTGACGATGACGTCCGGCGTCAAATGGAATGAAGATTATACCGATCGCAATTCGGACGTCGCCCTGTTTGATCGGCATCAGGCCGATCCGGGGGAGGACATTACCGTTAGCTATATGAAGCGCCTGCCGCGTGAGGCACCTGCAGGCACCAAATGGGTCTATAAAACGGGTGAAACCAATTTGATTGGCGTGCTCGTCTCCAGCGCCACGGGCAAAACTCTCTCATCCTATCTGTCAGAGAAAATCTGGACGCCCTTCGGGATGGAAGGGGATGCCATTTGGATGCTGGGCCGCACGGGCCATGAAATTGCGGGATGCTGTATTTCAGCGCGCCTGCGCGATTATGCGCGCTTTGGGATGTTCATTCTGGGCGGTGGCAAAGCCGGCGGCAAAGATGTTTTGCCTGCCAATTGGTTGTCACAAGCAACGACGAAGCAAGCTGAAATTGATCAACCGGGCCGTGGCTATGGCTTCCAATGGTGGACCAATGATGATGGCAGCTTTGCCGCCCAAGGGATTTTTGGGCAGGGCATCTTCATTGATCCCAAGCGCAAGCTGGTGATTGCCTCCAACGGCAATTGGCCCACGGCAACTGATCCAGATGGCGTCGGCAAAGATCGTGAGGATTTTTATCGCGCGGTGCAGGCAGCAGTCGATGCCGAGGCCGCGCATCACAGCCACCATTAACGGCGCTTGGGGCGGGGAAGGGGCCTAAGCCTCAACCCGCTCGCGGTGCCCCGTTTCATAGCCATTGTCCAACAGCTCAGCGACGCGATCGCCCACCACTTTAGGTGTTTTTAACGATGCAGGGTCTTCACCGGGATAGGCTTTGGCGCGCATCTTGGTGGCCGTGGCGCCCGGATCAATAATCGCAACTTTAAATCGGCCAACATTGCGGGTCTCTTCGGCATAGGCCAACAACATCACCTCAAATGCAGCCTTGGAAGCGCCATAAACGCCCCAGAAAGCGCGCGGGCTGGTCGCCACGCTGGATGTGATGCCCACAATCCGGGGGGCTTCGCTCTTGCGCAACAGCGGGTCAAAAGCGGCAATCATCGCCTGTTGCGCACTGACGTTGAGCGTGAAGACATCCGCAAATTCGCGGGCTTCAGCATGATTGAGCGGCGTCAACGTGCCCAGCATGGCAGCATTTAGCACAAGGATATCCAGCTTGCCCCAGCGTTCTGTCACAGCGTGGGCCAGCCGCCCGATGCTCTCGGCATCTTTCAAGTCCATTGGCGCGATGGTGGCACTGCCCCCGGCCTGATGAATGCGGTCTTCCACCGCTTCCAATCCGTCTGACTGGCGGGCTGTAATGATAACATGGGCGCCCTTGGCCGCCAACGCTTCCGCAATGGCAGCGCCAATGCCTCGGCTTGCGCCAGTCACCAACGCGATTTGTCCGTGTAAACTTGTCTCTGTCATACCACGCGTTCGGCCAGCAGGCTCAGTTGATTGACGGTATCGACCTCGTCCTGATCGGTCAGTTTGGTCGGGTAATGGCCCGTGAAACAGGCATCGCAATATTGCGGGCGCAGCTCATGCCGCTTGGCTTCGCCTACAGCTTTATACAGACCATCAATGGAAATGAACGACAGGCTATCCGCCTGAATATACGCGCGCATACCTTCCACATCATGGTTGGCGGCCAGCAGTTTTTCCCGCTCTGGCGTATCAACCCCGTAAAAGCAGCTATGCTTGGTGGGCGGACTGGCAATGCGCATATGCACTTCGCGCGCGCCTGCATCGCGCATCATCTGCACAATCTTCAGGCTGGTGGTCCCGCGCACAATGCTGTCGTCAATCAACACGATGCTCTTGCCTTCAATCAAGGCGCGGTTGGCATTATGCTTCAGCTTTACGCCCAGATGGCGGATATTATCCGTGGGCTGAATGAAGGTGCGGCCAACATAGTGCGAGCGGATAATTCCAAGTTCAAAGGGAATTCCCGATTGTTGGGCATAACCAATTGCGGCGGGCGTGCCGCTATCTGGCACGGGAATAACCAAATCCGCCGCAACGGGGTTTTCCACGGCCAATTGCGCCCCAATCGCCTTGCGGACCGAATAAATGCTTGAGCCGCCGGTAATGGAGTCAGGCCGGGCAAAATAAATATGTTCAAAAATGCAGGGGCGGGGATGTGCCTCGCCCAAGGGGCTGATTGAGCGGACGCCCTCTTCAGTCACAATCAGAATTTCGCCGGGCAGCACTTCGCGCTCAAAGTCTGCGCCAACAATATCGAGCGCAACAGTTTCAGACGCAAAGACAAATGCATCGCCCAATTTGCCCATAACAAGCGGGCGAATGCCCAGCGGATCGCGACAGGCAATCATGCCTTCGGGCGTCATGCAAATCAGCGCATAAGCGCCTTCCAACTGCTTGAGCGCATCAATGAACCGATCGAGCAATGTCCGATAGGTGCTGGTGGCGACCAAGTGAATGATCACTTCGGTATCGCTGGTCGATTGGAAAATTGCGCCCCTGCGGACCAGATCGCGCTTTACAGTCATCGCGTTGGAAATATTGCCATTATGGGCAACCGCGAAGCCGCCTGAGGCAAGGTCGGCAAAGAGCGGCTGCACATTGCGCAGCGAGGTTTCTCCGGTGGTGGAATAGCGCACATGGCCGCACGCCACATCGCCCGGCAGGCCGCGAATAATCTCATCCCGGTCAAAATTACCCGCCACATGGCCCATGGCCCGGTGGGAGTGGAACCGCGCGCCATCCCAACTGGTGATGCCCGCTGCTTCCTGCCCGCGATGTTGGAGGGCGTGAAGACCCAAGGCGACAATGGCCGACGCAGTATCCGCGCCCCAAACGCCAAAAATGCCGCATTCTTCCCGCAGCTTGTCATCATCAAAGGGATTGGTGGAAAACATGCTGCTTCGCCTGTGGTTGCGCCCGACGCCCGGGCATATAGGCGCAGGTCACGCACTTGTCATTCCCGTGTTTCCATCAAATTTGCTTTTCTTTCTCTGACATTGGTCGTTAGGGGCAGGGGGCGCAGTTTTTGGGAGCAAAACATGGCAGATCTTCGCGAGACAAGACTGACCTTAGACCCGAAATTTGACGCGCATGGCCTTTTAACGGCCGTGTGCACCGATGCTGATTCGGGCCAAGTGCTGATGGTTGCCCATATGAATGCCGAGGCGTTGGCCCAGACGTTGGCCAGCAAGAAAGCGACATTTTGGTCGCGCTCTCGCCAGAGCCTGTGGACCAAGGGCGAGACGAGCGGCAATGTCCTTCATCTGGTCGAAGCGCGGATCGATTGTGATCAGGACGCCATCTGGCTGATCTGTCGTCCGGCTGGCCCAGCCTGCCATACCGGCGCGACCAGCTGTTTTTACCGGATTATCGAGGGCGATCAGCTGATCCGGTAAGCCTGGCCTTCGTCTTTTTCCCGCATGGGGGAGAGTTGACTTTACGTGAACGTAAAGTAGGATTGCCCTATGTCGAGTGCCACCGTTGAGATCGCCGATCCGCGCGACCGCCACCAATATTCCATTTCCGATTTGTCGGAAGAATTTGATGTGACGCCGCGGGCGCTTCGTTTTTATGAGGATGAAGGGCTTATTTCGCCCATCCGGCGTGGCCTAACCCGCGTCTATACCAAGCGGGATCGTGCCCGTCTGGCCTGGATTTTGCGGGCAAAGCGCGTGGGCTTTAGCCTGTCGGAAATCCGCGAAATGATTGATTTGTACGACATTGGGGATGGTCGCCACACCCAACGTCAGGTCACCATTGAGAAATGCGAAGCGCGGATTGCTCTGCTCAAGCGCCAGCGGGTCGATATTGACGCGCATATTGATGAACTCGCGCGGTTTATTGATCTCGTGAAAAAGGCGGATCCGGCGTTCGACGCTTAAATCCTGACCAACTGGTTCGTTAAAGGGAAATTATATGCCGCAATATGCAGCGCCCGTGCGTGACGTTCGTTTCGTGCTTGATCATGTGATTGGGCTGGACCGCTATTCCAATCTGCCGGGCTTTGAAAATGCCACGCCTGATATGGTGAATGCCATTTTGGAAGAGGGCGGTAAATTCATGGCCGAGGTTCTCTTTCCGCTGAACCGCGTGGGGGATGAACAAGGCTGCACACGCCATGCCGATGGCACCGTGAGGACGCCGGATGGCTTTAAGGCTGCGTATAAGGCCTATGCCGAAGCTGGCTGGACAACGCTGGGCGCACCAGCGGAATTTGGCGGGCAGGGGCTACCCCATGTCCTCAACATCGCGCTGGAAGAATTTCAGGCAACCGCCAACCAAGCCTTTGCCATGTATCCGGGCCTTGCAGGGGCGGCCGTATCGGCGATTTTGGTGGCGGGGTCTGACGCGCAAAAGCGGACCTATCTGCCCAAGATGATTTCAGGTGATTGGGCCGGCACCATGAACCTGACAGAGCCGCATTGCGGCACCGATCTGGGCCTCATCCGCACGCGGGCCGAACCTCAAGCCGATGGCAGCTATAAAATTACCGGCACCAAGATTTTCATTTCAGGTGGTGATCAGGATCTGACCGAAAATATCGTTCACTTGGTGCTCGCCAAAACGCCGGGCGCGCCAGACAGCACCAAGGGCATCTCGCTGTTCATTGTGCCCAAATATCTGGTCAATGCCGATGGCTCTCTGGGGCCAAAAAATGCCGTTAGCTGCGGTGCGATTGAGCACAAAATGGGCATTCGCGGCAGTGCCACCTGCGTCATGAATTATGATGGTGCGACAGGCTATTTGGTGGGCGAGGAAAATAAGGGCCTTGCCGGTATGTTCGTGATGATGAACATCGCACGGCTTGGCGTTGGTGTGCAGGGCTTGGCACAAGCCGAAGGCGCGTATCAAAATGCTGTGCAATATGCGAAGGATCGCCGCCAAGGCCGATCCCTGACGGGCGCGAAGGACGCGAACGAGAAGGCGGATACGCTGTTCGTTCATCCTGATATCCGCCGGATGCTGATGGAGGCCAAGGCCTTTACCGAGGGGATGCGCGCCCTGTGCCTGTGGGGCGGTATACAGTCTGACCTCGCGCATAAAGCCCCGACCGAGGAAGAACGCCAATTGGCGGATGATCTGCTGTCGCTGCTGACGCCGGTCATCAAGGGCTATGGCACGGATAAGGGCTATGAAGTCTGCACCAATATGCAGCAGGTCTTTGGCGGGCACGGCTATGTCGAAGAATGGGGCATGAGCCAATATGTCCGCGATGCGCGCATTGCGATGATTTATGAAGGCGCCAATGGCATTCAGGCATTGGATCTGGTGGGTCGTAAGCTGCCCGCGCATGGTGGGCGTGGTGTTCAGGCGTTTTTCGGCATTGTGGCGCAAGAATGTGCCGCCGCCAAAGCCAATCCAGCCACCGTGGGCCTTGCAGCAGCGCTGGAGGCTGGATTGGGGGATTTGCAGGCAGCAACCATGTGGTTGATGGCCAATGGCATGAAAGACCCCAATAACGCGGGTGCCGGGTCCGTGGCCTATATGCACATGATGGGGCTGGTGGCGATTGGCCTGATGTGGCTGCGCATGGCCGTTGCCGCGGATAAGGCCTTGCAGCACGGCAAGAGCGACACAGACTATATGAACGCCAAATTGGTGACCGCGCGTTTCTATGCAGAGCGGATGTTGCCAGACACGCTTTCGCTGCGCCGGAAATTGGAAGCGGGTGCGGAAACGCTGATGGCATTGCCCGTAGAAGCGTTTTAACCGAAAAGAATGCGAAGGGCGGGCTGATGAGACCCGCCTTTTTTCCTATATCTATAAACCCGATAATATATATTATGTAAAATATAATCTGATGTTGATCCGTGAACAAAGCCCCCCGGCTCAGAATTCCGGCATTTTCGTCAGGGCGTTAAAATCATCACATCCCCTTCAATGCGCCATCCTTTTAGCGTGGACAGGAAGTTCATGCCCAATAAGTTGGTCCCGCCCAGGCGATCGGAAATGAGCACGCCAAGATCGTCACGGACAATTGGGCCAATCGCCAGCCGGTCAACACGGCCGCGCTGCATCTCAGCTTGGCCATTGGCGGTGGAGACAATCACCGGAAATGCAAGCTGCGGCGTCCGAACACCCGCTTTTGCGGCATCTGCGGCAGACAAAGCCGTTGTTGTGGCACCGCTATCCACCAGAAATTCAACAGGATGGCCATTGACGTCGGCCAGGATATGAAAATGCCCATCTGCGGATTTGGTGATCCGTACGGTTCCATCGGCCTGAACTTGCGTGCCAAACCCAGCCTCAGCTTTCACGCGATCCCAAACCATCTTCACTTCCGCACGGAAACTGAAGAGCACAAAAATTGTGAGGAAAATCAATGCCCAAGCGGCCAACATTTTCATCATTTGAGACATTGGTAAGCGCCGGGCCAACAGGCTTGAGAGAACCAGCCCAATCATCAGGACCAGCAGGACCAAATTGCCGGCCACATCTGCCATTAGTTGGCGGCCTTTGAGAATAATCGGAAGAAATTGTCTCGGGTTTGCTGGGCCAAATCTTCTATTGATATACCGCGAAGTGTGGCCAGAAACTGGGCCGTATCCGCGACAAAAGCAGGCTCACAGCTTTTTCCGCGATGCGGCACAGGCGCCAAAAACGGGCTGTCCGTTTCAATCAGCAGTCGGTCCGCCGGAATGGTGGCCGCAGTTGCCTGTAAATCCGCTGCGTTCTTAAAGGTGACAATGCCCGAAATCGAGATAAAAAGCCCTAAATTCAGCGCAATATCGGCGAACTCTTGACTGGCCGTGAAGCAGTGAATGACGCCGGGAAAGGCCCCCTTCCCCATTTCCTCTTGCAGGATCTGCGCTGTATCTTCTTCGGCATCGCGTGTGTGGACAATCAGTGGCAGGCCCGTTTCGCGTGCGGCGGCAATATGCGCCCGAAAGCTAGTCCGTTGCTGGTCGCGATCACTGTGATCATAATAATAATCGAGGCCCGTCTCCCCAATGCCAATGACCTTGGGGTGCGCTGCGGCGTTGACCAATAAAGCAGTGTCCACATCCGCATGATCATCTGCCTCATGCGGATGAATGCCAATGGTCGCCCAGATATTCGGTGCTTTTTGCGCGGTTGCGATAATCGCATCCCATTCTCGACGCCGGGTGGAGATATTCAGCATGCCTGACACGCCCGCCGCCGCCGCGCGCGCCAAGACCGCATCCTGATCCTCAATCAGGCCCTTATAGTTGAGGTGGCAATGGCTATCGATGAACATTAGGCGTTGTCATCCGCCGGAAGCTCGAGCCGCGGGAATAACGGCGCAGGCGCGTCTAAGCGGAAGCCTGCGCCTGTCAAACGATCATACCAGTCGCTGTCAGCAAAAGCTGCATAATCGCGGTCGCCCGCTGGAATTCCCAATTGGTCGAGCATTTTGCCCGCTGATGTTGGAATAATAGGTTGGACAGCCAATGTCAGATCGCGAATGGCCTTCACCAAAGTCCGCAGCACGACAGCCATTCGTACCGGGTCAGTCTTGCGCAGCGTCCAGGGCGCTTGCGCATCAATATATTGGTTGCAGGCAAATACGGCGCGCATCCACGCATCTAGCCCTTGTGAAAAAGCAAAGGCTGCAAAGTCACGCGGCACATCATTGGCGCAGGCCTGATGCACAAGCGTCAATAATTCAGCATCTTCTGGTGTATCTTCACCTTCGGTTGGAAGAGCACCATCCAAATTCTTAAAAATGAACGATAATGTTCGTTGCGCGAGATTGCCAAAGCTGTTCGCCAGCTCAGCATTTACGCGCGTCACAATCGCTTCGGCGCTATAGCTGCCATCCTGTCCAAAACTGACCTCGCGCATCAGGAAATAGCGCAAGGCATCGACGCCGAAATGCTGTGCCAAATCCATGGGATCGACAACATTGCCCAAGGATTTCGACATTTTCTCGCCACGGCTCAGCAAAAATCCGTGGCCAAACACCTGTTGCGGCAAGGGCAATTTGGCGGACATCAGGAACGCCGGCCAGTAAACCGTGTGGAAGCGCACAATATCCTTGCCAATAATATGCACATTGGCAGGCCAAAAGCGCGCAAAATCACCTGTTTTGTCGGGATAGCCGATGCCGGTCATATAGGTCGTCAGCGCATCGACCCAGACATACATGACATGGCCGGGAGATCCCGGGACGGGCACGCCCCAATCAAAGCTGGTGCGCGAGACGCTTAGATCCTTCAAACCGCCTTCCACAAAGCGCAGCACCTCATTCCGGCGGCTTTCAGGGCGAATAAAGTCCGGATTATCACGATAAAGCTGGAGCAAAGGCTCCTGATATTTGGACAAACGGAAAAACCAAGTTTCCTCAGTGGTCCATTCAACTGGTGTGCCTTGCGGCGAGAGGCGCTGCCCCCCTTCCCCGTCGACCAGTTCACTCTCATCATAAAAGGCTTCGTCACGAACCGAATACCAGCCTTCATAGCGATCAAGATACAAGTCGCCATTGGCCGCCATGGCTTCCCACAAAGCCGTGCTGGCCTTTTTATGCGCATCTTCAGTCGTGCGGCAAAAACGATCATAAGAGATATTCAAAACTTGACACATTTCTTTGAAATAAGAGGACATTTCATCCGCAAAGTCGAGCGTATCACGCCCTGCGCTGCGTGCCGTTTGCACCATTTTCAGGCCATGTTCGTCGGTGCCCGTCACCAGCCGGACATCGCGGCCCATCAGGCGTTGGAAGCGCGCAATGGCATCGGTCGCAATAGCCTCATAGGCATGGCCGATATGGGGACGCCCATTGGGATAGGCAATTGCGGTTGTGATATAAAAGGGTTCGCCAGACATGGCTCAGGCTTTAGCGGATGTGCCGTTTTGAGCAAGCGCCGCGACGTGTCCGGCAAGCGTAAAGACTGTATTTTGAACCTCTAACGAGGTCGGAACGGCAATAGCCGCCAGAGTGCGGGCTTTTTCCCACTGATCAAGGGCAAGCTTTAGCTGGTCGCCGGACCGGGTGCGGGCCACCGTTGCAATAAAGCTGGGCACACGCTGCAAAAAGGCCTCATAGCGGGCTTGGGCGGCCTTGCCACTTAACTGCTGGGCCAGTGCCAATCGCCGGGCATTTTGCGGGTCACCATGCTGGGCAAGGTCTTCCAACGAACGGTCTAGCCCTGCAAGGTCAAGCCCGGCAAAGCGCAGCGCCCGCCCGGGGGACCCCTGCCCCAGGGCAATTAACGCCGCCATTTCAGCGCCCGAAGCCTCTGGCAACGCCCCCTGCAGCACCGCGCGCATCGCCTGATCGTCCAGCGCTTCAAACCGCAGCACGCGACAGCGCGATCGGATGGTGGGCAAGAGACGCCCCGCACTGTGCGCAACCAACAGAAAAATGGTTCCTGCAGGCGGTTCTTCCAACCGCTTCAGCAGCGCATTGGCGGCACTGACTTCGAGCGTCTCTGCGTCATCAATCACGACAACGCGACGCGATGACATGGACGGGGCTGTTGCAAAGAGCGGGTTGAGCGCGCGGACCTGATCGGTGCGGATGCTGCGTGCCCGCTCTTCATCCCTTGCCCATTCAGTGCGCGGCTTGCCTGTGGCGACCTTGTCATCCTTGGGCAAGCGATCCAGCAGCGCGAAATCCGGGTGGCTCCACGCCTCAAGCAGCTTGGCAGCGGGATGGGCAAAGGGCACGTCGAGGCCCGGCGTTTCCCGGTCCAGACCCATGCCCTCGGCCAGCAAGCGCCGCGCAAATTGCATCGCCGTGGTAAACTTGCCAACGCCTTCCGGCCCTGTCAGCAGCCAGGCATGGTGCAAACGCGGCCCATGCATAGCCGCCCGAAAGGCGGCCAAAGGCGCATCATGCCCGTGGATTAAGCTCACAACACATCATCCAACGCCGCCATTAGCCGCGCTGAGACGGCCTCTGGCGTGCCCATGGCATCAATCAGCCGAAACCGATCTGCCTCTGCCGCGGCCATATCGCGAAAGCGCAGGGCAACGCGCTCATAATAATCCTCGGTCTTTGCGCCCATCCGGTCAGCCGTGGCAGATCGTGCCGCTGCCCGACG
>RFZB01000041.1 GCA_009920915.1 Sphingomonadaceae bacterium | reverse complement strand
TGCTTGCCGCTGTCGTTAACGTCATGCCATCAACCGCAGCGGCTTGTGACAGCGCAAAGATCAGACCATCGTTACTAAAAGATGTGGTTTGGTTGCCATCGGTAGCCGCAGTTACGGCAGTGCCCGTTGAAGACGTCACAGTGGTGGCGGTTGGCCTGAGCGACGGATTTCCACTGTGAGCGCCGCCAAAGACAAGATAGGCCCAGCCACGTCCGTCATTGGCAAAGCTGTTGCCCACCACGAAATCGGCGTAACCGTCACCGTTGACATCAACCCGGCCTCCCCGACATGGGGGCATATTCAGCAAACGCCAAAGCCAGACTGGTCCCATTGTGACCTTGCCGGCTTTTTCGCTCGGCAATTTGGCGTCCCGATTGGCTTTGACACAGATGTGAATGCCGCGGCCATGGCCGAAGCCCAGAACCAGTTGGCGGACACGTGCCTTGCATATGTAACCATTGGCACAGGTATTGGCGGGGGTGTGGTGGTGAAGGGCGCCCCAGTGCATGGTGCTGCCCACCCCGAAATGGGCCATATCTACCCGCGCCGGCCGCAAAATGACCGCAACTTTGCCGGAATCTGCCCCTATCACGGCGATTGTCTGGAAGGATTGGCGTCTGGTCCCGCCATTTTCGCGCGCTGGGGCAAAAATCTCTCTGATCTTCCGCCAGATCATGAGGCGCGCGGGCTTATTGCAGAGTATCTGGCGCAACTTTGCCATATGATTTTTGCAACGCTGTCGGCACATCGCGTGGTTCTGGGCGGCGGCGTGATGCAGACCCCCGGTCTGCTCGAGCTTGTCCGCGCGCAGGCAGCCCGGCTGGACGCCGACTATCTTCCCGGACGTGCCCAGCACCAAATTTGTCGACCAGTGCATGGCGATAATGCAGGGGCCATCGGGGCGCTGCTATTGGCGGAAAAGGCGCTGGATCAGGCATTGGCGTCGCAATCCGCTAAGCCCTTGAAATAAATTGAGCGTGCGACCTTTTCTAAAAGCATCCGCTTAGTTTATCGCGACTTTTGCAGTCCTTGTGTTAGAGCGCCTGACAGCTTGATTGGCGCCGAACGGGGTCAAGCGGGCCAATTTCCGCGGAACGGCGCAGCAATAGCCGGATGAGCGCAATCCCCCGGTCATAGTCAACACGCACCACCTCGGCCCCTTTGGGCACAGCTTGGTCGGTGCGCGCCAGAATAATCTGATAGGGTTTGCCCCCAGCTTGCTGATCATTGCGGACAAACACCACATCGGTGCGCGCATCAAAAATGCTGAGCGAGGAATACCGGTCTGGCGCTGGCGTGATTTTGATGAGCACGGGGCCTTTGCTCAGATCATAAGCGCAGGACGAATATACCAAATCTGGGCTTGGCCGAACAATTGGTTGATTCTCAGCCGTTGGCAATGCGCCGTGACGCATCACATTCACGCCGCCCTCTGCGGCCACGCGCCGCATGGCGACGTCCATCAGCCCATAGGTGGCAAGGGCAAGGCTGCCATACCATCCCAGCACAGCAGCAGCGATGGCGACAAGCAAGGGTCCGATCCAGCGAGTCATGCGCAGCTCTCCTTGGTCAGTCTGGGCAGATCTGCGGTGCCTGGCGACGTCATAAATTGAGCGCCGGGGTTATACATACGCAGCGTCAGCTCAAAAGGCTGGCCGGCCAAACTGGGCAACCAATGGCCAGTGCGAGGCCGGCTGGGCGCGATCGTGACTTGCCAGCCTTTTTGTGCTTCCTCCGCAGTCAGCGTGGCGCCGCTAAACGACCAGAGGCGCGCCGAATTGGCCTGTAAATAGCCTTGCGAGTCATAGAGGGTGATGCTCCACCAGCGGCTGTCCACGGCTTTTCCAGAAAGCCGATAGGTGCAACTGCCATCCAACAGCGCGCCTGCGCTGTCCCGGGTTGCGGCCCAATAGACTGTTTCCGTTTTGGGCAAGGCAAGAAGGCCGCGCCGGGCCACGGCCGCGCGCGTCAAAGCATCGGCAGAGGCCACGCCATAGTTTAGCGATGTTGACCAAGGGCCATTGCGCACGGCGCCATCTTTAAAGGCGCGCCCTGTGGCATACCATGCAAGGCCCGCTCCAAGAACAAGGCCAATACATCCGCCTGCTATATACCGCCGCTTGCCTGCCATCGGCCAGCCTCCCCTTTTGATGAACAAAGGCTAACGCGCTAACAGCGCAATGAAAAGGGTGAAGCCGACAGGGGCCACAGAATAAGTTGACCCCTGCCTTGCCGCCTGCCCCGGTGCCTTAGGCTTGAATGGGGTATTTCCGCGGGCGGCCCCGTTTGGGGTGCGGCGCTTTGCCCAAGCCCATTTGAACTGCCAGCGCCTGCCGCCGGGCGGCATAAGTGGGCGCGACGAGAGGATAATCATCCCCTAACGCCCAGCGTGCACGATAGTCCCGCGGGGAAAGGCCATGTTCTGCCGCCAAATGCCGCTTCAACAATTTCATCGACACGCCACATTCAAGGCATGTGATGGCATCCTTCTGAATTGAGGAGGCAATTGGCACCGCGGGCTTGCGCGCCAAAGGCTGCGCCTTATTCCCCTCTACGATGTTGATGAGTGCCGCATGAACAGAGTGAATAAGCACAGGCACATCTGCTGCGTCCACGCTATTATTGCTGACATGCGCAGATACGATATCTGCTGACAAATTTATAATAAAATCCTGGTCCACAAGCACGCCTCGCTACAAAACACGACCATTTGATCCAAAACATTGAATCTGGCCAAACATTTAACTGAAACGCGTAAATATAACCAACTCTATTTAATTTTGATTATATCTACAAGAAACATATTTGAGTATATCAGTGCATAAAAGTCAAGTCTGTTCAACATTCAGTGAGAAATATCGGCTGATATAAAGCAAAGGAGGTAGTTCGCTATTGCGATATGACAGATTTGGGCATATCTGCTAAGACCTTGGTTTAGAAAGATAAGACAATGGAACAATCTGAACAACAGCTGCTTCGTTATGCGGTCGATGTCGTCACTGCACATGTCGGGAACAATCCCGTTGCGGTGAGTGATGTTCCCGCGTTTCTGCGTGAAGTCTACACAGCGCTGCAGGAGCTTGATGGCCAAAAGGCCCCAGAAGCACCGCGTGCTGAGCCCGCAGTTCCCATTAAGTCGTCAGTCAAGCGGGACTATATTGTCTGCTTGGAAGACGGTAAGAAACTGCGGATGTTAAAGCGTTATTTGAAGACGCAATATGGCATGACGCCCGATCAATACCGCACCAAATGGGGCTTGCCGGCAGATTATCCGATGAACGCGCCGGCCCTGGCGGAACAGCGTAGCACGGCGGCCCGCAATATTGGCCTTGGCCGCAAGGCAAAGGCCTCTCGCGGGAAGTAATTCGCTCTTTTTTCGTCACTTATGCTGCCAGAAAGCAGCATTTGCGTAATTTGCTGGCTTTGCAGGCGCGGCGGGGGCGTTTAGGGAACAGTCCGTCCCTTCAACCCCTTGCCGTTGCCGAGGCCAGCATGACGCACCAGTTCGATAAGTCCAAACTTCCCAGCCGCCACGTGTCTGTGGGGCCGGAACGCGCGCCGCATCGCAGCTATTATTATGCAATGGGCCTGACCGAAGAGCAGATTGCCCGCCCCTTTGTCGGCGTTGTGTCTGCCGGCAATGATTCCGCCCCCTGCAATACCGCGCTGGATCATCAGGCCGATGTCGCCCGGCGCGGCGTCGATGAAGCGGGTGGCCTCTCCCGCCGGTTCAACACCATTACGGTGACCGATGGCATTGCAATGGGCCATCAGGGGATGAAATCTTCGCTGGTCAGCCGCGAAGTCATTGCCGACTCTGTGGAATTGTCGGTGCGTGGGCACTGCTATGATGCGCTGGTGGGCTTTGCGGGATGTGACAAGTCGCTGCCTGGCATGATGATGGCGATGCTGCGCCTCAATGTGCCGTCGATCTTTGTCTATGGTGGGTCCATCCTGCCCGGCCGCTATCAAGACCGCGACATCACCGTCGTCGATGTGTTCGAAGTGGTTGGCAAATATGCCGCGGGCAATTGCCCCTTGTCCGAAGTCCACGCGCTCGAAAAGGCAGCCTGCCCGGGGCATGGCGCGTGCGGTGGCCAATATACCGCGAACACCATGGCCTGTGTGGCGGAAGCCATTGGCCTGTCGCTTCCCAATTCCAACATGGCACCTGCCCCCTACACCACGCGCGACCAAATTGCGCACGCAGCGGGCGTCCAAGTGATGGAATTGCTCGCCCGCAATCTGCGTCCGCGGGATATCTGCACGCGTGATGCGTTTGAAAATGCGGCGCGCGTTGTGGCCGCCACGGGCGGCTCCACCAATGCCGCGCTGCATTTGCCCGCAATGGCGCATGAAGCGGGGATTGAGTTTGATCTGTTTGATGTTGCCGAAATCTTTAAAACCACGCCCTACATGGCCGATTTGAAGCCCGGCGGAAATTATGTCGCCAAGGATATGTATGAGGCTGGCGGCGTTTATATGCTGATGAAGTCGCTCTTGTCCGAAGGCTATTTGAAGGGCGATTGCTTGACCGTCACCGGCAAGACGCTGGGTGAGAATATTGATGAAATCACCTGGAACCCGGACCAGAAAGTTATCTACCCCGCAACCAAGCCGCTGTCGCCGACAGGCGGCGTCGTCGGCCTGCGTGGGTCGCTTGCTCCCAATGGCGCGATCGTGAAGGTCGCCGGCATGGCGCGGCTTCAGTTCAAGGGACCGGCAATTGTCTTTGATTGTGAAGAAGAGGCTTTTGCTGCAGTTGAAGCGCGGCAAATTCAGGAAGGCCAAGTCGTCGTCATTCGCTATGAAGGGCCCAAGGGCGGCCCCGGCATGCGTGAGATGCTCTCGACCACCGCGGCGCTCTATGGCCTTGGCATGGGCGAGAAAGTGGCTCTGATCACTGATGGTCGCTTCTCTGGCGCCACGCGCGGCTTCTGCATTGGCCATGTTGGGCCAGAGGCAGCAGACTGTGGCCCCATTGCCTTGGTTGAAAATGGCGACCTTATTGAGATTGATGCCGAAAAAGGCACAATTGATTTGCTGGTCGCGCCGGAGGTGTTGGCAGAGCGGAAAAAGGCGTGGACGCCCCGCACCAATGATTATGGGTCAGGCGCGTTGTGGCGCTATGCCCAAAATGTTGGCCCTGCCTATCAAGGGGCTGTCACGCACCCCGGCGCCAAGGCTGAGAGCCATGTTTATGCGGATATCTGATTGACGCCGCTGACGGGACCTATTTTGACCGCCGCAGAAATGCGGGCGGCCGAGGCCGCAGCGATTGCTGGGGGCGTCAGCGCAGATCTTTTGATGGAGCGGGCCGGGCACGCTTTGGCTGAGGCCGTTTGGCGCTTTGGCAGCGGCCAGCCCGTGCTGGTCTTGTGCGGGCCGGGCAATAATGGCGGCGATGGCTATGTCGCTGCGCGGCTGTTGCGCGACAAGGGGCTGGAGGTGCGCTTGGCCGCCCTTGCCTCCCCGACAACCGATGTTGCCCAGCGGGCGGCCCAAGGCTGGCAGGGGGTGGTGGAACCATTGGCTCAGGCAGTGCCTGCGCCCGTGCTGCTCGATTGCCTGTTTGGAACTGGGCTCACGCGGCCCTTGGCGGATGACCTTGCAGCCAGATTAGCATCCCTGCGGGCAGGGGCCAGCATGGTCATTGCAGCGGACCTGCCAAGTGGTGTGGGGACGGATGATGGCGGGGCCTTGGGGGCAATTTCTGCCAATGTCACGATCGCGCTTGGCGCGTTGAAACCAGCCCATCTTTTGCAACCTGCCGCGCATTTGTGCGGCCATATCGTCTGCGCCGATATTGGCATTGCAGCGGACAGCCATTGCCATGTCGCAGGACGACCGCATTTGCCGCCACCGGGGCCGCGCGATCACAAATATACACGCGGGCTTGTTGCCATCATTGTCGGACAGATGGCGGGTGCCGCCAGCCTGAGTGCAGTTGCCGCCGCGCGCGCTGGGGCAGGCTATGTGATGGTGGCAGATGGGCAGGTGGCTGGCCTGCCGCTGTCGATTGTCCATCGCGCATTTACCGAGGTTCTGAGCGATCCCCGCCTTGCTGCCTTAGTCATTGGCCCCGGCCTTGGCCGCGATTCTTCGGCACGACTAAAGCTGGCCGCTGCACTGGCGACGCCCGTTCCGATCGTGCTGGATGCCGATGCACTGCACCTTGTTGAACCGGCCGTGCTGCGGCAGCGGACCGCGCCGACCTTGCTGACCCCCCATGCGGGGGAGTTTGCGGCGCTATTTGGCGATGCAGGCGGCGGTACTAAGATCGATCGAGCACGCCATGCTGCGGCCCAATCGGGCGCGACGATCATCTTTAAAGGGGCCGATAGCGTGGTGGCTGCGCCGGATGGCTCCGCTTTGCTAAGTGCAGGCAGCACGCCTTGGCTGGCAAGCGCTGGCACGGGCGATGTGCTGGCGGGCATTGCCGGGGCCATGCTCGCGCGCGGTTTAGCGCCGCTCGCGGCTGCGCAAGCTGCCCTTTGGCTTCATAAACGGGCGGCTGCCTTGGCAGGCCCTGCCTTGATTGCGGATGATATGCTGCTGGCGCTTCCAACAGCTGTTGCAGAAAGCACAAGATGAGCGGTGATCTGATTGTTAAGCTTGCCGCGCGGGGCGATGGGGTGACGGCTTCTGGCCGCTATGCGGCCGGGGCTGCGCCGGGGGATATGTTGGCGGCCGATGGCCAGATTACGCCCGGACCACGCCATATTGCCCCTGTCTGCCGCCATGTGCCGGAGTGCGGCGGCTGCCAATTGCAACATGTTGATGATGCCGCGCGCGCAGAGTTTGTGGCGGATCGCATTCTCTCGGCCCTGGCGGCGCAGGGCCTGACCAATATCATGTTGCGCCCAGCGCATATGTCGCCGCCTGAAAGCCGTCGTCGTGTTGCCATGCGGGCAGAACGGCGGGGTAAACAGATTTTGCTGGGCTTTAGCGCGGCCAAAACCAATCGGATTGTTGATCTGGCCCAATGCCCCGTCATGCACCCTGATTTGGCAGCGTTGGTCCGGCCATTGCGTGCGCTGTTGGCGCAGCTCATTGCCGATAGGCGCGGCGCCACGATCCGCATGACAATGGCGGATCAGGGCGTGGACCTGCTTATTGCAGGGGTGGAGGCAGACGGGCTGGCGGCTGCGGACGCGCTGAGCCAATTTGCGCGCACACATAAACTTGCCCGGCTTTCGATTGACGAAGGCTTTGGCGCCGCCGCGCGGTGGGAGCCTGATCCCGTCACCATCACGCTCGGGGGGATTGCCGTGCCACTGCCCGAAGGGGCCTTTTTGCAGGCGACAGCCGATGGTGAGGCGGTCTTGGTGGCAGCAGTGCATGAGACTGTGGGCGAGGCCAGTAAAACGGCGGATCTCTTTGCCGGTCTGGGCACCTTTGCCCTATCACTGACAGGCCATGTGACGGCGGCTGAAGGTGCGCGAGACGCCATTCTCGCGCTGCAAATGGCCGCCAATCGTGCTGGCCGCCATGTGCAGGCAGAGCATCGCGATTTGTTTCGGCGGCCCTTATCAGTTGCCGAGTTAAATCAATTTGAGGCTGTGGTGCTTGATCCGCCGCGCGCTGGGGCGAAAGAGCAGATTGAGGCCTTGGCGCAATCTGCTGTGCCCAAAATCGCCTATGTCAGCTGCAACCCGTCCACTTTTGCGCGCGATGCAGCGCAGCTTGTGGCGGGTGGGTATAGCTTGGATTGGATTCAGCCGGTCGGCCAGTTCCGCTGGTCTACCCATGTGGAACTGGCCGCCGCTTTTACAAAGGCTTAAACAGCCTGATTAGCCGTGAAACGCCGCCATCACGGTGTGGACGACAAGAGCAATCAGCACCAAGCTCGACAGACTGAAGAGCAGGAAGCGGATCATCACCTTATTGATGGTTGCTTGCACCAGTGAGTGGACGATGCGCAGGCCGACATAAGCCCAAGCCAGCGTGGCGTTAAGGCCATCGCCCTGTCCCATGATGGCAAGTGCAAGTGCCACGGCATAAAACACCGTCGGCGCTTCATGAAGATGGTTGTAATTATGCGCTTTCCACTGGGTTTGCGCAGGCAGCAGCTGGTCCAGCGTCTTGCCGCCTTGGCGAACCAACTCATCTGGATCCAGCTTTGCGGCCGTCATGGCGGGCAAGCGAGTGGCATACATCCAGACCCACATCACCATCGTCCACGCGGCGAGCACCGCCAAAGGTTTCAAAATTTCAGCAGTCATATCCATAGTCCCCTCCATTTGCTTGTTGAATTTAAATGGCCAGCGTCACGCGGACCGCATTGATTGCCAGCACCGTGAGGCACAGCGAGGATGCGAGAAACAGCGTAAAGCGCACCGGAATGGTGTTGACCAAAGATTGCCACAGGCTGTGTGCGATGCGTAAGCCCGCATAGCCCCAGGCCAACTGGGCATTCAGCCCATCGCCTGCCCCTGCGAGGGCAAGAATGGCGACAACGGCGTAAAACAGCGTCGGCTGTTCCATCAAATGCGTATAGTTATGCGATTTCCAGCTGACGCTATCAGGCACGCGGCCCTCAAGATCCTGCCCGCGTCCGCCGGGTTTTGAATTTTTCAGATCATTGCCCAGCTTGGCCATGGCCGGCAAGCGTGTGCCCGCCATCCAATAGAGCATGACAACGGACCATAGCACCAGCACGGCTGCTGGCGCCAAAATTGGTGATCCCATTCTCCCCTCCTCATGCCTTGCGACTTGTTGTGGAAGGCCAAGCTGCCTGCCTTGAGTCCGGTGGTCAAGCAAAACTGCCCTGATGGCAGGGATACAAAAAAAGCCCCAGCCATTGGCCGGGGCTTTTAATTTTGTGCGTGTCGCGTGACTTATGCGAACAGCTTCGCCCAGCTGCGCTTCTCACGGGTCTTCCAGAAACCACGATGATAGGCGTCAGACGCCAGCAGCGGCATGACGGACCCTGCTTCGGCAAACACCATCTGCTCGATGCCCGTGTTCACCTTGCCCCAGCTGGCCGCCTCTTGCAGCGTGGAGGACGAACACGCCCCGTCGCGCACATCCGCCACGGTGATCTGCACGGCATATTTGTGCACGGCCACATCTTCATGACCCAGAATTTCAGCACACACGACGGTGTCTTGAATGAAGTTCTTGGGCACGCCGCCGCCGATCATCAGCAGGCCCGATTCCCCGGCCTGGATTTTGATGTCGGTCAGTTCGCGGAAGTCCGCCACCGCATCAATCATCAGATAGGGCTTGCCCGCCTTCATCTGATCCACCTGATGCTTCACCAAGCCAAAGCCTGCTGAACTATCAACAAAGGCGGGGCAAAAGATTGGCACGTCATGCTCATAAGCAAGCTTGACGAGGCTGTTTTCCTTCTTGCCATGTTCCGACAAATAGCGGCCCATTTCGCGAATGAAGGCGCGGCTGGAATAGGCCTTGGGCTCCAGCTCATTCGCGATCTTGTTGATCGTGAAGTCGCAATCCTGAAGCTGCTCTTCGTCAATATAGGTGTCGTAAATGCGGTCGATATACAGCGAGCGCAGCGTATCATCATCAGGGATTTCTTTGGCTTGATAGTGTTTGTGGCCAAGTCCTTCAAAGAAATCCATGTCGACAATAGTGGCCCCGGTCGCCACCACCGCATCAACCATGTTGTTGCGCACCAGCTCTGCATAAAGGTCCATACAGCCGCCCGCCGAGGTAGAGCCTGCGATGACGAGAAAGATGGTGCAATCCTTGTCCGACAGCATCTGGTTGTAGATGCCCGTGGCGCGCGCCAAATCGCGGCTCGTAAAGCTCATCTTGCCCATCTGGTCGATGATCGGGCGGGCATCAAAGCTCTTGATATCAATATGCTCAACAGTCGTCGAAAGCAGTTCAGCCTTGCGTTGGGCGTTGATCTGGTCGGTCATAACGAACTCCATATCAATGCCCCTCCCATCGCGGGGAGGGGGTGGGGAGGGTTTGAGAAAAATCATGGTGAGAGGATTACAGCTTCACAACATTTGACGAAAGCTGGTCATCCGTCTGGTCGAGATAGAGCGAGGCCATGGGCTCATCACTCACCTCATAGGTCGCGCCATTGGTAAAGCCGTTAAAGCCCGTGCGCATCGCGCAGCCATAGGCGCCCAGCATCCCAATTTCGATATAATCGCCGGGCTGGACGTCCGCAGGCAGCAGGAAGGGGCCAGCCATATGGTCCATATCGTCGCAGGTCGGGCCGTAAAAGCTGAACGGCATATCCTTGGTGTCTGATTCTTCGTCGCGCAGCAGCGCAACGGGGAAGCGCCAGCCAACATGCGCCGCATCAAACAAGGCACCATAAGCGCCATCGTTGATGTACAGTTCTGCCCCGCGGCGCTTTTCAACACGCACGATCAGCGAGGAATATTCCGCGCACAGCGCCCGGCCCGGCTCACACCAGAGCTCAGACGAATAGCTGACCGGCAAATCTTCATAGGCGCGCTGAATGGCGTCGAAATAGGCGGTCATCGCGGGTGGCTCCATGCCCGGATACACGCTCGGGAAGCCGCCGCCGACATCCACCACGTCCACCGTAACGCCCGAACCGACAATTGCCGCGCGCACGCGTTCCATCGCTTCGGTATAGGCAGAGGGCGTCATGGCTTGGCTGCCCACATGGAAGCAAATGCCCAAAGCATCAGCCACCTGCCGCGTTTCGATCAGCAACTGCTTCATGTCGGCTGGGTCAGCGCCAAATTTGGAGGCGAGGCTCAGCTTACTATGATCGGACGAGACACGAATGCGCACGCACAAGGTCAGGTCCGTAGCGCCCTCGGTTGCACGGACGATCTTTTCCAGTTCTTCTGCTGTGTCGAGCGAGAAGATACGCACACCATGCTCAAAATAAGCTTCGCGGATCGCCTCTTCAGCTTTCACGGGATGCATGAAGCATAAAGTGGCTTCCGGCGCGTTCTCGCGCACCAACCGCACCTCGGTCAGCGATGCCACGTCAAAATGCGTAATGCCATTGTCCCACAACAGCGCAATCAGCGCGGGCGAGGGGTTGGCCTTCACAGCGTAAAGCGACTTACCCGGAAACTTCTCTACGAAGAATCGAGCAGCACGCTGTGCGGCATGCGGACGGATGAGCGTGACCGGCTGGACCGGTCGAAGGGCAGTAGCTAGCCCCAGCGCGCTATGGTGCTTAGACAACTCAAGGGACCTCCAAAAGGCAGTGATACGTGAACAAAAGCTGCCTTGCGGTTATTGGAAGTCCCCATGGGGCAGCGGAGCGCGCATATATGAAGTGCGTGCCCCTGTGTAAAGCGTAAGAAGGACCAAAAATATGTCGACGGAAATCACGCTCAAAAAAGACAGAAAACCGGGGCGTTCCGGCGTTGTTGCGGCGCACAAAAAAATCGCAGAAATTGTGCCGCCGACACCGCTTTTGCCGTTGCCGCATGGCGAATCGATTCTCTGGTGCAAATGTGAGTCGGAACAACCGATGCGCGCCTTCAAGCTGCGCGGGGCGTGGCACCGTTTGTCTGACCTGCCAGAAGAGGCGCGCAAGGCAGGTGTTGTTGCCTTTTCCAGCGGCAATCATGCGCAGGGCGTGGCTTGGGCCGCACAGAAACTGGGGATGCCTGCACTGATTGTGATGCCCAAAGACACGCCTCAGGTGAAATTGGATGGCACACGCGCTTTAGGGGCAGAAATTGTGCTCTATGACCGCATGACCGAAAGCCGTGAGGACATTGCCAGCCGCATCGCCGCTGAACGCGGCGCAACGCTTGTCCCTAGCTTTGATGATCCCTGGGTGATTGAGGGCCAAGGCAGTGCCGGGCTGGAAGCAGCAGCACAAATGGCGGCGCTGGGCATGGAGGGGCCAGATTTGGTCATCATGCCCTGTGGCGGCGGCGGCTTGGCCGCTGGCTTGGCGATCGCTTTCCCCGATGCGCAAATTATCGTCGCAGAGCCCGAAGGCTGGGACGATATGACACGATCCTTGGAATTGGGGGAAATTGTGCCTGTAGGCCCCAATCCGCCCCCAACACATTGTGATGCGATCCAGACGCTGAAAGTGGCGCCGCTCACCTTTGATGTTCTGAAAGCGGCGAAAGCAACGGGCGTTGCAGTGACGGAGGAAGAAACCTTCGCGGCCATGCGTCGCGCCAAGCAGGAATTGGGCGTGACGATTGAGCCGGGCGGTGCTGTGGCACTGGCCGCGCTTTTATCTGGCAAAGTAAAGCCTGGCGCCCGCACGCTGGTTTTACTTTCCGGCGGCAATGTAGATCCACAGTTGTTTGATCAGGTCATGGCGGGCTAAGGCGCGACTATGTCTGAAGCGATCCTATCCATTGCTGTTTTGGCCGCTGCCGCCCTGATTTGGGGCGGCATTAAACTCATTCGCGCAAAGAACGAGGTCCGCAAAGGTCGGCTGATGATCATTGCCGCGGTGGTGTTGTTTGCCAATGTGCTGATTATCGCTTGGCCGCAATAAGGCCCGCTTTGCCCCATTTGGGGGAACAAGCCTTTCTTTCTGCCGTTGCTTCTCCATCGGCCTGACAGCTGCTGTCCGGCCTTGGAATAAGGAGTAGGACGATGCGTATCTTCGCAAAAACGGCCATTATCGCGCTTGCTGCCGGATCGCTGGGCGCATGCGCGGAATATCGAGATAATGAAACCTTGCGCTCTGCCGGCAAAGCTGCGGCCATTGGGGCAGCGGGTGGTGCAGCTGTCGGTGCAGTGGTGGGCGGCGTAAACCCGGTGGAAGGCGCCGTTGCAGGGGCGCTGGCGGGCGGTGCCGTTGGCGCGATTACCGCGAAAGACCGCCGTTGGATCCGCGATGATCAAGGCTATTGCTATTATCTCGACAATGGCCAGCGCGTCTATGATCGAACGAAAAGCTGTTAAAGACGAAACATAGGTAGGGCGGCGGTTAAGCCGCCGTCCCGCCCACAGTCAGCCCGTCGACCAGCAAAGTCGGCTGGCCAACGCCTGCGGGCACGCTTTGGCCGCCCTTGCCGCAAATGCCCACGCCTTCATCAAGCGCCATGTCGTTGCCAATGCCCATGACTTTGGTGAGAACAGTTGGGCCATCGCCGATCAGCGTAGCGCCTTTAACAGGTGCACCAATTTTCCCGTCCTTCACCAAATAGGCTTCGGTGCAGCTAAAGACGAATTTGCCCGAGACAATATCCACCTGACCGCCGCCAAAGCTTTTGGCGAACAGACCATTTTTGACGCGGGAGAGCAGCTCTTCCGGATCGTCCTGACCGTCTTTCATATAGGTATTGGTCATGCGCGGCATGGGCGCATGGGCATAGGATTCGCGCCGGCCATTGCCCGTTGGTTCGACGCCCATCAGCCGCGCATTCAGCCGATCTTGCATATAGCCCTTCAGAATGCCGTCCTCGATCAGGACAGTCTCTCTCGTGGGCGTGCCTTCATCATCAATGGAAAGCGACCCGCGCCGGGCTTCGAGTGCGCCATTATCGACGACTGTCACACCCGGAGCGGCAACACGCTCGCCAATGCGGCCGGAAAAGACGCTGGTGCCCTTGCGATTAAAATCGCCTTCCAGCCCATGGCCCACGGCTTCATGCAACAACACGCCCGGCCAACCGGGGCCGAGCAGAACGGTCATTTCGCCCGCTGGGGCCTCGATGCTCGACAGATTGACAATGGCTTGGGCCAGTGCGCCATCAATGGCGCGGTTCCATGTTTTGGGATCAAAAAGATGGTCGTAGAGATAGCGACCGCCCAGCCCGAAAAATCCGCTTTCGCGTCGGCCATTCTCCTCTGCCACAATGCTGACATTCAAGCGGACAAGCGGGCGAACATCTGTCGCCACAAAGCCATCCGCGCGAACAATTTCGACAACGCTCCAACTGGCCGATAAGCCAACAGTCACTTGGCACACGCGCGGGTCACGCGCGCGGGCCGCGGCATCAATTTGCTGACAAAGGGCGACTTTGTCCGCAAAGGGGATCAGCCCCATCGGGTCCCCATCGGTGTACAAATGGCGGTTATTTTGCCGCGGGGCGGCGGCCATCGCTGATTTGGTGGGATCCAGCAGCGTTAAGGTTTCGCCTGCCCGGCGAATGGCGGCGGCGCTGATTTCATTGGCATGGGCAAAGCCGGTCATTTCGCCAGAGACACCACGCAGGCCAAAGCCCGCATCGGTCGAATAATCTGCTGTTTTTAGGCGGCCATCATCAAAGCCAAAGGCCTCGGAGGCACGATATTGCAGGTAAAGTTCCCCATCATCGCAGTTTTTCAGCAGCTCTGCTGTCAACCGCTGGGCGGTCGCGGGGTCGAGCTGATCATTGCGATACAGAAAGCGGCGGGCGTCAGTCGTGAAGGTCATGGAGACCAATATAGGGAGGGCATCAACACCTGAACAGGGCGAAACCGATCCGCCGCGTAAAGGACGGGGCGATCAGTGTGCCTGATCGTCAGCTGGGCCACCAACCAGCACAAAGCGCTTGTCGCAATAGCCACATTCAACAAAGCCTTTTTCGTCAATCTCCAGCCAGACGCGGGGATGGCCCAAGGCTGCGCCCCCCGGAATATCGGAGGCCCCATCACAAGAGACACGGTGCGATGTGACGCGGACGGTTTCAGGTGCTTTGCTCATGCAGCGCCGATAGCAATGCACTTTGCTCCATGCAACGCGCAAAAGGGGGTATCATATTGGGCGACAGCCCACTTTCCCCCAGCGCACCGAACGGCTAGAGCAGAGCTTATGACCGACGCAGCAATTGTCATCGATAATGTCCAAAAAACCTATGCCGGGGGGAAACAGGCGCTCAAAGGCGTCTCTTTTGATGTTCCGCGCGGCTCTGTTTTTGGCCTCTTAGGCCCCAATGGTGCTGGGAAATCCACGCTGATTAATATTTTGGCGGGTCTTGTTACCAAAACGGCTGGCCATGCCAGCATTTGGGGTTTCGATATTGATGAGCATCCGCGCAATGCCAAAAATTCCATTGGTATTGTGCCGCAGGAAATTGTGTTTGATCCCTTTTTCACGCCCTTTGAAACGCTGGAAAATGTGGCAGGGCTCTATGGTGTGCCCAAGGGCAAGCGCCGCTCGCTGGAATTGCTGCGTGCTGTTCATCTGGAAGATAAAGCCCATGCTTATGCCCGCACCCTGTCGGGCGGGATGAAGCGGCGCCTGCTGGTGGCAAAGGCGATGGTGCATTCGCCACCTATTCTGGTGCTGGATGAACCGACAGCAGGTGTGGATATTGAGCTACGCCAACAGCTTTGGGCCTATGTGCGCGAATTGAACCGCCAAGGCGTGACGATCGTTCTGACCACGCACTATCTGGAAGAAGCTGAAGAGCTGTGTGAGCGGATTGCCATTATCAATCATGGCACGCTGATCGCCAATAAGCCAACGCGCGAGCTGGTGGATATGGCGCAGGAAAAGGTTGTCGAAGTGACGGTTGACCGCGATGTGGCAACGGCGCCCCGCTCTCCACTGTTTCAGAAGGTGGAAGTGAAGGCGGGTCGCGTGCTGTCCATCACCTATTCCAAGGTGCAGGCCAATGCGGGGGATGTGCTGGGGGCCGTGCAGGCTGCGGGCTATGGCATTGCGGATGTGTCCACCCGCGAAGCGGATTTGGAGCATGTTTTCCTGAATCTGACGCGGGCGGCCTAATCATGGCGGCGCACCGGCCGGCTTTGGTGCACCTTGTGACGGGGGCAACGGGGGCCGGCAAAACCCAGTATAGCATCACGCTGGCCGACCAGATGGGCGCTGTGCGCTTTTCCATTGATGATTGGATGACCCGCCTGTTCTGGATGGACAGCCCAACGCCCATCGAATTTGACTGGACGATAGAGCGGATTGCCAGATGCGAGGCGCAGATTCGCGCGCTTGTTAAGGATTTGGCCGGGCAAGGCGTGGCTTCAGTGCTGGACCTTGGTTTTACCAAGGCGGATCATCGAGCCGAATTTGCAGCCTTTGCCACGGCCATTGGCACATCGGCCAAATTGCATTGGGTTGATGTGCCAGCAGAGCAGCGTTGGGCGCGCGTTGTCCAGCGCAACAGCCAGCGCGGGCCAACCTACGCCATGGATGTTGACCGCGCGATGTTCGATTTTATGGAAGGGGAATGGGAGCCGCCATCCGCCGCTGAGCTGGAGATGCTGGCAGGGCAGGTGATCCGCGCATGAACGGCGACGTTCTTATCATTGGGTCAGGCGCTGCCGGGCTGACAGCGGCGCTAGAGTTGGCCCAGCAGTGCAAAGTCATTGTGCTGGCCAAGGGTGGCATTTCCGATGGCGCGACGAGTTGGGCGCAAGGTGGCATTGCCGCTGTTCTGGAAACCACGGACACCTTTGAAAGCCATGTCGAAGACACAATGATTGCGGGCGCCGGGCTGAACAACCGGCAGACAGTGGAGCATGTTGTGGAACAAGCCCCCGCTGCCATTAAGCGGCTGGCGGAGCTGGGCGTGCCCTTTGATTTGGGCGCAGACCAGCATTGGCATTTAACCCGCGAAGGCGGCCATTCGCACCGGCGGATTGTCCATGTCCATGATGCCACGGGGCTTGCCGTGCAGCAGGCGTTGGAGAAAGCAGCTGCCGCCCACCCCAATATCACGCTGGTGCCTGATCGCGTGGCAATTGACCTCATCATGGGCCGCCACCAAATGCGCTTTTCCACCAGCGGGCGTATCCACGGTGTGTATGCGCTGAACCGCACAACAGGATTGGTGGAAACTTTCACCGCGCGGGCGACCATCCTTGCCTCAGGCGGGGCAGGGCGCACCTATCTCTATTCCACAGCACCGCGTGGCGCGACAGGTGACGGGATTGCGATGGCATGGCGCGCGGGGTGCCGCGTGTCGAACATGGAATTCATGCAATTTCATCCGACCTGTCTGTATAATTTGGAGGTCAAAAACTTCCTGATTACCGAGGCCGTGCGGGGCGAGGGCGGCCAATTGAAAATCCCGACCACGGGGGAACGCTTCATGCTTCGCTTTGATGCACGGGGGGAGCTGGCCCCGCGTGACATTGTGGCGCGTGCGATTGACCATGAGATTAAGCGGCTGGGGCTGGATTATGTCCATCTCGACATCAGTCACAAACCCGCCGGATTCGTGCGCGCATTGGGCTATGAAAGCAGCCACTCGACGAGGCGTATTAATATCATAGTCAGGAAGTAGCACAGATAGAGCATGATGCCAATGCTCGACGTACTTATTCTTCGGGAGTAACTGGCGTAGCTGGCTGATCGTCAGATTCATACAGTTTCCTAAGCTCTAAAACATATTTGCGCCGCACTTCGCGCATTCTCTTAAACTCTTCCGCCGCAGCGACTG
>RFZB01000005.1 GCA_009920915.1 Sphingomonadaceae bacterium | reverse complement strand
GCGCGAAAAACTCGGCGCTGACCTTGTTGCCTTGCGCGCTGTTAACGGATGAGCCGTTGACCTTGCGCAATCTGCCGCGCCTCGCGGACGTGGATAGTTTTGGCCATTTGCTCAATCAATTGGGCTGTTCCACAATGATTGAAGGCGCGCGGCCGGAAGATTTTGGCCGTGTGATGACGCTGCGTGCTGGCAAAGTCACGGCGACCATGGCGCCTTATGACATTGTCCGCAAAATGCGCGCCTCTATCTTGGTTCTTGGCCCGTTATTGGCCCGCGCGGGTGAGGCAACCGTCTCGTTGCCCGGCGGATGCGCCATTGGCAACCGCCCCATTGATTTGCACTTAAAGGCGCTCGAAGCCTTTGGCGCAGAGATTGAAACAACCGCTGGCTATGTGACGGCCCGTGCCAAGGGCGGTCGCCTGCCCGGTGGCACAATTGTCTTCCCGGTCGTCTCGGTGGGTGCAACGGAAAATGCGCTGATGGCCGCCGTCCGTGCCAAGGGGACGTGCATCATTGAAAATGCGGCGCGCGAGCCAGAAATTGTTGATCTGTGCCGCCTGCTTGTGGCGATGGGCGCGCATATTGATGGCATTGGTACCGAAAAGCTGATTGTGGAGGGCGTAGACCGCCTCCATGGTGCAACCTATGCCGTAATGCCCGACCGGATTGAAGCCGGCAGCTATGCCTGCGCCGTTGGCCTGGCAGGCGGCGAAGTCGAGCTGGATGGCGCGTGCGCGGATGATATGCACGCAACCTTAGCGGCGCTGCGCGAAGCGGGTGTCGAGGTGACCGAGCATAAAAAGGGCATTCGTGTCACGTCTGACGGCCAGCTAAAGCCGCTGACGCTTTCGACAGCCCCATTCCCAGGCTTTGCCACCGATATGCAGGCGCAGTTTATGGCCATGCTGCTGCGCGCCAATGGCGCCAGCGTGTTGACCGAAACGATTTTTGAAAACCGCTATATGCACGTGCCCGAACTGGCCCGCATGGGCGCGGATATTCAGGTTAAAGGCCGCACGGCTGTGGTGAAGGGCGTGAACCGCTTGGTTGGCGCGCCTGTGATGGCGACAGACCTGCGTGCCTCGATGAGCCTAATCATTGCAGGCCTTGTTGCCGATGGCGAAACGCAAGTGGCCCGCGTTTACCATCTCGATCGAGGCTATGAGCGGCTGGAAGAAAAACTGTCTGCCGTTGGCGCCGATATTGAACGCGCCAGCGACGGTTAAAGCCAGACGTCAATGGCGTGAATGGCAAGGCCCACAAGCCCGCCGACCAGCGTGCCATTGATGCGGATATATTGCAGATCGCGCCCGACGGCCGCCTCGACCCGATCCGTCACGCGCTGCACATCCCAGCCGCGGATCGTGTCTGACACCAAGGTCACAATTCCATTGCCATAGCTGGCTGCGGCGCCCACGGTGGCGCGGCGGGCAAAACGGTTGACAGTTTGGCGCAGCCTTGGGTCATTTTGCAGCGTCGTGCCCAATTGCCGCAGCGTCTCACCAAAGCGGCCAGCCATGGCCCGGTCAGGCGCGCGGGCCGCCTTGAGCAGGGCCGCGCGGCCCTGTTGCCACAGACCGTCCATCCAGTTTTGGAGGGCGGGGTTGTCAATCAGCTCATCCTTTAGGCCATTCACCCGAGCCTGTATCGGCGCGTCATTCTGTAAATCATGCGCCAAATCTTCGAGCAGTTCGTTAATCTTTTGGCGCAAAGGATGGTCAGGATCATCCGCCATATCAAAAGCCAGCTTATTGAGGCCCGAAATCACGGCATCGGCGACATTCTCATCCAGCCCCGTCCAGCGCAAAATGCGGCCGGCGCGCTCATGCACCATCTCGCGGATAATGTCTTCGTTCGAGGCAATGATCAGGCTGGCGCGATTGATGATGCCATCCAGCAGCGGGATATGCCGCCCTTCGCGCATGGAGGCTGTCAGCGCCTGTCCAAGCACGGGGGCGGCATCAAGACGACGAAGCCGGTCAGCCAAGGCTGATTTTGCCATGCCCCCCAACCGATCATCATCAAGGCTTTCCAACACATCAGCCAGGAGGCGCGAGGCCCCTTCGCGCAACCGGCCAGAGCCGCTGCCAGTTGGATTGGCTAGAAAGCGGCCCACGGCACCTGCCACATCCACCCGCCGCATCCGCCGCGCAACGACGGCAGGTGTTAAAAAATTATCCCGCAAAAAGGCGGCCAGCGTATCGCCAATACGGTTTTTGTTGCGCGGGATGATTGCCGTATGCGGAATGGGCAGGCCCAAAGGATGTCGGAAGAGAGCCGTCACGGCAAACCAATCGGCCAGCCCACCCACCATAGCCGCTTCGGCAAAAGCTTTAATGAATCCAATGGCAGGGTGAACGGGGCCAATGACCCGCGCAGCGACATAAATAAGCGCCATCACCAGCAACATGCCAGTGGCCAGTCTTTTCATTCTGACAACATCCGCCGCTGCAGCCGGACTAACAGGCAACAGCGGCGAAGATGGGGGCATTTCTGGGCGGTCTATTGGGTTACTCCGCCGGCTGCGCATCATAGGGACGACGAAGCACCCGCCGCTTCACACGCGACCAGAAATTGGTCGGCAACAGCCGGGGTGGCGTTGTGGCCATTTCATCATGGCCACCTGTTGTCAGGTGATAGCGCAGCCAAGGGCCAACGCGGCCTTCAAAGCCAACCGCGAGGCTGAAGCTTGCCGGGACGATCAGCAGCGTCAGGAAGGTCGACACAATCAGCCCGCCAATCACGGTCACGCCCATGGGCTGAGCGAAAGCACCGTCCCCTGTCAGTGCCAGAGCGGTTGGCACCATGCCCGCAACCATGGCCACTGTGGTCATAACAATGGGCTGTGCACGCTTATGGCCCGCATCCATAATGGCTTCAAACCGCGGCACGCCTTTGTCAATTTCTTCCAAGGCAAAGTCGATCAGCAGAATTGAGTTCTTGGCCACAATCCCGAACAGCATCAAAATGCCAATCAACACGGGCATGGAAATCGCAAAGCCAAAAAGCTTAAGCGCAATCAACCCACCCAGCGGGGCGAGCAACAGCGAGCCCATATTGACGAGAGGGGGCACGAAGCGGCGATAGAGCAACACCAGCACGGCAAAGACCGAGGCGATGCCGGTCAAACAGGCAATCAGGAAGTTGGTCACCATCTCTTGCTGCCAACGCGCATCGCCCAGTGTCAGCTTTTGCACGCCTTGGGGCAGCGCCTTCATGGTTGGCAGGTCATTAATGGCCGCCATCGCCTGGCTGTTGACATAGGGTTTGCCAGTCTTCGGGTTGACGGCAAAGTCCGCCCCAATGGAAATCCGACGGTTCTGGTTTGATCGCTGGATGGTCGTTGGCCCCGCGCCAAAGGAAATCTCGGCCACTGTCTTAAGCGGAACTGACCCACCTGTTGACGTTGGCACAGGCAGATTTTCCAGCGTGGCCAGCGAGCGACGAGATTGCTCAGACAAGGAAACGCGGATGGGCACTTGTCGATCAGATAGCGAGAATTTTGCACTGTTCTGATCAATATCGCCCAGCGTTGCGATCCGAATGGTTTGCGATAAGGCAGCCGTTGTCACACCCATGCTGGCGGCAAGGTCGGCGCGCGGCTTGATCGTGATTTCGGGACGCAGCATATCTCCGCCGATACGGGGGGCCACAATTTCCTTCAGACCACGCATTTCTTCGGTCAGTTTTTGGGCCGTTTGCTCCAGCACAACGGGGTCACTTCCCCCCAGTGTGATGGTTATATCGCGGCCCGAGAAGCCGCCTGTCTGCGATTGGAATGTCACCCGCGCATCGGGAATTTCAGAAAAGCGTTTGCCCCATGCTTTTTGGAATTCGTCCGACGTAATGTCGCGCTCTGGCGTTAACCGCAGATAGATGCTGGCACGGCCCGGATCGATATCGGCAAAAGCGGCCACAACTTCTGGCGCGTTGCGTTTCAGATCATCCTGAATGCGCCCCACAACGGTTTCGGTTTGCTTTAATGTGGTGCCCGGCACCATTTCCACGCGGACTTGCGAATAATCAAAGTCGAGTGTGGGCTGGAATTGGAAGGGCAGCGTGAACATAACGCCAACTGTTGCCGCCAGTGAGGTAGCACCGCCCACCACAACCCAGCGACGATTGAGCAATGTCCACCGCAAGATCGACATATAGCGATCCATCAGCGGGCCTTCGCCATGCGTTTCCTCGCCATGCGCCTTTAAGAAATAGGCCGCGATCATCGGCGTGATCATACGCGCGACAGCAAGGCTGAGCAGCACGGCTGCGACAACGGTAAAGCCAAAATTCTTAAAGAATTCACCCGAGACGCCGGGCATCATGCCCACGGGCAGGAAGACGGCAACAATTGAGAAAGTCGTGGCCACCACAGCCAGGCCAATTTCATCCGCAGCGTCAATTGACGCCTGATAAGCGGATTTGCCCATGCGCATATGGCGGACGATATTTTCAATTTCCACAATGGCGTCATCGACCAGAACCCCCGCCACAAGGCTAAGGGCCAGCATGGAAATTTGGTTCAGGCTGAACCCAAGCATTTCCATGAACCAAAAAGTTGGAATGGCCGAAAGCGGAATGGCAATGGCCGAAATAATGGTTGCCCGGCGGTCGCGCAGGAACAGCCACACAACAAGAACCGCCAGAATTGCGCCTTCCGTCATGGCAGCAATGGACGATTTATACTGCGCCTTGGTGTAATCCACCGAGGTATACAGCTCAGTGAAATGAATTTTCGGGTTTTCCTTCTGGATTTTGCGCAACTCTTTCCAGACGGCGTCATACACCTTCACATCAGAGGCGCCCTTGGCCCGCTGGATCGAAAAGCTCAGTACTTGGCGACCATTCATGGTCGAAATGCTGCGCTGTTCGCCATAAAGATCTTGCACATCAGCCAGTGCTGACAATTTGACAAAGCGGCCGCCGCCCAAGGCGATATTGGTTTCCCCAAGCTGAAACGCATCGCGCGCATTGCCCAAAACGCGCACGGATTGTTCAGCACCCGCAATTTCAGTTCGGCCGCCAGCAGCATTCAAATTGCTTTGCCGCAGCTGGTTATTGACCTGCGCGGCCGTAATCCCAAAGGCCTGCATTTTTGCCGGATCAAGAATAACGCGAATTTCACGGCTCACCCCGCCTTCGCGGTTGATGGCGGCAGCCCCCGGCACGCCTTGCAGGCGCTTGACCACCACGTCATCAACATACCAGCTCAATTGCTCAAGCGACATGTCCACCGCTTCGGCCGAAATATAGGCAATGGCCTCGCCCGTGGTGTCGACGCGGTTGACCTGCGGCTCCAAAATACCGTCAGGCAAATCGCTGCGCACTTTGGTCAAAGAATCCCGGATGTCGTTGACGGCCCGGTCAATATCCGTCCCAAGTTGGAACTGAACGAAGGTCATCGACATGCCTTCGCGCACCGAGGAATTGATCTCGTCAACGCCATTAATGGAACGCAGTGACGCCTCAACAATCTGCGTCACTTGCTTTTCCAGCTCAGTCGGGGCGGCACCCGGCTGCACAATCACAACTTGTGCGCCCGGGAATTCAATATCCGGATTGTTGTTCACATCCATCCGGCTGAAGCTGATGATGCCTGCCAGCAGCAGCGCCACGAACAAGACGATGGGCGGCACTGGGTTGCGAATGCACCAGGCCGAAATGTTCCGAAGATTCATGGCCTAGGCCTCAATTTGACTTCTGGGGGACGGGAATAACCGTTTCACCTTCATTCAAGAAGGCACCTGCTGACAAAACCACCCGCTCTGTGCCCGTAAGGCCCGACAGAATGATGATGCCGGCGTCTGATACATCGCCCACTTTTACATTCTGGCGGATGACCTTGTTCTTGGCCCCGACAACATAGACATAATTGCCCTTATCGTCGCTCTGCACAGCAGATTCTGGCAGCAAGGGCGCCTTGGTTGTCCCCGCGCTGATCATCGCGCTTGCAAAGCCGCCCGGACGAATGGCTGAGTTATAGGCCAGCGAAATGCGGACCAAGCCCTGACGCGTAGCCGGGTCAATAACGGGCGGCATCTGCCAGATACGGCCCGTAAAGTTGGTCGTAGTGCCAACTGGCGTAATCTTGGCCGTGCGGCCAACCGTCAGCTTTGACAGGTCTGCCTCAGCCAATTGGGCGCGCATTTCCATTTCACCATCTTTGGCAATGCGGAACAACACACCGCTGCCGCCGCCAACCACTTGGCCCGGCTCAACATTGCGGGCCAACAACAGGCCTGAGGCCGGGGCGCGAATGTCCAGACGGCCAATGCGTGCGCGGCTTTCGTTCAACTGCGCACGTGCGACATTGGCTTGCGCGGCTGCGGCATCGCGCTGCGCCGTTTTGCGGTCAATATCGGCTTTTGAAATAAAACCACGCTCGGCCAAGGCTTTGGCACGATCCAACTCATTCTGTGCAAGACGCGCATTGGCGTCTGTCACGCGGATTTGCGCCTCAAGAGCGGCGGCCTGTTGGGTTTGAACTTGGCGATCAACAATGGCGAGGACTTGGCCTGCGCGGACCCAGCTGCCGGCATCGACCAACACCTGACGCACCATGCCACCTTCGCCCACGGCGCCAACCGGCATATCACGCCGTGCCGCCAAAGATCCTGTTGCACTAATTGTGCTTTCCACCTCACGCGCGCCGGGCACGATAATTGTGACTCGCGGGGCCTGACGCGCGGCATTGGCGCCCGATGTGGGTGCGCTATTCCCGCCCAGCAGGCGGGCGCCCAGCACCACGGCCAACAGCACCACAGCGGCAATGCCAATGATGATTTTGCGGCGGCGGCTCTTCTGCGCCAGATCCAGTTCATCTGATGACAACAAGCCATCAGCATGACGCGTGAAGTTCGTCTCGACGTTCATTCTTTTCGCTTTCGGCCAGACTCGGCGGGATTAGTCGGTGCGGGGTGTATTATCCGAATAAGTCACTCAGCACAAGTTTGTTGCGTTGCGTCCTACAGACATCCAAAGTCCCATGTGGTCTATCGCAGCCTTTTTCGCAAGCTAGACAGAAGGTAAACCTAACCTTTTTAGGAGATGCCCAGACGGCGGCTTGGGTTAGGCTTTGTTCATCTGGTGTGAAGCTGGGATGTGCCATTCATCAGCTTTCTTGGGCGAGGAGCCGATAGCTATGTTGCACGTCATTGGTCGAACAGCGTCCCGCCTTGTGCCGATTGTCTTGATTGCTGGCCTCTCGAGCACAGCCTTGGCGCAGGCGCTGGAACCAGCCCCACCGACTATGGGGACACGGCTAGAGGTGCAGGCGCGCGGCGTGGTGCGCGGGGTGCCCGATCGGGCGATGATGAGCGCGGGCGTCGTCACACAAGCACCCGACGCGCAAACGGCGCTTCGCCAAAATGCAGAGCAGATGGCCAGGGTTTTGGCCGCTTTGCGGGCCGCTGGCATTGCCGATAAAGATATCCGTACCCAGTCCATCGCTGTCACGCCCCAATATCGCTATCCGGCCAATGAAGCGCCCGTCCTGACGGGCTATCAAGCCAATAACAGCTTGGCGATTTCGATTGCTGAGATTGCGCGAGTGGGAGGCGTTATTGATGTGTTGGTCAAGCAAGGGGCCAATGAGATTAGTGGCCCGCAATTTGTCCTGTCGCAGCGGCCCATGATGGAAGACCAAGCTCGGCAAGAGGCTGTGCGCCAGTTTCAGGCTCGTGCGGCCCTTTATGCCAAAGCGCTTGGCTTGCACGTCCGCCGCATTTTGTCTTTGAGCGAGGTTGTTGAGGCGGCTGGCTCGCCCATGCCGTTCCTGATGGCGCGCACGGCCGCAACAGAGCCTAAAACACCGCTATTGGCTGGGCAAGAAGACGTCGCCGTGACTGTGTCAGGCGTTGTCGAATTGGGGACGAAGCCCTAGCGGCGGCGCTGGCTGATAAAGGCGGCGACCCCAGTTAGCAGCAGGGCGCCGGCAACAGCACCGCCCCAGCTTTGCGCATCCAGCCCTGCATATAGCCGGCCGTCTTTTACAAGGAACGCGCCAGCAAAACTGCCAATACTGCCTGCCAAAATATGGCTTATAATGGTCCGTGCAGAGGCGCCGGACGCAAAGGCCGCCACGCTCCACCCCAGCAAGGCGCCCACCAGCAGAACGAGTTGCAAATTTGCCATATAGTGCCCCTAGCTGGCCAATGATGGGCCAGCAATGGGCTTTTAAGCCAGTGCTTTACACTGAATAGAGGCGTTGGCGCTGATACAGGCTTTTATAATGTTGGATGCGCGTGACGCGCAGGCCCGGCATCCCCGACCGATCAATCGCGTGCTGCCAGCCGGCGAATTCCTCCTGCGTCAGCCCATAGCGGTCGCAGACTTCGTCGACGGTCAGCAGGCCGCCTTTTACAGCCGCCACAACTTCTGCCTTACGGCGAACCACCCATCTTTTGGTGGAAGCCGGGGGCAATGTTTCCAAGGTCAAAGGCTCCCCAAGAGGGCCGATGACCTGTGCCGGACGGATTTTTTGGTTTTCAATCATCAAGACCTCAAATCGGATGCGCGTATCTGGTGCCTGTTGCGTCTTTAGCTGCAATCCCTTGAAACTTCGCTAAATAGCCAAGGTTAACGCATTCCTTTTTACCGCCCACGCTCGCACAAAAGCTTGCTCGTCAAATAACTGAAATTCTGCGAGATTGTGTGTTCCGCAGCCTGTTTGCGATGATTTCTCGTTTCTAGATTGGCGCGATTATTTTGATTTTCCTGTGCCATGAGTTGGGCTTGCAGGCGGGCGGTGGGCGTAATGGCTTGTCGCGCCGCCGTGGTTGCCAACAGGCTTGGCAGATCAAAAATCTGGGGGCGTTCAATTGGGTCAGCATCATCCATATGTCAGCGGATGCCAAGAAGGAATGAACGCAAGGTAAACAAAGCTTTTGCTGCTGCACTTTTTCTCGGACGCCGCTATGGGCCTGTTCCATGTTCGATCTGTTTCAATTGGAAGGGCCTGCCAAGGCGCGCCGTATTGTGGTGGCAATGTCGGGCGGTGTGGATTCGTCTGTCGTCGCCGCGCTGGCCGCGCAGACGGGCGCTGAAACCATTGGGATTACGCTGCAGCTTTATGATCATGGGGCAGCAGTCAATCGGGCAGGCAGCTGCTGTGCAGGCCGGGATATTCGCGACGCGCGCGCCGTGTGTGATCGGCTGGGCATTGCCCATTATGTTTTTGATCATGAAAGCCGCTTTCGCGATACGGTGATCGAACAATTCGCGGATGAATATATGAATGGCCGGACGCCCATTCCCTGTGTCCGCTGCAATATGGGCGTGAAGTTTACCGATTTGTTCCGCCTGGCGCGCGAATTGGGCGCCGATTGTCTGGCGACAGGCCATTATGTCCGCCGGATTGAGGGGGCACAGGGTGCAGAATTGCATCGCGCGCTCGACCCGGCCCGCGATCAAAGCTATTTCCTGTTTGCGACGACGCAGGACCAGCTGGATTATCTTCGTTTCCCGCTTGGCGGCTTGCCCAAACCGCAGGTGCGCGCACTGGCGCAGGATATGGGGCTGGCCGTTGCAGCTAAACCCGATAGTCAGGATATCTGCTTTGTGCCCAATGGCGATTATGCGTCCGTCGTCCGCAAGGTGCGGCCAGAGGCGGAAAGCGATGGCGCAATTGTGGATATGCAGGGCCGTGAACTGGGCCGCCATAAAGGGCTGATCCATTACACAGTTGGCCAGCGGCGGGGCTTGGAAATTGGTGGGCTGGCTGAGCCGCTTTACGTTGTCCGGCTAGATCCCGAAAAGCAGCAGGTGGTGGTCGGGCCTAAACAGGCCTTGGCTGTCTCTGCAGCGCGCATTGTAGAGCCCAATTGGCTCGACACCGCCGAAGGTCGGCCTGTCATGGCCAAAGTGCGTTCGCTGGCCAAGCCTGTGCCCGCCCGAATGCGGGGGGATTGGCTGGAATTTGAGGCTGCCGAATATGGCGTTGCGCCGGGCCAAGCCGCGGTGCTTTACGATGGTGATCGGATTATTGGCGGCGGTTGGATTGAAGAAACCCGCCGCGCCATGGCAGAGGCGGCTTAAGGCTTAAACGGCTCAGGCTGGCAGCCCAGCACCGGATCATAACGCGCCGTCCGGCTGGCAATCAGTGGTACGCTCGCCCGCACGCTCTTGGTTGCTGTGTTTTCAGAGAGTTGGATCAGCTCCATCCCCGGTTCAAAATCTTTTTTGCAATCCGCCAAGCTGCGGTTGCCAATATAGCGGCAGCCACAGGCCACGCGCGCACCATAGCCGACGCCCAACTCTAACAAAGGCTTTTGCCGATAGGCAAAAACGCCACCACCAACCAGCAGCGCAATCAATGCGCCCATGACGATGAGGACCACAGGTTTTTGGAGAGGGCTTGCTTTCATAAGCGGGCAGCTTAGGCTCGTCTTATGACAATGAAAAGCGGGATTGCAGGGGGGCTATTTGCGGCATTGCTGTGCGGCATGACGGCCTCTGCCGCGCCAGAGCCGCGGGCGCTTGATCCCCTTTTTCGGCCAGACGCCAGCGAAACGCGCGCGGCGTTGTTGATCCAAGACGGCAAGATCGTCGAAAAACGTTATGCGGCGGGCTATTCCGATGCCAACCGCTTTATCAGCTGGTCCATGGCCAAATCGGTCACAGCTGTGCTCATTGGCGAACTGGTGGCCGATGGCAAGTTGCAGCTGGACGCGCCTGTGCCCTTTGCCGAATGGCAGACGCCGGGTGATCCGCGCGCCAAAATTACGCTGCGGCAAATGCTCAATATGGCATCAGGCATTTCTCATACCGAAGTGGGCGATCCCGTTTACGCATCGGACACGAACCAGATTTTGTTCGTTGGCGGCACAGGGGCCATGGCGCAGGCGGCCCTTGTCAAGCCTTTGGAAGCCGCACCGGGCAGCAAATTTGAATATAGCTCAATGACATCATTGTTGCTGGCTGAACTGATTACGCGGCAGTTGACCGACAGTCGCGATCCGCGCGTCCGGGCAGAAGCCTATCGCGCTTTCGCTGAAGACCGGCTCTTCCGCCCAGCTGGCATCACCAGTGCTGTTCTGGAATTTGATGGTGCGGGCACGCAAATTGGCGGCTCGATTCTGTATATGTCGCTCGATGATTGGGGCCGCTTTGGCAAAGTCCTGCTCGATGGACAGGGTGAGGCACAGGCTCCCATCATTCAGGCGGATTGGCTTGGCTTCATGCGCACCCCCAGTGTGCGTGATGGCGGCTATGGCGGGCAGATTTGGCTCAATCGTCCGCGGCCAGCGGGGTCAGACGCGGCGCTCTTCCCCGGGCAGGGCCCCGCCTCTCTCACCTCGGCGATTGGCCACTTGGGCCAATATGTCATTGCCTCGCCGGATCAGGGGACTGTTTTGGTCCGCCTTGGCAAAACCAATGATCCAGATCTTGGCCCTGTGCGGACAGCCTTGGGGCAAATCATGTCGTCCATTCCGCGAAAGAAAGCAGCCAATGCCCAGCCTTAATGCCCGCCTTTTTGCCTTTGTTCTCCGTTCAACAGGCTTTGTCCGTCGCAATTTCTCAGGCGGTGCTGCGCTTGATATGGCGATTGCCGCGGCGCGGGCAGCCCCGGCGCAGCTGCCAACCGCAAAGCAGCGTGCCCGCCTCGACATTCGAGAAGAAAGCTTTGAAGGCCGCCCCGTCTGGCACATTGCGCCCAAGGATCAGGCCACTAGCCGTGTCCTCCTCTATTTCCATGGCGGAGGCTATATCTACGCTGCATCCAATTTTCATTGGGCATTTCTGTGTCATTTGGCTGAAAAACATGGCGTTTCCATCATAGCGCCGCTCTATCCTCTGGCGCCTGAACATGATGCAGCGGCCATTACCCAATTTGCGCTGAACCTTTATCGCGATGTGTTGACCCGCCATCAAGCAGCAGACATCGTCATGGGGGGCGATAGCGCGGGCGGTGGGCTGACCGCCGCAACCTTAATGGCAGCGCGCGATGCAGGCCTTGCCCTGCCTCGCAAAGCCCTGCTGATTTGCCCCTGGCTCAATGCTGAGCCCGACCATCCCGATCAGCTGTTAATTGAGCCGCGCGATGCCATTTTGACGCGCAGTGGCATTCGTGATGCCGGGCGGCGTTATGCAGGCCGCCTATCTGTGCAGGATCCGCGCGTCAGCCCAATTTATGGCAATTGGGATGGCCTGCCCGAGATGCTGATGTTTGCCGGGGGGGATGATATTCTGGTGGCAGACGCCCGCGCCCTGAAGGCAAAGCTGCCCAGTGTCGATTATCATGAAGCGGCCAGCATGATCCATGATTGGCCTATCTTTACCTTTGCAGAAAGCCGCGCCGCACAAGCGCACATGGCAGGCTTTATCAAAAACTGAAGGTTAAGCAGGCCGTTCTTCGGCTGGATGCCCATCTGGATCTGGGTGGATGATGACTTCGGTGTGCGGAAATTCCGCCATTAATTTCTCTTCCACCTCGTCCATCACGCGGTGCGCCTCTTCCACTGTCATCTGTGGGTCTACCCAGACGTGAAACTGGACAAAGTCGCGCGTGCCGCTGGAACGGGTGCGAAAATCATGAATGCCCCGCAATTCAGGGTGAGATTGGGCAACCGCCAGAAAACGCTGGCGCTTTTCCTCGGGCCATTCGTGGTCCATCAATTGATCAATGGCGTGTCGCGCCACGCCCCAAGCATGCCATACCAGCCAGCCTGCAATGGCCATGCCGAACAGGGGGTCGGCCCCGCGCACGCCCAATAGGCTGTCGAGCACTAAGGCGGCAATGACGGCCGCGTTCAGCAGTAAGTCGCTGGAATAATGGGCACTATCGGCCGCAATGGCGACCGAACCAGTCTGCCGAACCACATGTTTCTGATACCAAATAAGAAGCAAAGTTGCCGCCATGGCGAAGGCGGATACGGCAATGCCCAATGTGGGATGGTTGGGCGCAGCACCGCTGCCCAATCGGGTGATGGCCTGCCATGCAATGCCCAGGGCCGAAAGACCAATGAGCCACGTCTGGAACAGGGCGGAAATCGCCTCTGCTTTGCCATGGCCAAAGCCATGCTCATCATCAGCCGGTTCAGCGGCCAACCGTACGGAAAACAGCGTCACCAGTGAGGCAATGATATCAAGCGTGGTATCCGCCAGTGATCCCAGAACAGATACTGATCCTGTGCTGATGCTGGCCCAGATTTTAAGGGCAAGCAGCGTCGTGGCCATGGCCACGCTGGCCATTGCCGCGCGGGACGCAAGCTTGCCGCGGGCGGCAGCAGACTGTGGTCCGGGCGAGTTGAACGCTGAGGGTGACGTGTCTGCCATGGGATCAGGGGTAGAGCAGGCTTTCCGCCCAGCCAGTGCCCGCAGGCAAAAACAGGCGGCGGTGGTGGAGGCGATATTCCCGATCTTCCCAAAACTCGATCCGCTCTGGCGTGACGCGAAAGCCACCCCAATGCGGCGGGCGCGGAACATCTTGACCCTCATGCCGCGCCTTTACCTCGTCAAAGCGCGCCTCAAACGTCTCGCGGCGATCAAGCGTTTCGGATTGAAGCGACGCCCAAGCACCAAGCTGAGAATCGCGTGCGCGAGATGCAAAATAGGCATCTGCTTCTGCGCTGCTGACCGGCGACACGGGGCCTTCAATGCGAATTTGCCGCCGCAGCGATTTCCAATGGAAGAGCAGGGCGACGCGGCCATTGGCCGAGAGTTGCTGCCCTTTGCGACTATTCTGATTGGTATAAAAGACAAACCCATCAGGCCCATGGCCCTTGAGAAGCACCATGCGGACGCTGGGCTGGCCATCGGCGCCCACAGTCGCCAGCGCCATGGCGTTGGAATCATTGAGCTCGGTTGTGCGTGCTTCTGCAAACCACGTCTCAAACAGGGCAAAAGGATCAGTCATGCCCGCTCTCTAGCGAAGCGCGTCCCGACTGAACAGGCCCCAAAAGGCTAAGACAGGCGGCGCACGCGGATGGCTGGGCGGCCATTAATATTGGCCATATAGCTGCCCAGAGCCGCCTTGCGGATGCGCACAACGTCGCCCGGCTTGGGCGTGCGGATGTTGGCTGTGTCAGTTTGGGCCCAGCGGGCCCCATCTTCCAACACCAAAAGCCATTTTCCATCTTGGGTTTGGCGCGCATCGGTTAGCTTGGCCTCGATGTACCCAATGCCTTCCTCGTCGCTGGTGCGGCCCATATTCTGAGCGTCGCTGCCGCCAAATAGCCCCAGTTTTGGAAGAGTAAGCCCGAAAACACTTTTTTGAGCTTGTTTTACATCATCTCGGCTGACGATAACGACGTCTTTCTGGGATAATGACCTATCGATCTTTGCAACTTCTGCGTCAAAACACGCAAGGCGCGCTTCCGCTTGAGGCACATTTTTGCAGCCAATCAGGCCGTTTAAACTTGCTGATTCAGTTGAATTTTTGCCTGTTTCAGCAAAGCTCTCACTGGCAACACCCAGCGCCAGAGCGATCATCATCCAATGTAATTGTCTCATAGGGCGATTATGCTCATTTTTTCAGAGGTGAAAATTATGTAAATTCTATTGTGAAATCGAGTGTTGCACAAAAATCACATGATTATCGAACTTATATCTTAATATTCTGTTCATGATTGCTTTGCGCACCGCAAGCGCGCATGGGCACGCTCAAGCCGTCCGGGGTCTAAGGGGTGGAGTGTGTCTGCAAACCGCAGAATCCCGGGTTTGGCGAAGGAAACGAAGTGGGGGGCGCCTGCCTTTCCGCACTCCAGAAAGGGAACTGGAACGTGAAGACTAACACCAAATTTGCAAGCCTGAAGGCTGGCGTTGCGCCAGTCGTGCTCGGCTTCGCGCTCGTCGCTTCGCCGGCGTTCGCGCAGCAGCAGTCGGCTGATGAAGACGCCGCCAAGGACGAAATCGTCGTCACTGGTACGCTCATCTCCAATCCGAACCTGCAGCGTTCGGCGCCCGTCAACGTGACCACGGCTGACGCGATTGAACTGAAGCAGAACAACGTTGCTGAAGAAGTTCTCCGCGAAATCCCGGGCATCGTTCCGAGCATTGGTTCGGCCGTTAACAACGGCAACGGCGGTAACTCGTTCGTCAACCTGCGTGGTCTGGGCTCGAACCGCAACGTCGTCCTTCTGGACGGTCGTCGCGTTGTTCCGGCTGACTTGGCTGGCCGTTTCGACTTGAACAACATTCCGCTGGCCCTGGTTGAGCGCGTTGACGTGCTGACCGGTGGTTCGTCGACCACTTATGGTGCCGACGCTATCTCGGGTGTTGTGAACTTTGTCACCAAGCGTGACTTCACGGGCTTTGAAGCTTCTTTCTCTGAGCAGATCACTGAAAAGGGTGACGGCAACACCTTGCGTGCTGACCTCACCACCGGTGCCAGCTTTGACGATGGCCGCGGCAACGTGGTTCTCGGCCTTGGCTATCAGGAAGCTGATCCTGTCTATCAGGGCGACCGCAAGATCGGTGAAAACACGATTGACTCGTTCTTCGGTTCCAACGCCGGTTCGGGCACAACCTTCCCGACACGTTTGATCCTGTCGGTTCTCGGTTCGCGCCAAATCACGTCGACCCCAAACGCCGTTCAAGCGTTACAACATGTACGCCCAGGGCCGTTATGAGATTGCGGATGGCATCGAATTCTATTCGCGTGCCCTGTTCTCGAAGAACCAAGTCAACACGGTCATTGCGCCGTCGGGCTCGTTCGGTATCGCTGTTCAGCTTCCGGTGTCTAACCCGTTCCTGACCAAGTCGATCCGTGACACGCTGTGCGCATATCAGGATGCTGATCCCGTAACGGCTGGCCGTCAGGTTCTGACGCAGGCTCAGTGCGATGCTGCTGCTGTTGCGCTTAGCCCGTCGAACCCCGACTATAAGGAACTGACTGTCACGCTGTCGCGTCGTGCAGTCGAAGCTGGTCCGCGTATCTCGCAATATCAGAACACTGTGTTCGATTATATGGCTGGCTTCCGCGGCGCCATCACGGACAGCATCAACTACGATGTGTCGGGTGGCTATGGCGAAGCTGAGCAGGTCCAGACCATTAAGGGTTATCTGCTGAACTCGCGCATCCGTCAGGCTGTGCGTGCTACCAGCAAGACCGCTTGTATCGACACGAGCAATGGCTGCGTTCCCGCCAACTTCTTCACCAGCGGTGCTGACCTGAGCCCGGCTGCTGTTGCCTTCATGCAGCAGAGCAGCACAGTGCAGACCAAGACCACTTTGGCTCAGGCTAAGGCCTTGATCTCGGGTGATGTTGGCCTGACCGTTCCGATGGCTGGCGATGCAATTTCGTTCGCTCTCGGCGGCGAATATCGCAAGTACACGGCCCAGCAGGCTTCGGACGCGCTCGCCAAGAGCGGTGATCTGGCCGGCGCTGGCGGTGCTGCGCCGGACATTAATGGCGGTTACAACGTCTATGAAGCCATTGGCGAAGTTGTTGCGCCGCTGGTTCAGGACAAGCCGTTCATTCAGGATCTGACCTTGGAAGCTGGCATTCGCTATTCCAGCTACAGCGTTGATGCGCCGTCGAGCCCGAAGTTCAACACCACAACCTATAAGGCGGGTGGTAGCTGGACGCCGGTTGATGGCCTGAAGATTCGCGGTAACTACGCTCGCGCTGTGCGTGCGCCGAACATCAGCGAACTCTTCTCGCCGCAGAACACCGGTCTGACCAACCTGACGAACGATCCTTGCGCGTCGATCAACGACAAGGGCGTTCGCATCCGGACGGCTCCGACGGGCGTTCTTCGTGACGTCTGCTTGGCGCAGGGTGCTCAGTCGTTCAACATCGATACGATCCAACAGCCGACGGCTGCTCAGGCGAACGCGACTTCGGGTGGTAACATCAACCTGAAGCCGGAAACGTCGAACAGCTTCACCATTGGTGCTGTTATTCAGCCCCAGTCGCTGCGCGGCTTCTCGATCACCGTTGACTATTACAACATCAAGGTGACCGGTGCTGTGAGCTCGCCGAGCTCGGGTGACGCAATTGATGCTTGCTTTGCTGGTGGTAACCTCTCGGTTAGCAATCCGGCGTGCTTGATCATCCGTCGTAACCCGCAGACCGGTGGTCTGGATGGTGAACCGTCATCGACCAAGGGCATTTTTGTTGCTTCGTCGAACCTCGGCCGCCTGAAGACTGATGGTATTGACCTCACAGTCAACTATCGTCGTGACATCGGCTTTGCCGATCTGTCGATGGCCCTGAACGGCAACTGGACGAACAGCTCGACGTTCAAGGCAACACCGAGCTCGATCAACCGTGAGTGCGTTGGTCAGATGAATGCTGACTGCGGCTCGCTGCAGCCGAAGCTTCAGTGGTCGCTGCGTACGACACTCGGCTTTGAAAAGGTTGATGTCTCGATGCTGTGGCGTCACATTGACGGCTTCACTGGCCCGAGCGATGCCTTCAAGGGCACGATCAATGGTTGGGGCAATGTCGACTTCACGAAGATCCCGTCATATGATTATTTCGATCTGACGACCCGCGTGAAGATCACCGACAACCTGACCCTGACGGGCACGGTGCAGAACCTGTTCAACAAGCAGCCTCCGCTGGTTGGTGCAACGGTCGGTTCAACCGCGTTCAACAGCGGCAACACATATCCGTCGACTTATGACACTCTCGGCCGTCGCTATGCAGCGTCGCTGAAGGTCACCTTCTGATCTTCGGATAGATGGTTAAGAGAGGGCGGGTCCTACGGGGCCCGCCCTTTTTTATGTGCGACATGACCAGCGCCTGAGGCTGAAGACAGGCAGGCGGATGACTTAATCGATAGTCAGGCTGATGCTGCGCGCTACTTCACGCGCCCAAAGAGCCACTTTCTCAATCTCATCGGCATGGTTGGCAAGCGCCGCCGCGCGTTCACGAACACGATCTTCAGCGGAAAAGTCTTGCCCAAATTTCGAATGGCGGGTCAGCTCAGGACTTGCGGCCACTTGCGCACTTGCGGCGGCATCAAGCCCAAAATGCTGGGCAATGGCGGGCAGCTGGCGCGCGCGCGCGTCCGTCAGCTGCTCACTGGTCAGCATCAAAATCCGTGCCCCCAATGGGCCGTCGCGCAACAGGCAGAAAAGCTGATACTGTGTCAGCCAGCCAATGGCCGCCACTTGTAAGTCCGTTAGCCGAAAATAATCGCTGTCACTCAAGCCAAAGGGCACCATGCCCAATTGGCGCTGATAATCGAGCAATTCGCGCACCCAAAGCCGACACCACAGCCCTTTGCGCGCGACTGATCCCAAAAACACCTCGAGAGGTGCATAGAGGAAGACCGCACGACTATCTGGGCGCAACATCATCACGGCCTGCGCTAGATGGTTCACAAGATTAGAGGGCTTCAGAACCACTATGGGTCGGTCCGCCATAGGACGGCTGAGTAACGCAAGTGCTTGGTCAAGCGCGCGGGCAACATCTGCGGCTGGTTTGCCGCGCCGTAACGCGCCAATCATATCGTTCAGCACCTGCGGTTCGCTCAGGCTTGTCACTGGCCCTGACCCCAACGCCTTGCTGAGCAAAGTGGACGCGCAAAATGCGGAGTGAAAAATGAAATGAAGCCGGGCCCGTTCGAGGCTTTTTGGATCAATTTGATCTGCCGACACAATATGACGTGGCTGCCGGTCCTGCAGTGCCTCTTCAGACAAAAAGGGTATTGCCGCACGCTCCGCCCAGGGGATGTTGCAAAAATGGAAGCTGTCAGCGGCATCGTCATAGCGATGGGCAAGCCAGGTGCTATCGGCCAAAACTGCCTGTTCTGTTGCTGTGTCCATCGGCTTTGTCTCGACTTTTTGCCTCTCTGCTGTATTGCCCTAGGCCAACTAGACCCGCGCGCCAAGGATGAGAGATGGCAGACACTGGTTCCCAATCCCCGGTTGCTCTGAATTCTGCCGGTTTGCAGGCCTTGCGAGAGGGCGATCCTGTCGCGGCCAAGGCGCTGTTTGAGGCCGCTCTGGCGCAAGATCCACAAGCCGTGCCGCTGTGGATGAACCTTGCCACTGCTGAGCGCGCGCGCGGAGACGGCCAGGCCGAGAAAAAGGCACTGGATGCCGCGCTTGACCTTGATCGGCTGAACTTCATGCCATGGTTGCGTAAAGCGCAATTGCTCGAGCGTTTGGGCGATACCAAAGCGGCGTTAGATGCGTGGCGGGCCGCCCTGCAGCTGGCCGCCGGGCTGGGCCAAATGGCCCCCGATATTGCACGCGATGTGGCGCATGGCCGTGCATTTGTTGACGATGTTGGACAAAAGCTGATTGCCTCTGTCGATGCGGCCTTTTCTGGGTCGCTTGCGGCAATGGAAGCCCCTGATAAACGGCGCGTGTCTGCCTTTATCGATCATGTGACGGGGCGGCGCAAAGTCTATCAAAATCAATGTGCGGGCCTGTATTATCCCTTTCTGCCCGCCGATGAATATTTTGATGACCATCATTTCCCTTGGTTTGCTGACCTAAATTCCCAGACTGATGCCATTCGGGCCGAGTTTGAAGCCCTTTATGCTGATCCCGGGGATAGCCTGCGGCCTTATGTTCGGCTGGATAAAGGCGGGCCAGAAGCGCAATGGGCGAAGCTGAACAACTCGCTGGATTGGGGCGCCTTGTTCCTGTGGGAATTTGGCCGGCCCAATCAGGCCGTGTTGGATCGCTGCCCAGTCACTGCGCGCGCCATTGAAGCGATCCCCAGCGCGATTATTCCGGGCCGGGCGCCTAACATCATGTTTTCGGTGCTTAAGCCCGGCGCACATATTCCGCCGCATACAGGCGTTACCAACACGCGGGCGGTTGTTCACCTGCCGCTGATTGTCCCAGAAGACTGTGGTTTCCGGGTCGGCGGCGAAACGCGCGAATGGAAAGAGGGCCGGGCTTTTGCGTTTGATGACACGATTGAGCATGAAGCGTGGAACCGTTCGTCGAAAATTCGGGCTATTTTGATGCTCGATGTTTGGAACCCACATTTAACCAAGATAGAGCAAGAGGCCGTTATCCGCTATTTTCAAGCCGCTGAGGCTGCGGATGTCCAAACGGCCTGACAGGGCATTTTTATTTTGTGGTTGATCCGGAAAGGAAAGTTCATGCGTAAATTGGTGCTTCTCTTGTCTGTTGCGGCCTTTGGCGCGATGCCTGTGCTGGCGCAAAGCAGCGATAAGCCGCTGCCGCCGAAGGACCGGCGCGATCCCAATTATGTGCGTTGTCGGTTGATTGATGTCACCGGATCGTTGGTGAAGAAGGAAAAAACCTGCAAAACCAACCGCGAGTGGGAAGAGCTGCGGACGCGTGGCAATAGCGATGCGGAACGCTTTATTGAACAAAACCGCACCGGGGCTAACCCCAACGGCTAAGGCCGGAGGCGCAGCTTTGCGGAGGAGGGGGGATGGCTGATATGTCGAAACAGCTGCTCTCCTCTTCACCCACGCCCATCGCTGCAGCTCGACGTGCGTTTGATGCGGCGCCAAGCGATCCTGCTAAGGCACGTGCCGTTATTGATTGCCTGAGCCGACCGCCTTGGCCTGATGACTTGGCCCGGCTCATCACCCAAATAGCAACGGCGCATAGCCGGGATGCCGGGCTTTTGGCGCAACTCGTCTGGGTGGCTCGTGAGGCGGGTTTGGCAGAGCAGGTCGAAACACTTGGCCGGGCCGTGCTGCAGCTGCACCCCACGGATGCCGCACGGCTGAGGCGCTGGCGCTTATTTCGGCGGGCGATATAGGCGCTCGCCCCGCCGAAAGCTGGATGTTGCAGGCGCATCTTGAGGCGGATCAGGGGAATTTTACGGCGGCCGTGACGGCCTATCAAAAGGCGATCGCTCTCGCGCCTGATTTGCTGCCCGCCCATGAGAGCCTGGCTCGGCTTCTGCCCCAAATTGGTGCCGCAGATCAGGCAATGGAGAGCTATTGGTCGGCGTTGGCTGCGCAGCCAGATAACAAAGCGTTATGGGCGTCTGCCATTGGTACGGCCAAGGCGTTGCGCTTTGGCTCGGCCCTCGAGACGTTAGCGGCCTCAGCCTGTGACCGGTTTGGCGCCGCGCCAGACTTGTTGATTGCACTGGCGCTGGGCTTTGCCTTTCAAGGTCAGGCTGATCTTGCCATTGCCCAACTCGACCGCGTGGTTGCAGCTGTTCCCGATGCAGTGGCCGCGCATCTTCACCTTGCCCCATTATTGCTTGAGGTGGGAGATTTGGAGCGTGCGGAACAGTCTGCGACTGCGGCAACTCAGCTGGATCCGCTCGACCAATCCGGCTGGGCGTGGCTCTCAATCCTGTGGCGATTGAGCGAGGATCCGCGCGAGCAATGGTTGATTGATTATGAGCGGCATATTCTTTTGCTCGATTTGCGAGCGGACATAGAGGCAGCGTTGGGCAGCGATGGGCTGGCGCAATTTGCTGACTATCTGTCTGCGTGCCACACCACGACCAGCCATCCGCTGGATCAATCTGCGCGGGGGGGCACGCAAACGCGGGGAGATTTGTTCGCGCGGCGGGAAGAACCCCTTTTGGTCTTTAAGAAGCTGCTTCAACGCCGGGTGGAAGCGGCGCTTCAGGCCTTGTCACCTGTGGCGGGGCACCCCTTTTTAGGGCGCCTTTCGGACCAAGGCATTAGATTTGCGGGTGCATGGTCCATTCAGCTTCGTGAGTCTGGCCATCATGCACACCATATTCATCACAAAGGATGGCTAAGTTCTGCTTTCTATGCGGCGCTTCCCCCCAGTGTTGGCCAAACTGGGTCGGATGCAGGCGCGCTCATTTTTGGAGTGCCAGAAGTTCACTTGCCTCATCCGCTTGCCCCGCGCCGCATCCTTATTCCGCAGCCCGGGCATTTGGCGCTTTTCCCATCCTATACATGGCACGGCACTGTCCCATTTTTGGACGCACCTCCGAGACTGACACTGGCTTTTGATGCTTTGCCAGCAAGCTAATCTTGCCAACTGAGCTATGGGCAGACTTTAACACAATGACGTCAGTGTCGTATTGCTTCCGGTCCGCATGTTCTCGCAATCAGTAACAGACGCGTCAGGCCTTCCGTGTTCTGGGGGGGTGTTTTAGCTCAGAACCAATTGCCCATCCTCCTCATCAACACGAACAGATGACCCATCGGGTACATTGCCGCGCAGGATTTTATCGGCCAGCGGGTCTTGCAGATATCTCTGCACGGCCCGCTTCAAGGGACGTGCGCCATAGACAGGGTCATAGCCCACGCGGCCCAGCCAGGCGCGTGCGGCATCGGTTAGATCCAGCGTCACTTTGCGCTCGGCCAGTAGTTTTGCCACCCGATGAACCTGAATGTCGACAATCGGCCCCATATGTTCGGCGCCCAAACGGTGGAAGAGGATGATCTCATCCAGACGGTTCAGGAATTCGGGCCGGAAATGGCTGCGGACAATGTCCATCACTTGCGGCTCAACACTTTCAACGCTTTCGCCTTCGCCCAGCCCCGCAATAAATTGCGAGCCAAGGTTGGACGTCAGCACGATGATGGTGTTGGTAAAGTCCACCGTGCGGCCCTGCCCATCGGTCAGGCGGCCATCATCCAGCACTTGCAGCAGCACGTTGAACACATCGCCATGCGCCTTTTCCACTTCGTCAAACAGGACGACTTGATAGGGCCGACGCCGGACCGCTTCAGTCAGCACGCCACCTTCATCATAGCCGACATAGCCCGGAGGCGCGCCAATCAGCCGCGCAACGGAATGCTTCTCCATAAATTCGGACATGTCGATGCGGACCATCGCACTGTCATCATCAAAGAGGAAGCCAGCGAGCGCCTTGGTCAGCTCGGTCTTGCCGACGCCCGTGGGGCCAAGGAACAGGAAAGATCCCATTGGCCGGTTCGGATCTTGCAGGCCCGCACGGGCACGCCGGACGGCCGTGGAGACGGCGTGCACGGCATCTTTTTGGCCAATGACGCGCCGGCCAAGCTCTTCCTCCATCTGGAGCAGCTTTTCGCGTTCGCCTTCCAGCATCTTATCGACAGGAATGCCCGTCCAGCGCGAGACAATTGCCGCAATATCATCTTGCGTCACTTCTTCGCGCAGCATCGCGCCTGCCGCTGCGCCTTGGGCTTCGGCCAATTGCTTTTCCAGCGCGGGGATGGTGCCGTAAGACAGCTCCCCCGCCTTGGCGAGGTCCCCCGCACGCTGGGCCTGATCCAGCTGAAGCCGAGCGGCGTCCAACTGTTCCTTAATCTTGGCTTCGGCGTGGATTTTGTCTTTTTCGGCCTGCCAGCGCTGGGTGAGGGACGCGGACTGTTCCTCTAGGTTCGCCAATTCGCCTTTCAGCGTGGCCAGCCGATCCTTAGACGCGGCGTCCTTTTCCTTTTCCAGCGCAAGTTCTTCAATCTTCAGCTGGATGATCTTGCGATCGAGTGTTTCGATGGCCTCGGGCTTGGATTCCACTTCCATCCGGATGCGGCTGGCGGCCTCATCCATCAGGTCAATCGCTTTATCGGGCAAGAAGCGATCCGTGATATAGCGGTTCGACAAAGTCGCCGCCGCGACAATCGCGCCATCGGTAATCCGCACGCCGTGGTGCAGTTCATATTTTTCCTTCAAGCCGCGCAGAATGGAGATGCTGTCTTCCACTGTCGGCTCGCCCACAAAGACGGGCTGGAAGCGGCGTTGCAGAGCCGGATCCTTCTCCACATATTTGCGATATTCATCAAGCGTGGTGGCCCCAATGCAGTGCAGCTCGCCGCGCGCCAAAGCGGGCTTCAACAGGTTTGAAGCATCCATCGCGCCATCGGTTTTGCCAGCGCCAATCAGCGTGTGCATTTCATCAATGAACAGGACGATTTGGCCTTCGGCCGCCTTTACTTCATCGAGCACGCCTTTCAGACGCTCTTCAAATTCGCCGCGATATTTGGCGCCAGCAATCAGCGACCCCATGTCGAGCGCCATCAAGGTGCGGTCTTTCAGCGTGTCGGGCACATCGCCATTGGCAATGCGCAGCGCCAGACCTTCGGCAATTGCCGTTTTGCCAACGCCGGGTTCGCCAATCAGCACTGGGTTATTCTTGGTCCGGCGGGCGAGAATCTGGATGGTGCGGCGAATTTCCTCATCGCGACCAATAACGGGGTCCAGCTTGCCGTCATGGGCAGCCTCGGTCAGATCGCGGGCGAACTTCTTCAGCGCGTCATATCGGTCCTCGGCAGAGGCCGTATCGGCGGTCTTGCCCTTGCGCAGTTCGTTAATCGCAGCATTCAGCGTCTCAGCCTTGAGGCCCGCTTTGGTCAGCGCCTTGCCAGCCTCAGTCGTGCCAGACAGGGTGAGCGCCAGCAGCAGCCGCTCTACAGTGACAAAGCTATCACCTGCCTTTGCGGCAATTTGTTCGGCCTGATCGAGCACGCGGACCGCATCGTTATCCAGGCCCGGCGGCTGGTTCGCGCCGGAACCGGAAACAACCGGGATGCGCGCCAAGGCGGCGTCCGCCTCGCACATGGCGGCCGCAGCATCCGCGCCTGACGCACGGATCAGCCCGGCACACATGCCTTCATTATCTTCCAGCAGCGCCTTTAACAGATGTTCGGGGGCAATCCGCTGATGGTTCATGCGGATCGCCACCGTCTGGGCGGCTTGCAAAAAGCCCTTTGCCCGATCTGTAAACTTTTCGAGGTTCATAAATGCCCCTTCCTTTCACCAAGGATGTAGTGTGGCATAATCGCCACACAAGAGGCCTGCATTGATCTCGATCAGCTTAGGGGCGTTTTGCCTTGGGGGCCGTCGGCGCAAACGTCTTGCCAAAGAAGCTGTCATCATACCATTTTGGCGCTTCGGCGGCGTTTGCGATTTCCGTGGCAATCAGCATGTTGATCCGCGCAAATTTGGCGCCTGCGTCCCAATTAAAGGGTTGTGCCAAATCGTCTGACACGCGGTGATAATGGGTTGCCAAAAAGCCGCGGAATGATTTTTCGCCTGCCCCCGCAAAGCCTGTCATCAAGAAGACTGACGGAATGCCCCGTTGCACAAAGCGATAATGGTCAGATCGCGTAAACAGGCCTTCTTCGGGCATGGGATCCGGCGAGAGGGTCACTTTATCCCGCGCCGCTGCCGCTGCCACAATGGGACCAAGCGTGGAGTGCTCTGCGCCAAAGGCCACAACATCGGTAAAGTCATAGGTCAAAATTGGCATGTCGAGATTGACGACCCCGACGACCTTGCCATTGCCCACCACTGGGAAGCGCGACAGATAGTCCGCGCCCAACAGGCCTTTTTCTTCCGCCGTCACAGCGGCGAACAGCACCGGGCGCTTGGGCTTATCCGGGTTTTGCGCCATAGCGCGGGCGGCTTCCAGCATGGTGGCAATGCCCGAGGCATTGTCCATTGCGCCGTTGTTGATCTTATCGCCGTCGCCACTGCTGCGCGTGCCGATATGGTCGAGATGCCCCATCACCAGCACATATTCATTGGCCAAAGCTGGGTCAGACCCGGGCAGCACACCAATGACATTGGGGCTGGAAAAGCGTGTCAGGCTGGCGGTGCGCGAAATGGTAGCGCGCTTCTTCAACGCAAAGGGCTTGGGCTTGCCACCTGTGCGATCAGCTTCGGCCAAAATGGCATCGAGTGTCTTGCCTGTGCCTGCAAACAGCGCGGCGGCAGCTGAACGATCCAGCGTGGCCCCCGCCTTGATATTGGGCGAGGCATCAAAAGGTGATCCATCGGCATTGGCCCAGCGCACCGAACGATCATCGCTGTAATCCACCACGCGGGTCCACGGGGTTTGCTTTTCGCGCTCCAACGTGCGGATGGTGATCAGGCCAATTGCCCCGCGCTCAGAGAGGACCTTTGCCTTTTCAGCATTGAGATGCGCGCCAATGTCGCTGCGCGTGCCCTTGGGAAAGCCCGATAGGCAAGCCACAATCTTGCCTTTGATGTTGAGGCCCTGAAGATCTTTCAGGCCCAATTCGGGCTTGTTGAGGCAAAAGCCGCCAAAGACAATCTCACCTTCCGCCTTGCCACTGCCGGAGACAACAGCATCTTTTTTGTGCGTATACGCGACGCCGCCAATCGTCAGTGCAGCGTCGGGATTGGGCTTTACGTCGACAAAGGGCACATTCTGATACCAATCGCCATTGACCGCGGGCTTCAGGCCCATGCTGGAAAACTGCGTGGCGACATAGCGCGCGGCAATCTGATGGCCGCGTGAGCCCGTATCGCGGCCCTCAAGCAGATCATCCGCCAAAAAGCTGACATGGGCTTTAACGGCGTCGGCGGTGATGCCACTGCCCGGTTCAGCCGCGTGGGCGACAGCCGGCAGGCTCAATAAGGGCAAAAGGCTTACGAAAATAGGGCGGCGCATCAGGAACTTCCTCTATAAATTTTTGCCTGACTTGCCGATTGCGCGTTCCTCGTCAATATCGATCCATAAAGACAAAAGGGGAGAGTGTATGTCGCGCTGGGCGAAATGGACATTGGCGTCGGTGGCTACATTGGCAGTTGCTTCGGCTGTGTGGGAGCCGCTGACGGCCCAGCACGAGTCGCCGCCACCGCCGCACAGCTATAGCGTCGAAATTGTCCGTGATGAATTTGGCGTGCCGCATGTTAACGGCAAGACCGATGCCGATGCGGCTTATGGTCTGGCCTTTGCGCACGCCGAAGATGATTTTGCGACGATTCAAGAAGTTGTCGCAATGACGCGCAGCCGCGATGGTGCAATGACCGGCAAAGATGGCGCGCAGATTGATTATGTGGCGCAATTGCTGGGCGTGCGGGATACGGCGATGCGGGCTTACCCCACTCTCTCACCAGAGGTGCGCCGTGTGCTCGAAGGCTATGCGGCGGGCCTCAATCATTATGCGCAAAAGCATCCGTCTGAGGTGCGCTTGCCCAAGCTGTTCCCCGTCAATGGCACAGATATTGTGGCAGGCTTTGTTCTGCGTGCGCCCTTTTTCTATGGTCTGGATGGTGTGATTGGTGCGCTGAGCGAGGATAAGCCCGCGCCCAAAGAAGACGCGCTGCCGATGACGCCGATTGGCCGTGACCCGAGTCTCAATGGTTCCAACGCCTTTGCGCTTGCGCCTTCCAAAATGGCTGATGGCAAGACATGGCTGATCTCAAACTCACACCAGCCCTTTGAAGGCCAAGTGGCGTGGTATGAAGCAGTTGTCCATTCGGGCGAGGGGCTTGATATGGCAGGTGCGCTCTTCCCCGGGTCGCCCTTTGTCCTGTTGGGCCATAACCGCAATATGGGCTGGACCAATACCGTCAATCGGCCCGATTTGATTGATGTCTACAAACTCGTCCTCAATGACGATGGCACCAAATATCGGCTCGATGGTCAGTGGAAGCCATTGGAGAAAAAGCGCATCTGGCTCGCGGTGCGCTTTGGCCCGTTCACGCTGCCTGTGCCCAAGACCATTTATCGTTCGGCGCATGGCCCCGTGATCCAGAATAAAAATGGCAGCTTTGCGATCCGTTATGCCGGCATTGATAACGCCAAGGCAGTCGAACAATATTATCGCAATACCAAGGCGCAAAATTGGGACGAATGGACCAAGTCCATGTCCATCGGCGGCGTGCCGGCCACCAACTTCATCTATGCCGATAAAACGGGTCGCATTGCCTATATTTACAACGCGCTCTTCCCCGATCGCGCACCCGGTTTTGATTATACCAAGGTACTGCCGGGCGATACATCGCGGGCGATTTGGAAGGGGCCAGTTGGCTTTGATCGCTTCCCCAAAATTGTCTCGCCCAAAAGTGGCTTTGTCCAGAATGCGAACAACACGCCCTTTTTGGCCGCTGGCCCGGGATCGGAACTAAATCCGGCGGACTATTCCCCTTTGCTGGGGATTGAACGCGGCATGACCAATCGGGGGCTGCGCGCAACGGCGTTGTTGGCTCAGGCCGGCAAGCTCACGCCAGAGCAGTTGCTGACGATCAAATTTGACAAGGGCTATGCCCGCGACTCTTGGGAGGCAGGCTGGATAGCCCAAGTGCTGGCGGCCAAGGTGCAGGATATGCCCGATCTCGCCAAGGCGCAGGCGCTCCTTTCGACATGGGATTGGACCAGCGATGGCGTGGGCGCAGCTGATGCGCTGGCCGAGCGCGTGATCCGCACGGCAACCACAAAGCATTGGCGGCGCGAGGCACTGCCCGATCCCAAAGACTCGTTGAAGGAAGCCGTGGACGATATGATGGCGCGCTTTGGCCGGATTGATCCGCCCTTGGCAGAGGTGCAGCGTCTGCGGCGGGGCTCGGTTGATCTGCCAATGCTGGGTGGCACCGATACGCTGCGTGCGACAACGGCGTGGGATAAGGAACAGGGCGATAAAAAGTTCCGCGTCCGCCATGGGGATAGTTTCATCATGCTGGTCCGCTGGGACAAAGAGGGCCGCGTTCAATCTGACTCGATCCAGCCTTATGGTGCGGCCACCAATCGGCCAGGCTCTCCGCATTACACCGACCAGATGGCGCTGTTCACCCAGCAGAAGTTTAAGCCTGTTCATTTTGAATGGGCGGAGGCCCTGCGCCACGCCAAGCGCCGCTATCGTCCCTAAGCACGCAGATTGGGCCTAGCCCTTCGGGTGCGTTGCTGCTGAGCGCGTTTGTAGTAGAACCGCGTTAACCAAAAAATTCGTCGATTGCCGGAGATATTCCCCATGCGGATGCTGACTGTTGCTGTGATGGCCTTTACCTTGGCAGTTCCGGGCTTTGCCCAAGCGCCAAAGGCCGCTGCCCCTGTTGCGGATCTGGTCCGCAAGGTTGATATTCCGCATGAGCAATTCACGCTTGCCAATGGCTTGCGCGTGATTGTCCATACGGATCGCAAGGCGCCCGTGGTTGCCGTCTCGGTGTGGTATGATGTCGGGTCCAAGCATGAGCCCAAGGGCAAAACAGGCTTTGCCCATTTGTTTGAACATCTGATGTTCAATGGCTCAGAAAATGCTGATGGGGATTTCTTTAAGCCCTTGGAAGCTTTGGGCGCGACGGACTTTAATGGCACCACATCTTTTGACCGGACCAATTATTTCCAGACTGTGCCGACAGGCGCTTTAGAACGGGTGTTGTTCTTAGAGAGCGACCGCATGGGCCGCCTGCTGGGGGCAGTGACGCAGGAAAAGCTGACCAACCAAATTGGCGTGGTGCAAAATGAAAAGCGTCAGGGCGATAACCGGCCTTATGGTCTTGTAAACTACGCGCAGATCAAAGGCACATTGCCGCCAGATCATCCTTATGGCCATCCGATTATCGGATCGATGGCCGATTTGGATGCCGCCAGCTTAGATGATGTGCGCAATTGGTTCCGCCAGCATTATGGACCGAACAATGCCGTGCTGGTGCTGGCAGGCGATGTTGACGTTAAAACGGCGCGTCCGCTGGTGGAAAAATGGTTTGGCAGCATTCCCGCAGGGCCAAAGCAAGCCCGCCTTGCAGTTTCTATTCCCACGCTGCCGGCGCCTAAGAGCGAGGTTCTAAAGGATCGGGTCGCCACTGTGCGCCTGTATCGCACATGGGTGGTGCCCGGGCTGGATCATAAGGATATGATCCCCTTGAGCGTTGGCGCCTCGGTTCTCGGTGGTTTGGCAAGCTCACGGCTCGACAATGCGCTTGTGCGGCAAGAGCAGCTCGCTGTTGCTGTATCGACCAGCTATGATCCGCAGGCGCAGCTGGGCTGGTTCCGGGTGACGGCAGATGTCCGCCCCGGCGTCGATCCAGCCATTGTGGCCCAACGGTTGGATGCCTTGGTTGCTGATTTTATGAAATCCGGCCCCACCAAGGATGAGGTGCAGCGTGTGGTGACGCGTGCCGCAGCGGACCAGATTGCCCAGCTAGAACAAGTTGGCGGCTTTGGCGGCAAGGCGACCACGCTGGCGGAAGGTGCGCTGTATTTGAATGACAGCGGGGCCTATAAAAAGCAGCTAATCGCCTTGTCCAAAGTCAAGCCTGAGGCGGTTCGTAAGGCACTGCAGATCTGGCTGAGCCGGCCTGTTTATGCGCTGACTGTCATGCCGGGGGATCGCGAGGCGTATGAAGAGGCTGCCCCTGCAAAGCCTAAACCAGAGGCGTCTCCACAAACTGCTTCACCTGCCCCGCAAAAAGGCCCAGCTATTGCATGGCCTGCTGTGGGTGCAGTTGCTGACCTCAGCTTCCCCAAGGTTGAGCGGGCCAAACTGACAAACGGCATTTCTGTTGTGTATGCACAGCGGACCGCGGTGCCGATTACCCAGGTTTCGGTCAGCGTCGATGCAGGCAATGCTGCAGATTCGCGCACTAAGCCTGGCACACAGGCGCTGATGCTCTCGCTGTTGGATGAAGGGGCGGGCGGCAAATCGTCCCGCGACATTGCCGAGGCGCAAGAGCGATTGGGTGCAAATATCAGTGCAGGCTCAACCATGGACCGCACTTCAGTTGGTCTATCTGCGCTGTCTGCCAATTTGGATCCATCGCTTGCGCTGCTGGCAGATATTGTTCAGCGGCCCGACTTTGCGCCCGCTGAGGTCGAACGGCTTCGCCGTCAGTTGCTGGCGCGGATCAAGTCTGAACAAACCAATCCGCAATCGATTGCGCTGCGCACATTGCCGCCGCTGCTCTACGGCCCAAACCATCCTTATGGCACGTCCTTCACAGGATCGGGCAACGCAGCCAGCGTGTCTGCAGTTACGCGTGACGAGTTGTTGGCGTTTCATCAGGCATGGATGCGCCCGGAAAAGGCCACCATCTTTGTGGTGAGTGATCTGCCGCTTGCTGATGTTGTGGCAGGTCTGAACCGCCATTTCGGCCAATGGTCGGCGGCTGGGGCCAGTGGGCAAAAGCCGGATGCGGCCACACTTGCTGGGCCGGCGCCGCGTATTGTGCTGGTGGATCGCCCCGGTTCACCCCAATCCGTCATTCTCGGCGGGCAGTTGCTGCCCAATCGGGGTGTTGACGATGTTGAGACGCTGCTGGCAGCCAATCAGGCGCTTGGGGGCGGCTTCTTGTCGCGCATTAACATGGACCTGCGCGAGACCAAGGGGTGGTCCTATGGTGTCTCGGGCTCAATCAATCGCGTGGCCGGGCAAATGCCCTATCTCATCTTTGCGCCCGTTCAGGCCAATCGCACGGGTGAATCGATTGCGGCACTTCGTGATAATTTCCGGGCATTCTTGAGCACCCAAGGGGTGACTGCGGAAGAGCGCGAGCGGATTGTCAGCGGCAACATCTTGGAACTGCCGGGCAGTTTTGAAACCAGTGGCGATGTGCTGGGCGCGTTGCAGCGCAATGCGCTTTATGGGCGGCCGGACAGCTATTACACCACGCTGGCCTCGCGCTATCGCGCGATGACCGAACCCGTATTGGATGCAGCCATTCGGGCCAGTGTGCAGCCTGACGCATTTATGTGGGTTGTGGTGGGAGATGCAAAAATTGTGCGCCCACAACTTGAAAAATTGGGACTGCCTATCGAACTTATGTCATCATCCGATAGCAAATAAGCCCTCGGATATCTTGAAGGAGAGTGAATATGAGTCTGTCTGGCACCTATGAATGTGTCGTAAAGTCGCCGCTGGGCGATCAGAAGTCGACGATTGTGGTCAATGTGGATGGTGACAGCTGGACTGGTACCAACAGCGGCGCGCAAGGCTCGGCCGAAATCACCGACGGTAAGGTCGATGGCAATACCATCACCTGGTCTATGAAGATGACGGTGCCGATGCCCATGACGCTGGAAGGCACAGCGACGATTGAGGGCGACGATGTCACCGGCTCGGTCAAGGCAGGCGCTTTTGGCACCTTCCCGCTGACGGGTAAGCGCGTCGGCTAAGCCCGCGCGGCAGAGCTAAAAAAAAGGCCCCTTGCCGCATGGCAGGGGGCCTTTTCTTTTACGGTATGTGCCCGCCTTATTGAACCGTGACGGTCACAGCGCGGCGATTGCGCGCCCAATCTGCCTCGGTAGAGCCGAGCGCGTCGGGGCGTTCCTTGCCATAGCTGACGGTGTTAATGCGGGCGGCATCAACGCCAAGCGCGGCGAGCGCATTTTTCGCGGCATTGGCGCGACGAGCGCCCAGTGCAATGTTGTAATCGCGTGTGCCGCGCTCGTCCGCATGGCCTTCAATTGTCACGCTGACAGCCGGATACCGCTTCAGCCAAGCGGCTTGGCTGGCCAGCACGGCTTGATCTTCGGCATCGACATCAAACTTATCAGTATCAAAGAAAATGCGGTCAGCCGACACATTGGCCACAAAATCGCCTTGCGATCCCGGGGCGGGGCCTGCGGGCGCTGCCGGGCCGGTTGGGCCTTGTGCGCCCACGGGCGGCGGCGGCAAATCTTGCGGCTTTGGCTTTTTGCCACAACCTGCAACTGCCAACAGGCTGGTTGCAATCAACAATGTCGTTATTTTCTTCGACATGGAAACACTCCTTAATCTGGCAATTCACCCCTGACTGGATGTTTCGCCGCTTGTCTCAATTGGGTCAACCCCTTGCGCAGCAAGAGAGTTAGGGCAAAATCGGCCCCCAGGCAGGATCAGATCCATCAACGGGCGTTTCAATGCGGCGTTCCTTGGCGCCAGTCACGTCGACTTGCATCACGCTGGTCTTGCCATTGCCCCGTTCGGTGCGAAAGAATTGGATGACCCGGCCATTGGGGGACCAAGTGGGGGCCTCATCTTGCCAGCTGTCAGTCAGCAATTTCTCACTGCCGCCACTGGGGCTCATCACGCCAATACGAAAAGCCCCGCCGGTAATTTTGGTAAAGGCAATTAAATTGCCCCTTGGGCTCCATTCAGGTGTGGCATAGGTGCCACCCCCAAAGCTGATCCGCTGCTGGTCAGAGCCATCTGCATTCATCACATAGATTTGCTGTTTGCCTGAGCGATCACTTTCAAACGCAATTTTCTTGCCATCGGGGGAAAAGCTGCCGCCCGTTTCAATGGCTGGGGAATTGGTCAGCCGGGTTGGTGTGCCGCCTTGGGCTGAAATGCTGTAGATATCGGTATTGCCGCCCACGCTCATCGAATAAAGGATGGTCTGCCCATTGGGCGACCAGCGCGGACTGAAGGTTTGGTTCGGGCTTTCGGTCACCAGCCGCTGGCGGCCGCTTGCAATATCATACACATAAATCCGGGCCCGCCGCTCAATATAGGAGACATAAACAATCGATTTATAATCGGGCGAAAAACGCGGCGTCAGCGCAATGGCCTGGCCATTGGTGATGAAACGATGGTTGGCGCCATCTGAATCCATAATAGCCAGCCGTTTGACGCGGTTTCCCTTGGGGCCGGTTTCCGCAATATAGGCAATGCGGCTATCAAAAAATGGGTTCTCGCCTGACAGTCGCGAATAAATGGCATCCGCGCATTTGTGCGCCGCACGCCGCCAATCACGCGGCTGGACGGAAAAGCCCTGACGGATCATTTCTGATTGCAGGCCAACATCATAGAGATAGCACCCGACTGTCAGTGTCCCATCATCATTGTTACGGACAAAGCCTTGGACCAATTTTTCAGCATTCATGCCCGCCCATTCGGCAAAGGCCGGGGCCGTGACTTCAGCGATGGCTGGAGTGCGCAATCCTGCGGGCCCCTTGGGCGTGAAATCATCAATTGCATTTAAGTTGCTCGCAATGATTTCAGACACTTTACGCCCAAGTTCGGCAGTTTGCCCGGCGGGTGTCGCAACATCTGCCGGCGTTGCCATAGGCGGGACGGCGATAATGAATCTGTCGCTGCTTTCATCCGTCACAGTGCCCGTGATTTGCGCTGCCAAGGGCGCGGCGCTGGCAAAACCTGCCAGCAAAAGCAATTTGGTGATGCGAATGCGCATGTCAGTTCAACCTCTTGTCAAAGGTAATGGGGCCAAGCGATTGCCAGATGGCATAATGTTCTGGCGGCAGTTGGAAAGGGGCCGCGCGACGGATGGCGCTTGCCGCGCGTTCAGCGTGAATGGCTTTGAGATTCTCGTTATTCTCGGTCACGCCCGTCTGGCTCACAACGGTAATGGTAGCAATGGATCCATCGGGCTTCAGCGTGACGATGATGTTGGTGCGCAGCAATTCAGCATCCACGCCCGTGGGCGCGCGCCAATAGCGTTTGATTTGTGAGAATAATGCTTGGATGAAGCTGGCTTCCAGTTGGGCCGCTGTTCTGGCGGCCGGCGTGCCGCTGCCTTGCGCGGCGGTGCCCCGTCCCGTGCCGGGCGTGCTCGTCTCGCGGTTGGCCGCTTTGGAAAGTTGTGCCATTAACGATCCATCTAATCGAGAGGATCTTTGGGCGGGCTTAGTGGCTTCAGGCTTTTGGGGCTTGGCCTTTGGGTCTGGCACTTTGGCGTCGGCCTTGGCCTTGGCTGCCATGGGGGGAGGCGCCACGGCATCGGCCATGGGCTCAACCTCGCTTGGCGCCGGCGGGGCGCTGGCCTCTGGCACGGCATCTGGCGCGGCAGTTTGCAGCGCTGTCGCGCTGACCAAATCGACTTCAATAGGTGGGTTTAATGTCGGCAATTTTGGCGCAGGGCGAATGAGGCTGAGCGACAAAGCACCCAATAGCAGCACATGGCCAAAACCGGCCAGGGCAAGGGCTGTGCGCTCGGCGCGATCCATCGTTTATTTCTCTGTGCTTTCCGTTGTGACCAGCGCAACGCGGTTCAGCCCGGCACGGTTTATCTCGCCCATCACGGCCATGACCTCGCCATAATCGAGTTGGCGATCAGCGCGCAGATAGACTTGCGGGCTTTCTGCGCCGCCTTTGGCAGCAATATCTGCTAGCCTTTGGGGCAATTCAGCCCGGCTAATCTCTGCGTCGTCGAGAAACAGCTTGCCCGCCGGGTCGATGGAGATTTGGACGGGCTTGTCCGCTTGGTCCAAAGCCTTGGCACGGCTGTCCGGCAGGTTAATGGGCACACCCGCCACCAGCAGCGGCGCAGTGACCATGAAGATGATCAGCAAGACCAGCATAACATCCACAAAGGGCGTCACGTTGATTTCGGCCATGGGCGCGCGCTTTTGTCCCGCGCGGGAAGATTGAATGGGGCCCATGGCTTAGCTTTCCAACTCGCGGCTGAGCGAGGCGTGGAAGCTATCGGCAAAGCGCGTCAGCCGCGCCTCCAGCCGGTTCAGGCCATGGCCAAAGCGGTTATAGGCAATAACAGCGGGAATCGCGGCAAACAGGCCAATGGCAGTGGCGAATAAGGCCTCAGCAATGCCGGGGGCAACAACTGACAGCGACGTATTCTGCTGGCTCGCAATTGCGGTGAAGCTGCGCATAATGCCCCAAACCGTACCAAACAGGCCGACAAAGGGGGCAACGCTGCCAATCGTCGCTAAGATATTCAGTCGATCGCCCAGCCGGTCAACTTCGGCAGCAATGGCTGTGTTCATGGTGGTGGCAAGGCGCTGGCGTGTGCCTTCCCGATCCATATTGCGATTGCTGGTCGAACGCCGCCATTCAAAAATACCCGCCTGAAAGACACGGGCAGAGGGCAGGGGATCATCCTTATGCACTTGATAAAAGGCGTTGGTGTCTTCCGCGTTCCAAAAATCTTGCTCAAACCGATCACAGCCGCGCATCGCCAGACGCATTTTGCGTGCATGAGAAATGATGATCGCCCAAGTCCAGATGCTGGCAAGCAATAAGCCCAGCATGACAAGCTTCACAACAATATCCGCCTGCAAAAACAGGGCGATGGGCGAAAGGCTGGTGGCATCAGTGGCAAGAATGGGCGTCATGCAAAGGCTCTTTTCAGTCAGATATTCTGGGTGGGCAATAACCGGGTAAAGGCCTCCACCCAATCGCGCGGTTGGCGACGGGGGCGGCCGTCGGGCGTAATAAAGGCAGCCGTCACGCGGGCATCGGCAATCAGTTCGTCCCTGCGCCAAATGCGCTGCTGAATGATGCAGGCGGCGGCCCGCAACGCCTCTACGGTGGAGATGATGAGCAGCGCATCATCAAAATGGGCCGGGCGTTTATACTGAATATTCAGGTCTGCAACGGCGTAAACCCCTTCGGCCCCATCAAAGGCCGCACGCTGATCAATGCCAGCGACCCGCAGCATGTCGGACCGGGCTCGTTCCATAAACCGCAGATAATTGGCGTGATAGACAACGCCGGAAAAATCCGTGTCTTCAAAATAGACGCGCACGGGAAAACGATGTTCGCGGCCGACGAAGCGTCCGGCGGTTGGAAAGTCGATGTCAGCTGCGCTCATAAATTCATCTTAAACCAAGTGGATTCCGAAATGAATCCCAGCCGCATCATTATTTTGTATCAAACAACCCATCTTGGCTTCCGGCGGGTGGATTAAGGCCCAAATGCTTCCAACCCGGCGGGTTGAGCTGGCGGCCCCGCGCGGTGCGCGCAATCAGCCCCAATTGCAGCAAATAGGGTTCCACCACGTCCTCAATCGTGTCGCGCGGTTCCGACAAGCCTGCCGCCAGCGCCTCGACCCCGACGGGCCCGCCCCGATAGACATCGGCAATCATCGTCAGATAGCGCCGGTCCATGGCATCAAGGCCAAGCGCATCGACTTCCAGTCGGTTCAAGGCGGAATCAGCAATCCGCGCTGTGACTAAGGCCTCGCCTGCGACATTGGCAAAATCGCGCACGCGGCGGAGCAAGCGGCCCGCAATCCGCGGTGTGCCGCGGGATCGTTTGGCAATTTCGTGCGCGCCATCTTCGGCAATACCCAGATCGAGCAATCCTGCCGCACGGCGGATCACCTGCTCCAACTCAGCATGGCTATAGAAATTCAGGCGCACGGGAATGCCAAAGCGATCCCGCAAGGGGGTGGTGAGCAATCCTTGGCGCGTGGTTGCTCCCACCAGCGTGAATTTTGGCAAATCAATGCGGACCGAACGTGCCGATGGCCCTTCGCCAATCATGATGTCGAGCGCGCGATCTTCCATCGCGGGATAGAGTACTTCCTCGACAGCCGGGTTCAGCCGGTGAATTTCATCAATGAAGAGAACATCGCCATCTTCCAAATTGGTCAGCAGCGCCGCCAAATCGCCCGATTTGGCGATGACCGGGCCAGATGTGGCCCGAAAGCCCACGCCCATTTCGCGGGCAATAATCTGTGCCAAGGTCGTTTTGCCAAGGCCCGGCGGACCAAAGAACAGTACATGGTCCAACGCATCGCCCCGCGATTTGGCAGCTTCAATAAAGACGCGCAAATTGTCGCGGGCAGCCTTTTGGCCGACAAATTCTTCCAATGATTTGGGGCGCAGTGCGGCATCCACATCCTCAGGGCGGCGGCCCGCACTGATCAGGCGATCTTCCTCGCTCATTTCGCGGCCTTCTTCAGCGCCAGACGCACCAGAGCATCCAGCGTTGCACTGGGCCCTAGCTCTGCTTCGGCGGCCGCAACAGCAGCGCCTGCTTCATGCGATTTAAAGCCAAGGCCCGTGAGGGCGGAGACGGCATCTGCCGCTAACCCTGCGGCGGCCACTGGGGCGGCGCCCGCCCCGCCCAAAGCCACGCCGCCGACTTTATCTTTCAATTCGCGGACAATGCGTTCGGCCAGCTTTGGCCCCACGCCATTGGCACGGGCGACCATGGCTTTATCTTGCCGGGCAACTGATTGGCTCAGTTCATCAGGATCCAGCGTGGACAGAATGGACAGCGCGACTTTGCCGCCCACGCCTTGCACGCCCGTTAAAAGCCGGAACCAATCCCGCTCCCCCGCGCTGCCAAAGGCAAAGAGCGTCATGGAATCTTCGCGCACCTGCATTTCAGTGAGCAGCATCACTTGGCTGCCCACGCCGCCAATTGCCGTCAGTGTCCGGCTGGAGGCAAGCACAAGATATCCGACGCCGTTCACATCAATCACGGCATGGTCAGCAGCGGTTTCAGCCAGCGTTCCAGTGAGACGGGCGATCATGCCCCTTCTTTAGCCCGCGCAGACGGCTTGTCGAAGCCTTTGTTCTGCTTTTCTTCTTCTGGCGGGGGATAATTTAGCCAAGTTTGCGAGCGCTGGCTAAATGATGCGCGTGCGTAATGGCAACGGCCAGCGCATCGGCGGCATCTGGCCCCGCAATTTTCGCACCGGGCAACAGGCGGCTGACCATGGCGTGGACCTGAGTTTTGTCCGCATTGCCCACGCCGACCACGGCCTTTTTCACCAGCCGCGCGGCATATTCGCCAATTTCTAACCCACTGCGTGCAGCAGACAGCAAAATCGCACCTCGCGCTTGGCCCAGCTTTAGCGTCGATTGCGGGTTGGAATTGACAAAGACTTCTTCCACGGCCGCGCCTTGAGGCTGGTGCTGCAGGATGATATCCGTCAACGCGCGGTCCAGCTCCACCAATCGCGCAGCAAGCGGCGCTTTGGTGTCAGTCACAATCCGGCCATTGGCAATGTGTGACAGGCGATTTCCATCAGCAGAAATAACACCCCAGCCCGTTGTGCCGAGGCCGGGGTCAATGCCGAGGAGGATGGTCATAAGCCCCTCCCCTTCAGGGGATGGGATGGGGTGGGGCCGTCGCCAGCCCATCGATCTGGAAGTTGATTAAGCTGAACCAAAATCGCTTCCAAAACTCCGGTGATATTGGCGCCGACCTCTCGATTGGTAACACGCAATATGTGAAAACCTAGGCGATGCATCTGAAGGTCGGACATGCGATCGCGCTCTGCATCATGAGTGTCGCCATCCACTTCGACTACAAGCCCCTTTTCTGGACAGAAGAAGTCCACAATCCGATGGCCAATGACGTGCTGACGGCGAAATTTATAGCCGCCGAGTTGCGATCTGTTCAGATACTTCCAGAGGATTTTTTCAAATGGTGTAGGCGCGTTGCGGTGCTGGGTGGCGCGGTTTAGCAATTCTGGTGATTGCATGACTCCCCCCACCCCCAACCCCTCCCCTAAAGGAGAGGGGCTTTGCTCATTAGCC
>RFZB01000040.1 GCA_009920915.1 Sphingomonadaceae bacterium | reverse complement strand
AAAATCTGCGCCTAAAGCTGCGGCATGAGTGAAATCAGCCGTGTCAGTGGGCGCATACCAAATGAGCCCGCCCGCTTCACAGCTGGGCAATTCTTTCAGGCCATAGCCAGCCTTATCAAGGCCGGGGAATGTATCGGGCCGCGGAAGGCCCGTCAGGCGGCCATCAAGCGCATAGCTCCACGCATGATAGGGGCAGATAAGCCGGGGTGCACATACGCGCTCTGCGCCTTCCACAAGCCGTGTCCCACGGTGGCGACACACATTCAGAAAGACGTGGGCCTTACCTTCAGCATCGCGTGTGAGGAGGAGCGGACGGCCAAAACCATCATGCGGCACAGCCATTCCGGCATCGGGCAGCAAGGCCGAGGGCGCAATGACCTGCGGAAGTTGATCAAACAGGCCCTGTTTTTCCCGCTGAAACCAGTCTGGATCGGTATAACGCGACGCAGGCACATGGCCGATGCCCTGAGCGGTTCGGCCTGACCCATCAGCAATTTGCCGCGCCAGCGCCATTTGGCCAGCTGTGGGTGTCATCACGGTCATGACAGGGCTACCTTTCTGCGTCTAAGGCGCTAGGTTCGCGCGAAATTGAGTGGGGAGCAAGGGGCATGGGCAAAGAAAGCCAGACCGTAACGTCCGTAACTGGTGGTTGGGGCAGTGCGCTTAAGCCTTATTTTGAAAAGGAATCGCTGGCAGCCTTTTTTGTCGGCATCTCATCCGGCTTTCCCTATGCGATGATTGGCGCCACGCTCACCACGCGATTGGCGCAGGATGGCATTGATAAGAAAACTGTGACTGCCTTCACGCTGTCCTTCCTTGTCTACAACCTCAAGATTTTCTGGGCCTGGATTGTGGATGGCGTCCGCTTGCCGGTGCTTGGGCGGCTTGGCCAGCGCGTGTCATGGTTGATTTTTTCGGGACTGATGGTGATTGCGTCGGTCATCAATTTGGCATTGGTTGATCCTGCGGCCAGCATTGGCGCGACTGTTTTGGCGGCGATTTTGGTGGGCGTTGCGGGCGCAACCTTTGACATTGTGATTGATGCCTATCGTATTGAAACGCTGAAGCTATATCAGCTTGGTGTCGGGTCTGGCATGTCACAATATGGCTGGCGGATTGGATCAGCCGGGGCAGGGGCTTTGGCGCTTGTCCTGGCAGACCGCATTGGCTGGCAGGCCGCCTATATGGCCTGTGCCGCCTTTGCCTTGCCTGCGATGCTGACTGGGTTGGTGATGGGGGAACCGGCACGCCATGTCGTTTCTAATGAAAAGCGTGCCTTGGCAGAGATATGGCAATCAGTGGCCGGCCCCTTTGTAGAGTTTTTCCAAAGGGCAGGGGCGTGGCTCGTCCTCTTATTCATTCTCGTCCATAAAATTGGCGATACGCTGGCGAACCTCACCTTCCGCCTGTTGTTCGACGATTTGGGCTACACCAATGACGAGATTGCCATTTACGACGTTGGCGTCGGCTTTTGGGCCTATCTGATTGGCATTTTCATTGGTGGCGTCGCTTTTGCCCGGTTGGGCTTGAAACGCTCAGTTATCATTGCTTTGGTTCTTATGGCCTTCTCAAATCTCAGCTTTGCGGGCTTGGCTGCCAGTGGTCACAGCAATTGGGCCATGGCAGGCGCCATTGGATTTGAAAACGCGGCCAGTGGCTTTGGTGGCGTCGTGCTGGTCGCCTATTTCTCGGCGCTGTGTGATCTGCGCTTTACTGGGGCGCAATATGCGCTGATTTCCGCCGGGGCCAGCATTGTTGGGCGCTTCTTAACGGGCACCACAGCTGGGGCGCTGATCGAAACGCTAGGCTATGTGAATTTCTATCTGCTCACCACTTTGGCCGCTGTGCCGGGCATTGCGCTCTTCTGGCTGATGTCTCGGAACGGACTGGTGGATAGCGCAATGGGGTCCGCTGGCGCGCGGGATTAATCAGGCAGCTGGTTGTTTTCGGCCAGCGCTACCCCCGCCAGATAAAGCGACCCCAAAATCGCAACGTCGCTTGGGCTTCCGGTGGACTTAGCATCAATCTGGCGTAAGGCGTCTGCCAAATCCGATGCCATTGCGGTATCCGCGATGCCCATGGACTGCGCCATAGCACATAAGTCTTGCGGGCTATGGCAGTCATGCCCGGGAATAGGCACGGACGTAACCGAACGGGCAATGGGGGTAACAAGCCTTAAAAAGCCCTGCGCATCCTTATTGGCCAACATACCGAGGACAAGATCCACCTTGTCCCCATTGGCAAAAAATTGGGCAATCATGGTCGCAGCATTGGGATTATGCCCGCCATCCAGCCACAATGTGCGTGCAGAGGGGATCAGCGCCTTTAGCGGGCCATTTGCCAGTACCTGCATCCGCGCGGGCCAATGGGCCCAGCCCATCGCAGCGCGCAATGCGCTGTCGGAGATTGTAATCCTTGATTGATGCCGCAGCATCGCAACGGCCAAACCGGCATTTTCAGCCTGATGCGCCCCCGCGAGCCGAGGCAAGGGCAGGCTGAGCTTGCCTTGCGCGTCCCGGTAATGAAGCTGGCCTTGATAGACGGCACAATCCCAATCTGATTTGCGGGCCACGACCTGTGTCCCTGCCGCCGCTGCAACGTCTTCCACGCGCGCAGCCACAGCAGGGGGGTAATCCATGGTCACCATTGGCGCGCTGGCCTTGGCAATGCCTGCCTTTTCATATCCAATGCGCTCTAATGGCGGGAAGGCGGGGCCATTGCTTGGGTCCAGAAGAAACGCCTCATGATCGAGGCCTAATTGCGCAATTCCCGTCATAACGGGCGATGCAATGATGTTTGTCGCGTCGAGCCGTCCGCCAAGCCCGACTTCGATAATCGCCACATCTGCGGGCGTGCGTGCAAAGGCCAGAAAGGCTGCGGCTGTTGTCGCTTCAAAAAAGCTGGGGCCGATATCGGCCTGCTCAGCTGCATCAAGGACTTCTTTAAGGCTGGCGGCAAGGGCATCATCCTCAATCAGCCGGCCAGCCACGCGAATACGCTCATTAAAGCGAACAAGATGCGGGCTTGTATAGACATGCGCAGTCAACCCAGCGCTTTCGACAGCGGCCCGCAAAAAGGCGCAGGTAGACCCTTTGCCATTGGTTCCCGCGACGTGAAAAACAGGCGGTAACTGGTCTTGCGGGTTGCCAATCGCAGCCAGCAACTGGGCAATGCGCTCAAGCCCCAAAATGTCCCGCCCGGGGGACAATTGGGCAAAGCGATCAAGCTGCGCTTGGACAGCCGGATTGTCGGAGCGGGCGTGGTCAGCCACTTTGTATCAGGCCGCAGCCTTTTCCGGCATCAGATAGGCGATCAATTGACCCAAGGTTTCGCGCATATCCTTGCGCTCCACCACCATGTCGAGCATGCCGTGTTCGAGCAGATATTCCGCGCGCTGAAAGCCTTCGGGCAGCTTTTCGCGGATCGTGTCCTGAATAACGCGCTGTCCAGCAAAGCCAATCAGCGCATTGGGTTCGGCAATTTGCACATCGCCCAGCATCGCATAGCTTGCGGTGACGCCACCAGTCGTCGGATCCGTCATCACGACAATATAGGGCAATTTGGCTTCGCGCAGCATCGAGATGGCAACGGTTGTGCGCGGCATTTGCATGAGCGAGAGGATCCCTTCCTGCATCCGCGCGCCACCGGCTGCCGTGAAGATGATATAGGGGCATTTATCGTCAATCGCGGCAGTTGCGCCGGCAATAAAGGCTTCCCCCACTGCCACGCCCATAGACCCGCCCATATAGGCAAAGTCCTGAACCCCAACCACGGCTTTGTGGCCCATGATGGTGCCGCGCGCATTGATCAGCGCATCTTGCTCTCCCGTTGATGCGCGGGCGGCCTTGATGCGATCAACATACTTCTTGGTATCGCGGAACTTCAATGGGTCTTCCGCCACGCGTGGCGTTGGCAGTTCGCTCCAGCGGGCATTGTCAAAAATCTGGGGAAAGCGCGCCTTGGGCCCAATCCGCCCATGATGCCCGCAGACCGTGCAGACGGAGAGATTTTCTTCATATTCCTTAATGAAGATCATCTGCGAACAGGAGGGGCATTTGTTCCACAAATTCCCTTCGTGCTCGCGCTTGGCCATGAAGGGAAGCGCGTTGCGGACGCGGCTTAACCAGTTCATGCGGCTTTCTCCTTTTGGGCGCCATCAAGTGCAGCGCGCAGTGATGCAACATAATCACGGACGGGGCCAGCGGCCTGATTGCCATGCGCGCCAACCAGATCAACAATGGCAGAGCCCACCACGACGCCATCGGCGACGGCCGCAATGGCGGAAGCCTGGTCTGGCGTGCGAATGCCAAAGCCAACGGCAATTGGCAGATTAGTTGACGCTTTCAGCTGGGCAACGGCCGCTTCTACGCTGGCAGTGGCCGCCTGTTGCAGCCCGGTAATGCCTGCAACCGACACATAATAGAGAAAGCCTGAGGCTGCGTTCAGGACATCCGGCAAACGTGCGGCGTCCGTTGTTGGGGTCGCCAAGCGGATAAAATCGACGTCCGCAGCACGCAACGCAGGGCCAAGGTCTTGATCCTCTTCCGGTGGCAAATCGACGCAGATAACGCCATCAACGCCATTATCCCGGCAGGCCGCTGCAAACCAATCGGCGCCACGCCGTGTCATGGGGTTGGCATAGCCCATTAGCACCAAGGGCACATCGGCATGGCGCTCACGAAAGCGTTTGGCGATGGCAAACAGGTCAGCCGTGGTTGTGCCGGCCCCTAAGGACCGCAAATTGGCCAGCTGAATGGCGGGACCATCGGCCATGGGGTCGGTAAATGGCATGCCGAGCTCGATCACATCGGTCCCGCCGGCAACCAAAGCGTCGAGAATAGCGTCAGTTGCCTCGGGCGAGGGGTCACCCCCGGTGACGAATGTCACCAATGCCGGACGGCCTTTGGCAAAAGCTGCAGAAAGCCGGGTCACATCTGCACTCCCAAAGCCTCGGCCACAGTGAAAATGTCTTTATCGCCACGCCCGCACAAATTGGCCACAATCAGCTTATCGGCTGCCATTTTTGGCGCAATGCGGGCAACAGCGGCCAGCGCATGGCTTGGTTCCAGCGCGGGAATAATCCCTTCCGTACGGCAGAGCAGTTGGAAAGCGGAGAGTGCCTCGGTGTCCGTCACGCTGTCATATTGCACGCGGCCAATGTCGCGCAGCCACGCATGTTCTGGCCCAATGCCGGGATAGTCGAGCCCGGCTGAAATGCTGTGCGCTTCATCAATCTGGCCATCCTCATCCTGCAACAAATAGGTTTTGTTGCCATGGAGAATGCCCGGAGAGCCGCCAGCAAGGCTGGCCGCGTGCTGTTTATCCAGCCCATGGCCCGCCGCTTCAATGCCAAGCATTTGAACGTCTTTATCGTCCAAGAACGGATGGAAAAGGCCGATTGCGTTGGAGCCTCCGCCAATTGCAGCGACCAAAAGGTCAGGCAGCCGCCCCTCACGCTCCAGCATTTGCGCGCGGGTTTCCTTGCCAATCACCGATTGAAAATCGCGGACCAGTTCGGGATAGGGATGGGGGCCAGCGGCAGTGCCGATGCCACGGCGCGGACTTCTGCACCCAACAGTTTCATACGAAAGACATTTGGTGCCTGACGCTCAATATCGCGCGCGCCCATATAAATGACGCAGGGCAAGCCAAAGCGCGCGGCGACTGTAGCGGTGGCCACGCCATGCTGGCCTGCGCCCGTTTCGGCAATAATCCGCGTCTTGCCCATCCGCATGGCCAGCAAAATCTGGCCGATGCAGTTGTTGATTTTGTGGGCGCCCGTGTGGTTCAACTCATCGCGCTTAAAATAGATTTTTGCGCCACCCAGTTCTTCTGTCAGCCGCTCTGCGAAATAGAGCGGGCTAGGGCGGCCAACATAATGGGTCAGCAGATCGTCAAACTGCGCCGCAAAAGCGGGGTCTGCCTTGGCCGCCTCATAATGGCGTTCCAGCTCAAGAATGAGCGGCATCAGCGTTTCAGCGACATAGCGCCCGCCAAAAGCCCCGAAATGCCCGCGATCGTCGGGCTGCGTGCGAAGAGAATTGCTAAGTGTCATAAGTTGCGGGCTGCTTTAAGGAATGCGGCGATCTTGTCCACATCCTTGATGCCAGGTGCGGACTCAACCCCTGAAGAAACGTCAAAAAAATCTGCGCCAGTCACCTGTCGCGCTTCAGCTAGATTATGCGCATCTAGCCCTCCGGCCAATATCCACGGAAGAGGGTGTTGCACGCCTTTGAGCAGGGTCCAATCAAAGCGCTGTCCCGTTCCGCCGGGTACATCAGCGCCCTTTGGCGGCTTTGCATCGTACAAAATATAATCTGCGGCGCCCTTATAGTCTGCGGCTTTCATCAGGTCAGCTTGGGTTCGAATAGGGAGAGCTTTCCAAATCTCTCGCCCGTGGCCACGCAGGGCTGCAAGGCGGCTTGGTGGTTCATCCCCATGAAACTGGAGGGCCGATAAATCTGGCAAGTCTTTGATGATCGTTTCAATAAAATCTGGTTTGGGATCAACAACTAAGGCCACTGATTGAACAGTTGATGGTAACGTTTTTAACAACGCCTGCGTATCAGGTATCGAGATATTTCGTGGGCTTTTGGGAAAGAAAACAAACCCGACATGACTTGCCCCGCCAGAGAGTGCGGCGTCCAGCGCCTCCGGCGTTGTGATGCCGCAAATCTTGCTCCGGATCGGCATGGTCAAATCGTGGCGTCAATCGCTCGCGCAGCGGCGTCCGGATCAGCGGCCTGTGTGATGGGACGGCCAATGACCAAAATGGACGCCCCATTATCCAATGCCTGACGCGGCGTCACAACGCGCTTCTGGTCGCCCACAACGCCATCTGCTGGGCGTACGCCGGGCACCACAAAAAATCCGTGCGGCCATATCGCCTTGGCAGCAGCCACTTCATTGCCAGAACAGACAACGCCATCCAGCCCGGATTCCATTGCTAGCCGGGTCAGACGTTCGACTTGGTCATGCGGATTGCCGGGTACGCCAATGCTGTTCAGGTCTGCCCCATCTAGGCTGGTCAAAACGGTGACGCCAATCACCTTAGTCCCCTTGGGAGCCGCCGCCTTGGCATCTTCCATCATCGCCCGCCCGCCCGCGGCATGGACGGTTAAAATGGCCGGTTCAATTGGCCGAAGCGCCTGAATTGCTTTGGCAACGGTGTTTGGAATGTCGTGAAACTTCAGGTCCAGAAAGATCGGCAAGCCGAGATGGGCCATATCAAGCACGCCATTTTTGCCATTGGCCATGAAAAATTCTAGGCCAAGCTTAATGCCGCCAACATGATGCTTTACTTTGGAAATAAGGGCTTTGGCCTGATCAAAATCGGGCGTGTCGATGGCGACATAAATGGGGCTGCTCATAAAACCCCCGGTGGCACGGCAATGGGGGCAGCGGAAGGGGGAATCGCGCCATTTTCTTTATTTTCTGTGGGGCTTGGCGCCATGACGGCGCGTGTTTCGGCCAATTGCCGCTCCATTTGAGACAGGCGGCGCTGCAGCGACCAGCGCGTTGCACGATGAAGAATGAAATAGGGCAAAAAGCCAAGCAACATCGCCAGAAAGACGGGAATTGGCAAAAAGGTTTCCAATATCAGCCCGCTCCACAGCGTGATGGTGATTGGGGTCCAATTGCTGACGGTGAACACAGCCAGCAGGACGGCGATGGCAACCCAGAAAATGGTTTTCAAAAACTGCATGGTCGCCTTACTCCCTCACTCGCCCTTAGATTAGGCGCAGTCGTCAGCTTTTGCGAGTCCGCGCGTCACAATCTCTTGGCGCAGGCTGGCAATCAAATCCGGGATATTGGTCAAACGGCCTGCCTCTTCCTCTAATATCGCCTTGAAAATACGGCCTTTTATGGCCGCAAGATCGGCCTGTGCAATGGGGCTGGGCAGCGTGGAACACACAATATCAATCAATCGGTCTGCCCCATGAAGGCGGCCCCAGAGATAGTCATTCTCACGGTATTTTCGGCTGAAAAAGGCGCCAAAGCTATTGAGTTCAATGCCCTTTAGGGTCGCGGCCGCGCCCCCTGTGCGCAACGCCGTTGCATCATCTGGCGAAATTCTGTCGACACGAATGGGGTTAAACTCATCCAGTCCTTCCCCCTGCAGCATGGGCAGAGTAGCGATGTCAAAATAGGGAAATCCCAAATAGCTGAGCAATAAGGGGCGGCGCTGGGCCTTGGGGCATTTGGACAAGGCAGAGGCAAGGGCAGCATCCAACTGCTTATCGCGCTCAGGCAGGTTTTGGAGCGCCGCTATGGCGTCCAGAAAATCTGCAGCCGACGTCCACGCCACCGACTTATAGGTGGAGAGGTTTTGCAGATCGATCAAGTCGCCAAGGCCGGCATAGAGCGCCGTGCGCAGGGGATGAAGATCTGCCTCGTCGACGAGCCCTTGATCCACCAGTTCTGTCATTTGACGGGCCAAAAACCGCAAGCGGCGAATGCGAAAGCCAAGGTCGAGCTGCTGAAAAAAGCGCGTGGCGGGTGCGTTTTTCTGGGCTGCCACGGCCCTAATCTGATCCGCCTTAAGCTCGCGAACATGCTGCCATAAATCGCGCCGAAAGGCGTCGGCTGCTTGTTCTTCCATCGCGCCCAAACGCGCGCCTAAATCTGCCAAACCTTCAACAATGCCCGACAATTTTAGATGGGCGTATCCGGCATATGCATAGCCAGCATCTCGGCTCGCGCGGTCATGTGCTTTGGCCCGCCACTGCGCCAACCGCCGAGGGGTGGGCGTGTCGAGAAAGAAGTTTAGGCCAAATAGCGCCTGAATATGGCGTTCCACCTCAGGGCCCAGCGCATCCACGCTATGTTGTAAGCGCCGGATGCGGATGGACCGAGCGTGCAGCGTTTCCAAATTGTCGCGGATTGGCTGTTCGCGCGGCAGATCAGACAAAGAGCCCAAAATGGCTGAGAAGAAGCCGGAGCCTGCAGCATCGCCAACGCGCGGCATGGCAATCGCGCGAATGCCGGGTTTGGGATCAATGAAGACAAAACGTCGGTCCACTTCGCGGCGGGCGGGGCGGTCTGGCAAGGCGTCAATTGCGGCCCGGAATGGCGCATTGGCCAGCACCGATCCATCCACCAATGCCAAATTTTCTGGCGCGGTGCCGGTGCGCGGCGCCAGTTGGGCAACAAGGTCAGCCCGGTCGGCCCAGTCCGCCCCGCGCACGTCAACAAGCTGGTCAATTTCTGCAAGAGTGAGTGGCGGGAAAGCGCCGGGAAAGCTTGATGTGGCGCGGGCGGCCAGCGTCAGGGAGGCCAGGCTGCCAAGGCTTTGGTCTTGGCCCTCATCATGCCGGAACCGCAACACAAGCCGATGTTCGCGTTCAACCACTTCGGCGGGTGAGTTAAGATGCAGTTTTTCAGGATGGCCGTTAAAATCGGTCACTGTAACAGCCAAGTCTAATGGCTGATCTGGCGGCAATAGCGGTGCATCGCCGGGCCCCGCCTGCATAGCCTCTAACGCATCAAAGATAAGGCTGGACATATGGGCTCCCGAAAAGGGAGGCTCAAACCAGCGCGCCCGCACAAAGCGGCTTAATTTTGCGCGGACTTCCTCTCGCGCCTCTAGGCCGACCATTGTATCAACGGTGCCACCCGGCTTGCGTGTGAAGAACCAAGCAATGGGAGCCGCCCAAAATTTTGTGAGCTTTCCAATTGGGCGGGCATCTGGGTCGAGCAGAACGTCAGCATCCGCTTTTTCAAGCCACAAGTCCGTAAGAGGTTCGAGCGACTGGCCCTTGGCAATGGCTTGCGCCAAGAAAACGCCATTAATGCCGCCTGCGCTGGCGCCTGTCACAATGTCTGTCAGAACACGCAATTTTAGCTGATATCTGCTCTCAATATCTGCCAATAAGTCTTTGTAAATACGTTCTGATGGGCGCAAATCATCGCGGCCCGCATGAAATGATCTGCTGGCGCGGGCCAGTTTCCAAATTTCTTTGGTAATGCCGTGCATATAAACGGCAAGGCTGATGCCGCCATAGCAAATGAGCGCCAGTCTGAGTTCTTTTTCCCGCACGCGCCTAAGATAGGGATTTGTTGGCGCTTGTCGAGGAAGTGGCGCGCGCTGTGAGTGATTGACCTCGAGACATCTGCCTCCTATGTTCTTCTTTCGTTCGTATTTAAAGGGTCGTGATGGCGCGAGTTCAAAAACGCTTTGTGTGCCAGAATTGCGGAAGCGTCAGCGCCAAATGGGCTGGGCAATGCCTTGATTGCTCGGAATGGAATTGCATTGTTGAAGAGGCGGGGGCGGTGATCACCCCCTTCAAAGCCAAGCACGACTTGCAGGGCGGCGGGCAATGGATTGATTTGGTGGGACTGGACACGGATGTGCGCCTGCCAGACCGAATGCCGGTGGGCATTGCTGAGTTGGATCGCGCTTTGGGTGGTGGATTTGTCGCCGGGTCTGCGACGCTAATCGGCGGGGATCCGGGGGTTGGTAAATCCACCCTGTTGCTGCAAGCAGCCGCACGATTGGCAGAGCAGGGGCGAGCAGTTGCCTATATTTCGGGCGAAGAAGCATCTGACCAAGTGCGCCTGCGCGCCCAGCGACTGGGCCTTGGCCGCGCGCCCGTGCAACTGGGCGCTGCCACGTCTGTGCGTGATATTTTGACCACCTTAAGCGCCGGCACGCCCCCGGCCTTGGCCATCATTGACTCCATTCAGACCATGCATAGCGATTTGATTGAGGGGGCACCGGGTACCGTCAGCCAAGTTCGCGCGTCAGCACAAGAGCTTATTCGTTTCGCTAAAGAATGCGGCACGGCGATTGTGCTGGTGGGCCATGTGACGAAGGATGGTGCGATTGCAGGCCCCCGCGTGCTGGAACATATGGTTGATACCGTGCTGAGCTTTGAGGGGGAGCGAAGCCACCAATATCGAATCCTTCGGGCCATTAAGAATCGCTTTGGCGGGACGGATGAAATTGGTGTGTTTGCAATGGAAGCTGGCGGGCTGACCGAAGTTGGCAATCCATCTGCGCTGTTCCTGACCCATCGGGATGAGAGCGTGACGGGAACAACTGTTTTCCCTGCTTTGGAAGGCACACGGCCCGTGTTGGTCGAAGTGCAGGCCCTGACCGTGCGTCTGGCCAGTGGGGCCACGCCGCGCCGGGCCGTCGTCGGCTGGGATTCCGGGCGTTTGGCAATGATTCTTGCCGTTTTAGAAGCGCGCTGTGGCCTTTCACTTTCATCGGCAGAGGTCTATCTCAACATTGCCGGGGGGTATCGCTTGTCAGACCCCGCCGCAGATTTGGCGGTGGCTGCAGCGCTGATTTCTGCCTGGACGGAGCGGCCCGTGCCAATTGACACAATTGCCTTTGGAGAAGTGGCGCTTTCGGGCGAAATTCGTCCAGTCGCACACGCAGGACTGCGGTTGAAAGAAGCCGCCAAGCTGGGGTTTGACAAAGCCATGGTCCCGGCGGGCGGGCTGCCTGAGTCTGCGGGCCTATCCACGCAATCATTTCGTACCTTGGGCCAATTCGTTGACCATCTGTTAGGACGGGGATAGCCAAGTGTTATGACGTCTCTAGATATCATTGTGCTGCTGTTGATGGGCGGTGCTGGCATTTTTGGCTTTTCGCGCGGATTTGTGACCGAGGCGCTGTCACTGGCCGCTTGGGTCTTTGCGATTGGGGCCGTGCGCTTATTCCACGCCCCTGTTGCCGCTTCGCTTGAAAAGATAGTGGGCACAGCCTCTGGTGCCGCCACATTGGCCGCCGCGGTGGTCTTTGGGTTTGCCTTATTTGGTGGGCGCATGGCAGCCCGGCGAATTGGCAGCCAAACGCGCAATAGCTTTGTCGGGTCTTTTGATCGCGCCCTTGGTTTTGGCTTTGGGGCAGTGAAAGGGCTCGTCTTGGCCAGCGTTGGATTTTTGTTTTTCACGCTGGGGTATAATGTCATTTATGGCGCCGCTACGGAGCGGCCAGACTGGATGTTGCAAAGCCGGACATTCCCTCTTTTGTCGGCCAGCTCGCGTGCGTTGGTTGATTTTGTGAAGGAACGCCAGACTGTAAAGCCCCAATCCCAGCCCCAGTCCCAGGCGGAGCGCGCGCGCTAAGCCATGGCCTCGGCGCTTTACACCACAGATATTTTAAGGCTGGCCGCCTCTATTCCGCATCTGGGCCGGTTGGGGCAGCCAGCGCATAGTGTCGATCGGCGCGCGCCGGTGTGCGGTAGCCGTATCGTGGTGGATGTGCAGCTGGACGATGCCGGGCGGATTTGCGCTTTTGGGCAAGATGTGCGGGCCTGTGCCTTGGGCCAAGCGTCGGCCTGCCTTTTGGGCGCGCATGTCCTTGGGCAATCCGGGGCTGAGCTTGCTCAAATTGCGGCTGACCTTGCGGCGTGGCTATCAGATCAGCGGGCGGAGCCACCGAATTGGCCGGGTATTGAAATATTGGGGGCAGCCCGCGCGCATCCGGGGCGGCATGGAGCCATTTGCTTGCCATTTGAAGCCGCAGCCCAGGCTGCATTGGAGGCACGATGATCCAGACTATCGCTGCATTTTCAGCCGCCATTGCCATTGCGGCAGGGGCCTTTGGCGCGCACGCGGCACAGGGCGACGCCGCTGACTGGCTAAAGACGGGTAGTTTTTATCTGCTTGTTCACGCGATTGCTGTTTTGGCGTTGACAAAGGAAACACAGGGTGTCTTATGGTGTTTATTGGGCGGTGCCGGGCTGTTTGCCGTAACGCTTTATGCCATGGCGTTGGGTGGCCCTCGCTGGCTAGGCGCAATTACCCCTATCGGTGGAACGGCGATGATACTTGGCTGGCTGTGGCTTGGCTGGCGTTTTTTGCGGGGTTAGCCCCGGCTCGCGTCTAGAAACTGGGCGACATCGGCCAAATTGACGGTCCGATCCACATAGGATTGGCCAATCCCATGCGCCAGAATGAAGGGTAGGGTGCCTGCCGTCATTTTCTTATCGTGCAGCATATGCGCGACCAAAGCGGCCCCATCGCCTGTAACATGGGCCGCTGCCAAGCTGGCTGGCAAGCCAATGGTGTCTAAATGCTGCATAACGCGGCGGGCGTCCTCTGCGCCACACCGGCCCGTGGCAGCGGAAAATCCATAGGCAAGCGCCATGCCTGCAGCAACAGCTTCGCCATGCAGCAAAGCTTCGGAAAAGCCCGTATCAGCCTCAAGCGCATGGCCAAATGTATGGCCAAGGTTCAGCAGGGCGCGCTGATCCTTAGTTTCGCGCTCGTCCGCTGCGACAATTTCGGCCTTGGTGCGCACGCTATGGGCAATGGCCGTTGCCAGCGCGTCTGAATTCCGCGCTAAGAGCTGCGCGGCGTGGTGTTCACACCACTCAAAAAACGCTGCATCATTGATCAGGCCATATTTGACAATTTCAGCATAGCCTGACCGCATCTGCCGATCAGGTAATGTGGCAAGAACGCTGGGATCAATGACAACCAACGATGGCTGGTGAAAGCTGCCAATTAAGTTCTTGCCAGCGCGGACATTTATTGCCGTTTTGCCGCCGACGGAGCTGTCGACCATGGCCAGCAGCGTTGTGGGCACCTGAATAAACCCGCACCCGCGCTTTAAAATGGAGGCCGCAAAGCCAACCAGATCGCCAATTACGCCGCCGCCCAGCGCAATCAGCTTATCGCCCCGTTCGACACCCAGATCGAGCAAGCCATCAGTAAGCCGTTCTAATTGCTGCCAGCTCTTCGTTGCTTCACCGCTAGGCAGAATAAGGGTTTGGCAGTCTGCACCCAAGGCGCGCTCTAGGCGTGGCAATTGGGTGGTGGCCACCTGATCATCCGTGATAATGATTGGGCGGCGGCCCGCCAAAAAGGGGGAAATACAGCTATCAGCTTGATCAATAAGGCCAGTGCCAATCAAAATGTCATAGCTGCGGGCGCCCAGCCCAACATTTACCGTTGTTGTCATTTCAGCGCCTTTAAAATCTTGTCGAGCGTCGCTTCATGCGGATTAGAGAGGCTTTTCACATGGATATGGGCCTCGGCATAAATGGGGTTCCGTTCAGCCGCCAGCCGCGTCAGAATCTCGCGCGGGTCCCCTTGTGCCAATAATGGCCGATCATTTTTGCGCGCCGTACGTTCAACAAGGGTGTTGATGTCGGCATCCAGCCAGATGACAATCGCCCGGTCGAGCATCAGTTGGCGGGTTTCCGAATTGATGAACGCGCCGCCACCGGTTGCAATGATTTTGCGGGATCCATCCAGCAAACGGGCAATCACACGCCGTTCCCCGTCCCGGAAATGCGGTTCGCCAAATTTCTCAAAGATTTCGGGGATGGATAGCCCGGCAGCATCGACAATTTCTTGGTCTGCATCGACAAAGGGCAAGTCCAGCTTTTGAGCAAGACGCTTACCAATGCTCGTTTTTCCAACGCCCATCATGCCGACAAGGGCAATTGGCTTGGCTTTTAGATCATCTGACGGGGGCCGTATCGAATTCATGATTGGGGGCTATACACAGAGCGGGCCTATCGGGCAAAAGGCAGCCTCCTGATGCGAAGAAATGTTGGTAGATATAATGGCGCGTAAGCCCATCTCTTATGGCCTTTGGGCCTCGGCCTGTGTTGCGATTGCCTTGGCCTTGCCTGCCGTTGGGCAAGATCGACCCGAATCAATCCTGCCACCGGGCTTTGGAGACGCGCCTGAGCCAGCGCCGCGTCGCACGGAGCCAGCCCCCGCGTCACGAACGCAGGCGCCCGCGCGCCCCGGCCCATCCGCTCCTACGTCCGGACGCCCGGCAGAGGGCGCTGGGGCCGCTGCGTCTGCACCGGCGGATCTGCTTACCACGGATGCGCAATTGACCAGCACGGACCCCGCTTTGGAAGAGGCGGCTAGCCTCGCTGCGCTGTCGGATATTCCCGCGCAAGCCCGGCGGTCGGCAAATCGCGTTGGGCTGTTGGGTGCGCGTGATGGCGATATGGGCGTGGGCGCCTATCAAGGCGTAAATGGCCAATATTTGGCGCGGGTGATGCGGCGTTTGGATGCGCCAATTGCGTCGCGCTGGGGGGCAATTGTGTTGCGCCGTGCGTTGTTGAGCCGCGCCCAGACCCCAGCAAATGTCTCAAGCGCCGATTGGGCGGCAGAGCGGGCATGGCTGTTGGTGCGCATGGGCGAAGCCGTTTCTGCGCGAGACTTGGTGCAGGCCGTGGATGTCGATCAATTTAGCCCGGCGCTTTATGCCTTTGGCATGCAGGCCAGCCTCGCATCGGCAGATCCGGCCGCATTGTGCCCGATGGTGGCGGGAGCGGATCGTGCCAATCGCGATACAGCATGGACATTGGCACGCGCCATGTGTTCGGCCTTTTCAGGCGAGGGATCACTTGCAACGGCACAGCTAGATCGGGCGCGGAGCCGCCGGGGCGATAACGACGTAGACGTTCTGCTGGCTGAAAAAGTTGTGGGCGCGGCGCAGGATGCCCGCCGGTCGGTGACGATTAACTGGGACGATATCCGCACGCTCAATGTTTGGCGCTATGGGTTGGCGACAGCCACAGGGCTGCAAATTCCGGATCGGTTGATGCAATCCGTTGACGTGCGGGTGCAGGCGTGGCGCGCGCAGGCGCCATTGTTAAGCTATACCCAGCGTCTGCCGGATGCAGAGCGGGCCGCTGCTATGGGTGTATTCTCAAGCGCGGCATTGGTCGATTTTTATGGCGCCGCCTTTGCGGAACAAGACCCGGCTGATCAGGGCAACCCGGTATTTGATCTGCTGCGCGACAGCTATGTCGGTGCGGATGAAGAGGCGCGGGTCGAGGCGATGTCGCGTCTGTGGCAATTTGAAAGCAATGATGAATGGCAATCCTATGCCCGGCGGATTGTCACGGCGCGCGCGGCTGCGCGTATTCGCCCCTCTGCAGATTTGGCAGATCAAGCGCCTGCGTTGATTATGTCGATGCTGGCCGCTGGGTTGGATCGCCATGCGGTCCGCTGGTTGCCTATCATTGCGGACGCGGGGGATGATGTGTCGTGGGGCTATTTGGCAGTTGCCAGCCCGCGCCCAATTTCGGGCATTACCGCCAGCCGGATTAGCGATTTTGGCAAGGCCAGCGACGACAATGGGGACCTGCGCGCCCAAATGTTATTTGCGGGCTTAGCAGGTCTGGGGCGGGTGTCGCCTTCTTCACTGCCGGGAATGGCAGAGAGCTTTGACGTTGCCTTGACCAAAAGGACGGCATGGACTGATGCGTTGGAGCGGGCAGTGCGCCTGCGGGCGCCGGGTGCCGTGGCAGTGCTGTGTGCCGCTGGCCTGCAGGCCAACCGCTGGTCGGATATTCCGCCTGAACATCTCTATCATATTGTTTCGGCCCTTCGTCGTGTCGGGTTAGAGCCTGAGGCGCGGATGATTGCGGCTGAGGCCATTGCGCGCGCCTGAGATGCAGCCCGGGGATGATCTTCGGCTGATTGCGCGCTTCTTGGAAATGATGTCGGCCGAAGCGGGCGCCGCACGGAACAGCTTAATGGCGTATCAGTCTGACTTGCGGGCGGCCTCTTCGCTATTGGCGGGGCGTCTCCATGCTGCACAAGCGGCGGATTTGCACCGTTTGGCAGAGCAATGGGCGGACTTGGCAGCAACCTCGGTTGCCCGAAAATCCTCTGCGTTGCGGCGTTTTTATGCCTTTTTGGCGGAGGAGGGGCATCGCCCGGATGATCCGTCTTCGGCCTTGCCGCGGCCCAGCCGTGGGCGGCCTTTGCCCAAAACCTTGAGCCATGCAGACATCTCAGCCTTATTTGCAGAATTAGATCGGCGGCGGCAGGCGGTGCACCCAAAGCCGGGCGATATTCGCCTTCATGCCTTGGTTGAGATTCTCTATGGCTCTGGCCTGCGCGCGACGGAAGCCGTGTCGCTTGATGTTCGGGCAATTGTGGCAGACCGCCCTTTTGCGATTTTGCGAGGCAAGGGCGATAAAGAACGGCTTGTCCCCGTGTCTGACCGCGCACGGGCGGCTGTTGCAGATTGGTTGACTGTGCGGCCTGCAGGCAGCAATTGGCTGTTTCCTTCCGGGCGAACGCATTTAAGCCGGGTCAGACTGTTTCAAATGATTAAGGATCTGGCGGGCGCTGCAGGTATATCGCCCGACCGCGTCAGCCCCCACGTCTTGCGCCATGCCTTTGCCACCCACCTGTTGGAAGGAGGCGCTGATCTCCGGGCCCTGCAAATGCTGTTGGGCCATGCGGATATCGCAACGACCGAAATTTACACGCATGTTGACCGGCAACGATTGGTTGATCTGGTGAATTCACGCCATCCTCTCGTTGACGTTCGGCCTCGGCGCTCCTAACCGCATAGCCATGGTTGCACTGCTCGAATTTGAAAAGCCCGTTGCCGAACTTCAGGCGAAAATTGCCGAGCTGCGCGAAAGCGCGGATACGGCAAATATTGGCCCAGAAATTGAGAAGCTGGAGGCAAAGGCGAATAAGCTTCTGCGTGAAACTTACGCAAAGCTGACGCCTTGGCAGAAGACGCAAGTTGCGCGTCATCCTGAGCGGCCGCATTTTAAGCATTTTGTGGCAGGCATGATTGAGGATTTCATGCCGTTGGCTGGGGATCGCGCTTTTGCTGATGACCAAGCCATTCTGGGCGGTTTGGGCCGTCTGGGCGGG
>RFZB01000039.1 GCA_009920915.1 Sphingomonadaceae bacterium | reverse complement strand
CCCGCACCGTCACCAGTTCTTCCCGCATCACAGCATAGAGTTTGACGCGATCGGCCAGAATAGAGAGCAATTCTTCAATGCTGGCGGCCAGGCCTTTCAATTCACTCCCAATTTCATCGCGGCCCAGTGCCGTCAGGCGATGCAGCCGCAATTCAAGAATGGCGCGGATCTGCGTTTCACTCAGGCGATAGCTGTCGCCCGTCACTTCAGTTTCAACGGCCTCAACAAGGCGAATATAGCTGGCAATTTCAGCAATTGGCCAATCCCGCACGGACAGCTTTTCACGCGCCTCAGCCGGGCTTGCCGAACTGCGGATGATGCGGACGACTTCGTCCAAATTGGTCACCGCGATCACAAGGCCAAGCAAGATATGGGCCCGATCGCGCGCTTTGTTCAGCTCAAATTTTGAGCGTCGTGTGATGACTTCTTCGCGGAACTTGACGAAGGATTCGATGATATCGCGCAGCGTCAGCGTTTCCGGTCGGCCACCGCGAATGGCCAACATATTGGCCGGAAAGCTAGATTGCGCGGGCGTATAGCGCCACAGCTGGTTCAGGACGACTTCCGGCGAGGCATCGCGCTTTAGATCAATAACAATCCGCACACCTTCGCGGTTGGATTCATCGCGAATGTCGGAAATGCCTTCGATCCGCTTGTCCTTTGCGGCTTCGGCAATTTTTTCGACGAGCGCATTCTTGCCCTGTTGGAAGGGAATTTCCGTCAAGACAATTGAACGCCTATCGCCACGGCCTTCTTCGACCATATGGCGGGAGCGGACAATGATCGAGCCTTTGCCCGACAAATAGGCGGATCGCGCGCCCGCCGTACCCAAAATAATCCCGCCCGTTGGGAAATCGGGGGCAGGGACGTGCTCCATCAGCTCTTCTGAGCTGATGGCCCCATTTTCCATATAGGCCAAGCAGGCGTTGACGACTTCGCCCAGATTATGCGGCGGAATATTGGTCGCCATGCCAACGGCAATGCCGCCAGCCCCATTGACCAACAAATTGGGGAAGCGGGCGGGCAGAACGCGCGGTTCGTCGCGGCTGCCGTCATAGTTGGGCTGAAAATCAACTGTATCTTTATCAAGATCTTCCAGCAGGCTCATCGCCGGCTTGGCCAGACGCGCTTCGGTATAGCGCATTGAGGCAGGCGGATCTGGGTCCATTGAGCCGAAATTGCCCTGACCGTCCATCAGCGGCAGGCGCATCGACCAATCCTGCGCGAGACGGGCAAGGGCATCATAAATCGAGGAGTCGCCGTGCGGGTGATAATTACCCATGACGTCACCAACGATCTTGGCAGACTTGCGATAGGGCCGACCCGGAACGAAGCCGCCTTCTTGCGCGGCGAACAAAATCCGGCGGTGGACGGGCTTTAGACCATCACGAACGTCGGGCAGGGCGCGCGACACAATGACGGACATGGCATAGTCGAGATAGCTCGACTTCATTTCGTCCACGATGTTGATGGGCGAGATGTCCGACGGATCGGCGAGAATGGGCGCGTCAGTACTCAAAAAAAGCTCTTTCCAAACGGTCGATTAATTTGAAATTATGCCTAATGTTTCTGGTGCAAAATTGCCAGCGCGAACGCAGTTTTTGACATAGTTTCTGTGGACTGGTTCAATTGATGTTCACACGGGGCTTGCCAAAGGCTTTGTCTCGTTTTGCTTGTGCAGGTTTCGGGAACCGATTAGCGCAAGCGCGTTTTTTAATAGTCGAGCTGGAGTCGGGCCAGCACGCAGGAGGATGGTTGATATGAAGATGGTTTCTCGCGCCGCTTTGGGTCTGGGCCTTGTGCTTGGGGTTGGCGCCCCGCTTGCTCTCTCACCGGCAATGGCTGCGAAGGAAGAAAAGGCGAAAGCACCCCAGAAGAAGTGGGAGCTTAGCAAGGAATTTCGTGCGGCTTATGCTCCGGCGGATGCCGCGGTAAAGGCAAATGCGCCTGACGCGCTTGCCAAGGTTCAAGCCGTTGACGCAGTTTCGAAGGGCGCGGATGAAAAATATGCCGCTGCTGCTCTACGCTTGACGCTGGGCCAGGTGACCAAGGACCCAAAGCATCAATATGACGGCGTTGTTGGCATGATCACCAGCGGCAGCGCGAATTCTGCGGATTTGCCGCGGTTGAACTATGCCGCTGGCCAATTGGCCTATCAAGCGACCAATTACCCCAACGCTAAGCAGTATCTGGCTGAGGCAGTTCGGCTGGGAATTGCCGACGTTAGCGCCAACCTGTTGTTGGCTGAGACGAATTTTAAAACCAACGCCACCGCCGAAGGCCTTGTCGCCCTTGAAGCGGCGATCAAGTCAGAAGCTGCGGCAGGGCGTAAGGCGCCTGTCGAATGGTATGGTCGCGGCGCCTCTATGGCCTATCGTTCCAAGATGGTTTCCGACACGGCGAAGTGGACACGGATGCAGGTTGCCGCATATCCCACCGCGGAAAACTGGCGGAGTGCGCTGGTTGTCTATCGCGATGGCAGCAAGCTCGACAATCAGTCGATGATCGATCTGTTCCGCCTGATGCATGACACCAAGGCCTTGTCAGGCGAGCGTGACTTTTTTGAATATGCGTCGCTCGCCACGTTGAGCGCGTTGCCGGGTGAAGCCAAGTCGGTAATCGAGGAAGGCTTTGCCTCGGGCGCAGTCAGCAAGTCGAGCCGGGCAGTTGCCGAACGTCTGACAGATGCCAATGCCAAGATTCCGGCAGACCGGGCGTCTGTTGTGGCTGACGAAAAGCGCGCCGCCGCTGCGCCGGATGGCCGTTTGGCCGCCAATACGGGCAGCGCCTATTTGGCCTATGGTGACAATGCCAAGGCAATTGCGCTGTTCAAACTCGCACAGCAAAAGGGCGGGGCAGATGCCGATACGGTCAACACCCGCCTCGGCATCGCGCTGGCACGCTCTGGTGATAAGGACGGCGCACGCGCTGCCTTTAAAGCGGTCACTGGCGCCCAGCGCAAGGATATTGCTGAGTTCTGGCTGCTTTGGCTTGACCAACAGGCCTAAAGATTAGGGTAGAAAAAAGGGGCGTTCGGCTGGGTGCCGACGCCCCTTTTTTCATGCCTGTTTGGTAAGCCTGCGCGTCAATCAATCTGGCCCGACTGGAACACCCGGCATATTCTTGGATGTGCGGATGGTCAGCGAGGTTTTGACCCCCGCGACGTGCGGCGCGGTTGTGAGCGACGTGGTCAAAAATTCTTGAAATTCCTGAAGATCGCGCGCGACAATCTTTAGAATAAAATCAATTTCGCCGTTAAGCATATGGCATTCCCGCACGGGCGCAAGGCGGGCGACATGGTCTTCAAATGCGCGCAGATCGGCCTCTGCTTGGCTCTTGAGGCTCACCATCGCGAAGACAGTAATTGTATAGCCCAAGCGTAAGGGGTTGAGTTGCGCGTGATACCCCTCAATCACACCATCTTCTTCCAACGTCCGCACCCGGCGCAAACAAGGTGGCGCGGTTAAGCCCACACGCCCCGCGAGTTCTACATTCGTGATACGGCCATCCTTTTGAAGTTCTGAAAGAATGTGCTGATCAATTTGATCGAACGTGTTTTGCGCCATTTTCGATTAATCCGTTCACTAAGTTGCCGATCATCCTAATAATATTTCAGAAATTTGCAATTGTATCAGTTTGCGACGTCCCATTTTGACAAGTCGTCTTCACACATGCGCCGCTTTAACGATGCCGGAGGGGACACGGCGTCTCGCTGAACTTGGGGGCTAGGATTTCGCGTGCGGTTTGATGACACGCTCACAACCATTTTTGCTCAGCCTTCGGCGTCGGAGGCTGCGCGCATTGCGTTGTGGCAGCAAGTTGTTGATCAATTAGCCCAGAATAAACGGTATCGCCCAGTTTCGGAGGTGCAGCGGGCGTGGCGACTTGCGCATGATTTGCGGGCCGATGTTCCGATTGCGGCACGCCGTCGGCTGGCCACTGCGCTGGCGCCCTTGTGCCAGTCTGCCGAGATTGTGCTGTTGTTTTCCAGCGATCTCCCCTCGGTCGCAGCCCCCATCATAACGCAAGCCCAACTGTCCTCTGCTGATTGGCTGCGCATTGTGCCGCGCCTGCCTGTTCCGGCGCGGGCCCTTTTACGCGAACGGCGGGATCTTCCTGCGAGGGTTCGTCGCGCGCTGCAATCCTATGGCGCGCAAGACTTTGTCCTTGTTGATTTTGGGGCGAAATCGCGGGCTGAGCCGGTCATGGCCACACCGCCGACAGAAGCGTCGACGGTTTTGGAAGATGTGCCACCCATTGCGCTTTCCGCCCGCGTCCTTCACCGCTTTCGCTTCGTTACAGAGGCGCGTGGGCGGATTATTGCGGCGTGGGACGCGCCAAGCCCGGTGTTGGTAGGCCTTGATACATCCCGCACTGCTGATCCGGGGGCTGCTGGCGTAGATGGCGTTGCGGCAAGCGCCTTTCAGGCGCAGGCGGCGTATCGCGATGCGCACCTATATGTGCCGGGGCAGGGCCCATTGTCTGGCAATTGGCTTGTTTCTGGGGTCCCGCATGTTGCCGAAGAGAGTGGGCGTTTTTTAGGGTATTTCGGCAGTGCGCGGCGCCCGCAACGCCGCCGCCATCGGCACGGATCATGGGGTCCTGAAGCCGACTTACGACCCCTGCCAGATGGGTTGCGGCATTTTCTGCATGAGGTGCGCACACCCCTAAACGCCGTTCGCGGATCTTCTGAAATTATTGCGGCACAGCTCTATGGTCCGGTCAACACGGCCTATCGCAGGCGGGCCGACGCCATCGCGCGTGAGGCGGGCAATTTATCGGAAATTTTGGAGGAAGTGCAGCTCTTTGGAAAGCTGGGCGAGGAGGATTTTGAGCCGGAGGGGCTTGAGAAAATGGCGCTGCCTGCCCTTGTTGCAGAAATCATAGCGGACACGCATAGGGCCGCAGGGCTTTCCCATAATCCTCTTAGCTTTCGGGCAGATGCCAGCCTGTCTCCATTTGTTGGAGATACGCAGTTGGTGCGGCATATGGTGCGTCGCCTATTTCAGGCCGTGTTGTCGGTTGCAACGCCGCAAGAACGGCTCGAGACCCGGTTGGTTGCCCGTGGAAGCGACATAGTCTTGTCAGTCGCGCGGCCAGTTAAGCTGCAAGATTTGGACGACGCGCGCTTATTTGATCCCAACTACGCATCCCCAGAGGCTGATGCAGCTGCAAATATTGGGCCGCCCCTGGGATTTGGATTTGCCCTGCGCTTGGTGCGGGCACTCGCCGATGCTTTAGGTGCGCGTTTTGAACTCTCTCGACCCAGCCTATCCTTGCGATTTCCATCGCATCAGGCGGTGCCATTGGCCTGAGTGCGCGTCGCAAGGGCCGCTAATTCCTTCACAAGTTTTGCGGCAGTCACAGCAGAGAGCGGGCCTTGCGCTTCGTTTGGATTGAACTCGACAATATCTGCGCCAATTAAAGGCGCGGTCTGCCGGTCCAGCACGTTCAGAATGTCGCGGACAAACAGCCCGCCCGGCTCAGGGTGAGAGACGCCCGGCATTTGTGACGGATCAAGCGCATCCAAATCAAGGCTGACATAAAATGGGGTTTTGAACACAGGCACCTTGTCCACCGCAAAGTCCCGCATTTCGATAATTTCGACACCAAAACGAGCAGCTTGGGCGCGGCAATGGTGGTTTAAGGTGCGGATTCCAACCTGCACCAAGCGTTTGGCCAGTCCTGCCTCCATGATTCGCGCAAATGGCGAGGCGTGTGACAGGGGATTACCTTCAAAATCATCGTAAAGATCGGGATGGGCATCAAAATGCAAGATGGTGATCGGGCCATGATGCGCAGCGAGCCCGCGAATGATGGGAAAGGTAACAGCATGATCGCCGCCAAGGCAGATTGGGATGCCGCCATGGGCCGCAATTGCTGAGACTTTGTCAGAAATTTGGTCAAAATCTGCCGGCGTTTCAGCCAAAGCAAGATCACCTTCATCAACCAGATCAATATCATGTCCTAATTCTAGGCCCAATTCGCTGGCCTGATTGCCCCGATCGGAAAACAACGCCTCACGAATAAGGCCAGGTGCTTTGGCAGGTCCACGCAGGAAGCTGCTGTTAATGTCTGTTGGCAGACCAAGAAGGTGAATGGACATCGTGTCGTCATTCAAGGCAGAGGGAAAAAGGTCAACCACCTTGCATCCGGGGCGAAGGCTCCGCTATCGCACGGGCATCAGGGGTGGGGCCTGTAGCTCAATGGTAGAGCAGGCCGCTCATAACGGCTAGGTTGCGGGTTCGAATCCTGCCGGGCCCACCATATTAAGGCTTTGCTGTTGCCGATTTGGCGACTATGGAGCCCCCAGTCGGGGAGTAGCGCAGCCTGGTAGCGCATCTGCTTTGGGAGCAGAGGGTCGCAGGTTCGAATCCTGTCTCCCCGACCATTTTCTTAGGGCGCGCCTGCCGCTTCATTTTGAGACACTGGGCCTGTTTCCGCGCTCTCTGCCGCCAAAATATCTGAGATTTGTTGATTCACGGCTGCATCAGCGGCGGCGCTAATCTCTTGCGCGCGATTGGCAATTTGCCGTGCGCTTTCCTCGTCTGGTTTGGTGCCCGGCTCAATCTTGCTGCAGCCAGCCAGTGCGGTGAGCAAGCTGCCAATGACCAAAATTTGCAAGCCAGATTTCATATTGAAGCGCTAACGCGTTGAAGCGGGTTTGCCAATGTCCTTTCGCTAGGCTAGGGCAGCCGCCAAATCCGACAATATATCGAGAGTAACGACCCATGGCCGCGCAATATGCTTATGTCATGAAGGGCATGACCAAGTCCTTTCCCGGGGCGCAAAAGCCTGTCCTGAGCAATATCAATCTGCAATTTTACCAAGGGGCCAAGATTGGCATTGTTGGCCCCAATGGCGCCGGTAAATCCACCCTGATTAAGATTATGGCTGGCATTGACACCGATTTTTCGGGCGAAGCCTGGCCGGGTGAAAACATTACTGTTGGCTATTTGCCGCAGGAACCGCAGCTCGACCCGACCAAGACGGTGCTTGAGAATGTGAAAGACGGCGCCCGCGATGTTGCTGACATGGTTGATCGGTACAACGAAATCTCAGCCCTAATGGGTGAGCCGGATGCTGATTTTGATGCGCTGATGGAAGAAATGGGCACGCTGCAGGAACGGATTGATGCCGTGGATGGCTGGACGCTCGATAATCAGCTGGAAATCGCCATGGAGGCGCTGCGGTGCCCGCCTTCGGATTGGTCCGTTGAAAATCTGTCGGGCGGCGAAAAGCGCCGGATCGCGCTCACCCGTTTGCTGATCCAAAAGCCATCGATCCTGCTGCTCGACGAACCGACCAACCATTTGGACGCCGAAAGCGTCGAATGGCTTGAAACGCACCTTAAGGAATATGCGGGCGCTGTGCTGATGATCACCCACGATCGCTACTTCCTTGATAATGTGGTGGATTGGATTCTTGAGCTCGATCGCGGGAAATATTTCCCGTACGAAGGCAATTATTCGACCTATCTCGAAAAGAAAGCAAAGCGGCTTGAGCAGGAAGACCGCGAGGAATCGGGTCGTCAAAAAGCCATCAAAGAAGAGCTGGACTGGATCCGGCAGGGGCCAAAGGGTCGCCAGACCAAGTCCAAGGCGCGTATTTCCAAGTTTGAACAGCTGGTTGCGGCCCAGGAAAACCGCACCCCCGGCAAGGCGCAAATTGTTATTCAGGTGCCTGAGCGTCTGGGTGGCAAGGTGATTGAGGCCAAGAACATCTCAAAGGCCTATGGCGATAAGCTGTTGTTCGAAAATCTATCGTTCATGCTGCCGCCGGGCGGCATTGTGGGCGTCATCGGGCCGAACGGTGCTGGTAAATCAACGCTGTTTAAGCTGCTGACCGGTCAGGAAACGCCCGATACCGGTACGATTGAAGTCGGGGAGACGGTGCGCCTGGGCTATGTTGACCAAAGCCGCGATCATCTGGACGCCTCGAAAAACGTCTGGGAAGAAGTGTCGGACGGCCTCGATTATGTGAAGGTCAATGGCCATGACATGTCGACCCGCGCTTATGTTGGTGCGTTCAACTTTAAGGGACAAGACCAGCAGAAGAATGTTGGCAAACTCTCAGGCGGGGAACGCAACCGCGTTCACATGGCCAAGATGTTGAAGCGCGGGGGCAACGTGCTGCTGCTCGATGAACCGACCAACGATTTGGACGTCGAAACGCTGGGCGCACTGGAAGACGCAATTGAAAACTTCGCAGGTTGTGCCGTGGTGATCAGCCACGATCGTTTCTTCCTAGACCGTCTTGCCACGCACATCCTTGCCTTTGAAGGCAACAGCCATGTTGAGTGGTTTGAAGGCAATTTTGCGATGTATGAGGAAGATAAGCGGCGTCGTTTGGGCGATGCGGCAGATCGCCCGACACGTCTCGCCTATAAAAAGCTGACGCGCTAACGCGCCCAGCGTTGCAGAGTGGGCCTGATCTTCAAAAATTGAAGATAGGCCCGCTCGAGCAGGGCCAGCACTCGCCGGTTGCGGGCGATAAGGCCCAGCGGCCGCAACAGGGGGATTTCCCGCCACATTGCCGCAAAGGCTGCGGCTCCAGACAGCGTTTCTCCCGCCTGTGTGGTGGCATGAAACCGTGCGAGCATAAGCGAACGATCAAGCGGGCAGGGGGCATCCTCTGTCGCCACATCGACAAACGCAATGCGTTTGCGCCGATCAAGCCGTTGCATCAGGGCAATTTCCCGGATGCACAAAGGGCAAGCACCGTCATACCAAATGGTAAGCGCGGGCCTTTGGATTGGCTCTAAGGGGTGATCCATTGGCCCTGCCACGACCCAGCATTTCGCTGAAAACGCGCCCTTTTGTTTCCGCAGCTGGTGAGCAAGAGCCATTCTAACTCGCGCACATCAATTAACAGTACTGAAAATTGGGGGCGCCCCGCTTCGCTCTCCGCCGCCGTGGGCGCGCGCGCCAAAAGATGTTCAGGTAAGCCACTGGTTGGTTCGGTAACGGGCGTTCCAGGGGCATGGGCGGCAAGGTAGCAACGTCGGCTGGACAGCGCGGACGTGTCCCACGCTGTGTCAGCTATTGCTCCTTGATGTTCAATACGGGCTGTTCCCCGGGCAATAAGTTGCACGCGCGCAGCTGGATCATAGGCCAAAACTGCAATCGGGGCGCCCGCGCCAATATGTTGCGCCTTGGGGGATCGGGCATCGGTGTGGAACCGAAACAATCCACCATCTGGTGAGACCGCACGCAAAACCATGATGCGGGGGGCGGGCAGGTCGTTGATCACCGATGTCACAACTGGCGTATGCAGTGGGCTGTGCCGGTCCTTCACTGCCCCTGTCCAGCGTGCAATGCTATCTGCGAGAACGGCGTCAAGCGTATCGGGCACAGACGCGGTCATGCGACGCTAAAGCTTCCGCTGTCTTCATCAAGAACATATAGGCTGCCCTCAGAAATCGCGAACCAGGAGCCATGCAACTTGAGCTCGCCGGCCGCCTCGCGCTCAGCAATGAAGGGAAAGGTCCGCAAGTTCGCAAGGCTGACCTTAATTGCTTCCCATTCCAGCGCGCGCTGGGGGTCATCATGCTGGCACAAGACAACGGCATCGCGGGCGTCGCGGACAATGCCCATCCAGCTATCAATGAAGATGTTGTTGCTTGGCCCCGGCTTGGCATCGGCCAAAGCGGCCTTAATGCCACCGCATTGGCCATGGCCCATGACGACAATATGTTTGACGCCGAGGCCAAGAACCCCAAATTCAATTGCAGCAGAGGCCCCGTGCAGGCCACCGCCCGTTTCAAAGGGGGGCACAAGATTGGCCACATTGCGTAAAGCGAAGACTTGGCCCGGAACGGTGTCGAAGATTGTTGCGGGGTCCACCCGGCTATCACAGCAGGAGATAACCATCACAGGGGGCGCCTGACCATCTGAGGCCAGTTCATCATAGCGTGCCTTTTGCTCGCGATAGGCATCGGCGCGAAAGCGTTTATATCCTTCGATCAGAGCCTTGAATTCGGGCATGAGAGTCTCCTGAGGGGATTTTGCGCTTAGCAAGCCCGGCTAGGTTGGCAAGCCTTGTGGCAGAGAGTATGGGCAGCGGCATGACAGCCCCCGTCCAAACAGACCGAGTCCGCAAGCCGGATTGGATCCGCGTGAAAGCACCAACTTCTGTTGGTTTTGCTGAAACCAAGGCACTTATGCGTCGCTTGTCGCTCAACACTGTGTGCGAAGAAGCAGCCTGCCCCAATATTGGCGAGTGCTGGACTAAGAAACACGCGACAGTGATGATTTTGGGCGATGTCTGCACGCGGGCCTGCGCGTTTTGCAATGTGAAGACGGGAATGCCCCGCAAGGTGGATACCAATGAGCCACAGCATGTGGCGGACGCCGCCGCTGAATTGGGGCTTAAGCACATCGTTATCACTTCTGTGGATCGCGATGACCTGCCCGATGGCGGCGCCTCGCAATTCGTGAAGGTGATTGAGGCGCTGCGACGGACCACGCCTGAAACAACAATTGAAATCCTGACACCCGATTTCCGTAACAAGATGGAAAAGGCAGTTGAGTCGATTGTGGCGGCGCGCCCAGATGTTTATAATCACAATCTAGAAACTGTCCCAAGGCTGTACCCGACGATCCGCCCAGGTGCCCGCTATTATGCCTCGCTGCGCTTGTTGGAGACGGTAAAACGTCATGATCCGTCGATCTTTACCAAATCGGGCATCATGGTTGGCCTTGGGGAACAGCGCCTCGAAGTGCATCAGGTGATGGATGATATGCGCTCGGCCGACATCGATTTTCTGACCATTGGTCAATATCTTCAGCCAACGCCCAAGCACGCCAAGGTCATGGATTTTGTGACGCCACAAACCTTTGACGCCTATGCGGCAATTGCGCGGGCCAAGGGCTTTTTGCTGGTTGCGTCTTCGCCGTTGACGCGGTCCAGCTACCATGCGGACCGGGACTTTGCCTTGATGCAGCAGGCGCGGGCGACACAGCTGGCCAATGCCAAAGCATAGCGAGACTCGCACACTCCCCTGGAGCGCGGCCCAAATGTATGATTTGGTGGCAGATGTTGGTCGCTATGGTGAGTTTTTGCCCTGGGTGAGTGGGGTGCGCATCACATCAGATAGCGAGACAGAAATGGTCGCTGACCTGCTGGTTGGGTTCAAGGCGATCAAAGAAAAGTTCACATCGCGTGTGAAGAAAGAGCGACCACACAGCATTCGCGTCGATTATCTCGATGGCCCAATGAAATATCTGCACAATGAATGGACGTTTCGCGACTTGCCCGAAGGCGGCTGCGCAGTCGACTTCATGGTTGATTTTCAGTTTAAGTCACGGGTTTTTGAGGCCATTGCCGGTCAAGTATTCGACCGCGCGTTGACCAAGATGACTGATGCTTTTGAGGCGCGCGCCGCAGCGCTTTACATTTCGGCGCCGGGCAGCAGCAATTCCAACGCAACAAGTGCAGCCTGAACCCGAATAGGGCCTCGGCCCAAATCGCCAAATTGCTTGGTATCGGCAATCACATCATCCGGGTCAGCCCCACGACGTGCGCGCGCAAAAACAACTGTGCCCACGGGTTTTTGTGCACTGCCGCCATCTGGGCCAGCAATTCCCGTAATCGAAACAGCAACATCCGCCGTTGAATGGTCAAGCGTGCCCTGTGCCATCGACCATGCAGTGGCAATGGAAACAGCGCCAAAGGTCTCAAGAATGTTCGAGTCGACTTTCAACGCGCTCATCTTCGCCTCGTTGGAATAGGCAACAAAACCCACTTCAAAGACATCTGACGAGCCGGGAATGGCCGTCAGCGCAGTTGAGACAAGACCGCCCGTGCAGCTTTCCGCCACAGCAATACGCCGCCCTTTTGCGCGGTTTTCATCAATTACGCGGCGCGCGGCATCAACCAGTTCTGGTGGAATTGCATCAATCATGAGACTTACTTTGTTGTAACAGGTTGACCCGACCCGGTTGAGGCGGGGCAAATGTTTATGGGTGATTTTGTTTTTGCGACGGCGGCCTGTGCCTTTGGTCGGGCCATGATTTCAAGCAAAATCCCGACCAGCATTGACATACTTTCTGGCGGCAGGGGCGCAACGGCCCGCATAATCCGGTCAATATCGCCGCATTGCTGGGCATCAATTGATTTCAGAACTGCAGTGGTGACCAAAGTGGATGAGAAAAGACGAAGATTTTCATCCGACATCATGTCGAGCAGCGGTGCTTGTGGGCCAGCCAATTTCTTCAGCGCTGGGCGGGCCGTTGGCCATGCCGTCAGCGCTGTTGGGCGATAACGTTCGGCCAAAGCGCGACCATTGGTCGAAAGAAACGAGGTTGCGCCATTTATCGGGCCGCATTTTGTGGCTGCACCAGAGATGATATCGGGCAGCGTTACGCTGATAATCGCTTGCGCTTCAGTGTGGGTAAGGCAGGGAAGCGTGGTTTGTGCGGCTAAAGGTGCTGGCAATGACGCCAATGTCACAACGGCCAGGCTATGCTGAACTATGCGCTTAACGGTCATTCCACGGGCATCCTAATGGTCGCAATGGCTTGAGCTGCAATGCCTTCTCCACGACCTGTAAACCCAAGTCGCTCAGTCGTTGTTGCCTTTACGCTGACACATGTTTCAGAAATACCAAGCATTGCGGCAATGGCGGTGCGCATGGCTGGGCGATGCGGGCCAATTTTTGGCGCTTCGCAGATTAGAGTAACATCGACATGGTCAATATGTCCGCTTGCTGCGCGGATGAGCTGGGCTGCATGACGCACAAATTGGTCTGATCGTGCGCCGCGCCATTGCGGATCACTTGGGGGGAAATGGGTCCCAATATCGCCATCACCCAGTGCACCAAGTAGGGCATCGGTTAACGCATGAAGCGCCACATCCGCATCGCTATGGCCGGCTAGGCCTTGGCTATGATCAATCTTAATGCCGCCCAACCACAGGTCCTCGCCATCGGCTAAGCGGTGGACATCAAATCCCATGCCCGTGCGCGTAACAAGCCGCGCAGCAAGCCGGGCTTCTGCCTCTGCAAAATCTTCGGGCAGAGTTACTTTTTCGAGCATTTTATCTCCAGCGACTTGCGCCACGCATATGCCAAGGGCACGAACCATTTGGGCATCATCGGTGGCAGGGCCCGCCCCCCAGGCCTTATGTGCCTTGACCAGTGTAGAACGGCAAAAGGCCTGTGGCGTTTGAATCCGCATCAAGCCGGAACGATCGACAACTGGGCCGAGCGCCTCTGTTCCGCGGGCCAGCGTATCGACGACAGGCAGCACCGGCACGGCGGCTTCCTCTGTTTCCAGCGCGGCAATCAACCGATCAATGACGTGCGCCGCCAAAAACGGGCGGGCGGCATCATGCACCAGCACAAATTGGGCGTCTTTGGCGGCCATAAGGCCCGCGTGAACGGACTCTTGGCGCTCAGCGCCGCCAATCACAATTGCATCAACCGGCAAGCTGCCAACGGCATCCCGTGCCATGGCCTCTTGCCCGGCGCCCACCACCAAGATGATTTGTGAGATCTGCGGATGGTCCGCAAAGGCAGCAATGCTGTGCGTGACCATGGGGCGCCCGGCCAAATTGGCAAATTGCTTGGGGCAGGATCCACCTGCACGTTCGCCTTTGCCTGCGGCCACAATGATTGCTGCAATTGTCATCGCAGGCGGCATAAGCACCCAAATCTGTTGCGCGGCAACATAAAATTGCTTAGAGGACTGCTGAAATTTTAGGCAGTTTCATGCAGCGACTTAACCCCATCCAGATCGGCCCGGTCCGTATTGACGTTCCCGTCATTCTCGCGCCCATGACCGGCGTGACTGATATGCCGTTTCGGAAGATCGTCCGGCAGTTTGGTTGTGGCCTGAATGTAACAGAGATGATTGCTAGCCAGGCGATGATCCGGGAGACGCGCCAAAGCCTGCAAAAAGCAGCGTGGGACCCAATTGAAGAGCCAGTCTCGATGCAGTTGGCCGGCTGTACGCCGCACGAAATGGCCGAAGCCGCAAAGCTGAATGAAGATCGTGGGGCGGCCATCATTGATATCAATATGGGCTGCCCAGTGAAAAAGGTGGTCAATGGCGATGCAGGCTCTGCGCTGATGCGGGATCTGCCGCTGGCCGCCAAGCTGATTGAGGCCACTGTAAAGGCCGTCAAAGTGCCGGTGACGATCAAAATGCGCATGGGCTGGGATCATGACTCTCTCAACGCGCCGGAGCTGGCCCATATTGCGGAAGATTTGGGAGCCAAGTTGATTACGGTGCATGGCCGTACGCGCAACCAAATGTACAAAGGCTCTGCCGATTGGGCCTTTGTGCGCAAGGTGAAAGAGGCGGTATCACTGCCCGTTATTGTGAATGGCGACATCTGCTCAATTGCCGACGCCGAACAGGCCCTAGATTTGTCGGGCGCGGATGGCGTGATGATTGGGCGTGGGGCCTATGGCCGGCCATGGATCATCTCGCAGGTTATGGCGGCACTCACTACGGGAACGGTGCTCCCTGATCCAACAATTGAAGACCAATATCATCTGATTGTGCGGCATTATCAGGATATGCTGGATCATTATGGCGCGACAACTGGCGTCAACATGGCCCGCAAGCATATTGGGTGGTACACAAAGGGCCTGCATGGATCGGCGGATTTCCGGAACGCCGTCAACCAGATTAACGATCCCAAGGTCGTGCTGGAGATGCTTGAGCAATTTTACACACCATGGCTGAGCCGCGCGGCAGCCTGACCTCGTCGGCCCAGCCTTTGCCCGGCCCGTCAGCGGAAGAGCTGATTTCGGCCTCGCCAATTGCCATGCTGATGCTTGATCCTGCACAAATTGTGCGGCGGGTTAATGCAGCAGGCGAAATGCTGTTAAACCAAAGTGCGCAAATGATTATCGGGCGGGCTTTGCCTGACCTTGTGTCGATGCCACCCGGCTATGGTGCAGGCGATGCGCCGTTTGCCGCCTATGATGCACATCTGGCCTTAAGCCGGGGCGGGGATTTGCGCGCGGATATTTTTGTCACGCCCATGATTGAGCGGCCCGGTTGGACGCTGTTATCAATGCACGCAGGGGCGGCGGCGCATCGCGTGGGCAGTCGCGCGCATGGCGGTGGCACGCGCGCGGCCGTGCGCATCGCAGCGATGTTGGCGCACGAGATAAAAAACCCCTTGGCGGGTATTAAAGGGGCAGCCCAGCTCTTATCTCGGTCAAATGCAGATCAGGGGGCGGCCCGCCTGACCAAGCTTATTCAGGATGAGGTTGATCGCGTCGCCAGCCTGATTGATCGGATGGAAGGCTTTACGGACACGCGCACGCTTCACCGTCAGCCCGAAAATATTCACGCCATTATTGATCACGCACGCGCCGTGGCCATGTCAGGCTATGGCGATCGGCTGTTGATCCGTGAGATATATGACCCGTCTTTGCCGGAGGTGCTCGTCCATCGCGATACGATGGTGCAGGTGATCCTTAATCTTCTGAAAAATGCTGCCGAAACGGTAGAGGAGGGGCATCTGCGCCGCGTAACCATCACAACAGCCTTTCGCCACGGTGTCTCGGTTGCAGTTGAGGATGGCGGGCGTAAACTGTCCCTACCCATTGAATTGTGCATCGTGGACGATGGGCCTGGGGCGCCAGCTGATCTTGTGGAACATCTTTTTGATCCCTTTGTCAGCAGCAAGCCCAAGGGACAGGGGCTTGGCCTTGCGCTGGTGGATAAACTGACACGGGATATGGGCGGTATTGTGCAATATGCGCGCGAAGGCAGGCCGGAACAGACGGTGTTCCGCCTCTTGCTGCCGCGCGCAGATGATCGTGCGGGGTAGGCGGACAGACTATGACACAGGGAAAAATTCTGGTTGTCGATGATGATGACGCCATTCGTCTGGTCATTCATGAGGCGCTTAGCCGCGAAGGGCATGAGGTTCGCACCGCGGCCAGTGTTGCGGAACAAGCAAAAATCCTGACCCAATTTGAGCCTGATGTTCTGGTCACCGATGTGATTTTGCCCGATGGCAATGGGCTGGATTTGGTGCCTGAGATTTTGGCCCGGCGGCCCGATTTGCCAGTCATTGTGTTGTCGGCACAAAACACGCTGGCGACAGCAGTGCGCGCGACGGAGCAGGGGGCATTTGAATATCTGCCCAAGCCTTTTGATTTGGATGAACTCTGCCAAGCCGTCAAAGATGGGTTGCGGCGGCGGGGGATTTCGTCGGTGCAGCCATCGCTGACCGAGGCGGATGCAGCCCTGCCGCTTATTGGCCGATCGCCGGCCATGCAGGAAGTGTATCGCACCATTGCGCGCGTTGTGCCCAATGATTTGACGGTGCTTATTCTGGGAGAAAGCGGAACGGGCAAAGAGCTTGTGGCCCGCGCCATTCACGATCTGGGGGCACGCAAAACGGCACCTTTTGTCGCCATCAACATGGCGGCCATCCCCCGGGATTTGATTGAGGCTGAGCTTTTTGGTCATGAACGGGGGGCGTTTACGGGCGCCCAGCACCGCAGCGCGGGCCGTTTTGAACAAGCCGCCGGTGGAACCTTATTCCTTGATGAAATTGGCGACATGCCAATGGATGCTCAAACGCGGTTGTTGCGCGTCTTGCAATCTGGCGAGTTCACGACTGTCGGCGGCAATCGTGCCATTCGCGCCGATGTGCGCATCATCGCGGCCACGCATAAAGATTTGCCAGCGTTAATTGCCTCTGGGCAGTTTCGTGAAGATCTTTATTTCCGGCTTAACGTGGTGCCCATTGCGCTTCCGGCCTTGCGCCAGCGTGCAGCGGACATCAGCCTGTTATGCCAGCATTTTCTGGAACGCGCAGCAGCAGAAGGTCTGCCCCGCAAGGGCATTTCTTCGGCGGCGATTTCGCGGCTGATGGAACATGATTGGCCAGGCAATGTCCGCGAGTTGGAAAATTTGATGCGTCGGCTTGCCGTTTTGGTGCGCGATGATGTGATTGGCCCGGATATAATTGATCAGCAATTGGCGGGGCGTCCGGCACGGCCAGAGGCCCCTGTGCTGATCTCTCGAACGGGGCTGGCCACGTCTGTGGAGCATCATTTGGCCAGCTATTTCGCTGAGTTTGGCACGCAATTGCCACCCGATGGTTTGTATGACCGTATTCTTGAAGAAGTAGAGCGACCCTTGCTGCTTGCCACGCTCGGCGCGGTGCATGGTAATCAACTTCGCGCGGCCCGGCTCTTGGGCATTAATCGCAATACTTTGCGCAAAAAGCTGAGTGATTTGGGGATTGACGCCAGTCGCGGAAAGCGATGATCCGCGCGTAAATTTTTGGCCCCTGTGCTTGATCTGCCACGCACGTGTTGTAAGGTTGCAACTGTGCCGCATCGGAAATTGTCCCTCGCAGATCAAATATGGCGCCGTCTTCGCCAATTGAGCCGGCGGAACCGCTTGTTTCCGGCTGTGACGTGGCTGTCAGCAGTGCTTGTTGTGGCGATGGCCATTCTCACCTGGGCCAGCCTGCGGGGTGGGCAGGGGCTATCCGCAGCGGGTGGCGTGGCCCTGTTATTTGCCAATTTGGTGCCCGCCGTGGTGCTTATGGTGCTGGGTGGCCGTGTGCTCGCCATGCGCCGGGCCGAGAAATCCGCAGTGGGAACCAATGGGCGGCTTCACGTGCGCTTGGTGGCTCTGTTTTCGTTGATTGCCACAATCCCTGTCGTGTTGATGGTGCTGATTGCGTCGCTGCTGTTTCAATATGGCGTTGATATTTGGTATTCCAAACGCGCGCAGGGGATGTTTGAAAATACAACCGCCCTTGCCCAGCAGCTC
>RFZB01000038.1 GCA_009920915.1 Sphingomonadaceae bacterium | reverse complement strand
GCTTCCCGGATGGCGCGGGCGGCTTCTTCGCTGTCATTCCAGCCAATCACAATGGGGGCCAGGGCATCAAATTGGCCAGCCTCTTTGGGCACCACCAAAACCGGGCACCCGCCATTAATGCACACCACATCAACCAGCGGCAGCGGGGGCTTATTGCCCTTTGCATCGGGATCGGTTTGGCTGATGATGACAAGATCTGCGAGCGCCGAGGCTGAGATCAGCGTCTGTGCTGGATCGCCATCATAAGACTGCCAATCCCAACGGACGTCTTCTTGAGCCAATTGGGCCTCGACGCGCTTGCGAATTTGGTCTTCTGCATCGCGCAGGCTGTCAATCAAGGCGCCAGAGGCAAATATGCCGCCTAAGGGGTCCATGCCGACATAGGCCGCATAGGGCGTCACATAAATGCAGGACAAATGGGCATCATGGGCGCGGCAGATGTCAAGCGCGACGCGCAGGCGGCTGTCCAGCCCATCATCCTCAAAGATATGCAGCAGGATGGCTTTCATGGGAGATGCCTTTTCACTTCGTTTCGATGAGGATGGCTATGGATCGACTGGCCCGGCCTGTCCTTGACTCAAGACAAGAACCGCGTTGATCAAAGTCAAAGCGTGCACCCAGATTTTCCTTAAATCGGGCGCAATGTGGCCCTATTTTCCCGAGCTGATGGCGCGTCCCATTCCGCGCTACACAAGTTACCCGCCAGCAACTGCCTTTGACGATGGCGTGGGGGCGGAGGCGCAGGCGCGTGCGCTCAACGCCGTGGCGGCGGGAACGCCCCTCTCGCTTTATGTCCATATTCCCTATTGCCAGCAGATTTGCTGGTATTGCGGGTGCAATACTGGGGTTGCCGGGCGGACGCACCGCTTGGCGGCCTATTTGGCAGCGCTTGAGGGGGAAATTGCCCTGGTTGCCAAGCTTTTGGGCGGGCGTGGCAAATTGCACCGCATTGCCTTTGGCGGCGGCAGTCCCAATGCCATTGATCCGATTGCCTTTGTTCGCTTGGTGGATCGGCTGGTCACGATTTTTGGGGGCGGGCAGGCCCCGGATATATCAATTGAAATTGATCCGCGCGCCTTCACGCCAGATTGGGCCATGACATTATCCATTGCCCAAGTGTCACGTGTCAGCTTTGGCGTGCAGAGCTTTGATGATCAGATACAGGCAGCCATTGGCCGCCTTCAGCCTGTCGAGATGATTGAAACCTGCATGGCCGCGCTGCGCGCGCGGGGCATAAGCGCGATCAATTTTGATTTGATGTATGGCTTGCCCCATCAAGATATCGCAAAGTTAGAGGCCACGTTGGACCATGTCGTGCGGCTGCGACCCAGCCGGGTTGCCCTTTTTGGCTATGCCCATGTGCCGCATCTATTCCCCCGCCAGCGCCGCATTGATTCAGCCGCACTGCCCGGCCCGGCTGCGCGTTTTGACCAAGCGGCTCATGGCCATGCGCGGCTGGTGCGTGAAGGCTATGTTGCCATTGGTTTTGACCATTTCGCTTTGCCCCACGACCCGCTGGCCCAGGCCGCCAGCCAAGGCCGGGTGCGGCGTAATTTTCAGGGATTTACTGAGGATCAGGCAGATGTGATGATTGGGCTGGGGGCAAGTGCGATCAGCCTGTTTCCTGATGCGATCTTGCAGAACGAGAAAAACCCCGGCGCCTATCGCGAGAAAATTGCCGCCTCGCAATTGGCGGCTGTGCGCGGGGTGCAGCGCGGCGGCGAAGATCAGGCCCGCGCGCAAGTGATTGAACATTTGCTGTGTCAAATGCGGGCGGTGCCAGACCCCCTGCTCATGGACCCCGAATTAGAGGCGCTACTTGCGCATTATTCGGCGCTGGGATTGGTTGAGTGGGCGGGGCCAGAAGTCCGGATTACCGAACATGGCCGCCCCTATGCGCGCAATGTCGCCGCAGCGTTTGACCGCCACCGGTCCTAAAGCGCCAGCTGCGTGATCGCGGCCCCCAGCGCGAGGATGAGCGCAACCGTGACACGCGGGCTGGCATATCCGGCAAACATCTTCTGCGTTGGGAAAGAAAAGGTCATGTCGATCCCCAACAGCTTATTGGGGTGTGCCGCCTTAAAGCGGGGATCCCGCACCATGGCGACCAGATCGCGCCGGCTGCGATAGCGCATCGTGCTGGTTACCGTCCAACCCGGGTCCGCCGTTGTGCCCCAGGCATCAATATAGCCGGCCACTTTGCGTCCTGCATAAACTGGGTGTCCGCCCCGGCGGATCAACTGGCGGACAAACGGCGTGGAATAGCGTTCCAGCCAGTCTCGGCCGCTTCGCGTCTCGCCGGTTTCGGGATGAGTCACTGGGCCTGTGTGGGAACGCACCATGTTGAGCATGATGAATTCACGGCCATCATCACTTTCTAAAAAGGCGCGCATTACAGCAGGATCATTGCCCGTCTCGGCCAGCCGCGGCCCGACATCCTCCATAAAGACGTCGACTTCGGCCTGCGTTAAGGGCCGCCGAATACCATCATAAAACCAAAGAAAAAGCAGATAGATAAGCAGGGCTCCACCCCAAATGCCCAAAGCTGTCATCTCATCCTCTCCCAAAGGCCGGTTCGGCTTATGGGGGCAATGTGTCGGCAAATTCTGGCAATGGCCAGTCGGAAAATGCGGACCGGAAAATGCAGGCCGGAAAATAGGGCGAGGCGCGAGGAAGGCATGAGGGGATGTTCGGATGGTGGAGCTGAGGGGAATCGAACCCCTGACCTCATCATTGCGAACGATGCGCTCTACCAACTGAGCTACAGCCCCGCATCCGAGACAGCGGCCTTAGCGGTGCTGTGTCGCGCTTGCAATGGGGCTTGCGAGCCAGCTGGAATTTGGGGGCATCTATCGGGAAAGCGGGCAGACGTGCTGGCCCCCTGCTTGCCAATTGGGCCAATCCGCCGCACATCAGCGCCATGGCGCGTATGTTGTCTCGATTAGAGCTTTTTTCTCCCATGCTGGCGGCGCTTTTCTTGGCCGCTTGCGTTGCCCCGCCGCGTCCGGCGCCGCCTGCAGCCCCTGCGGCGCCACAGGCACGCCTGCCTGTCCCGTCGCCGCAATCCCAATCTTTGGCGTGGGATGCAGCGCCTTTGACGCCCGGCTCTTGGGTCTATCGGGCAGATGCAGCGGCGCCGGCGGCGCTGTTTGGCCTGCCCGCCAGCCCGGCGATCGTGGCGATCCGATGTGTGCGGGCGCAACGGCAGATTTTGGTGCAGCGTGCCACGCGCGCGCCTCCGGGCACTATGGGGACGGTGCAAATCTACAGCAGCAGTCGAGCAGCCCCGCTGCGGGCATCTGTGCCCTTTACCGGGCCTGTCTATATGACGGCTGAGCTGGCCGCCAGCGATACGCTGTTGGATGCTATTGCTTTTTCACGCGGAAAATGGGGCCTGATGCAGCCTGGTGAGCAAGATTTTATCCTGCCGCGTGCCGCAGAAGTGGCGCGTGTCATAGAAGAATGTCGGGGGTGACCTCGGGTCCTTAAAATAGGAGCCCGAAGTTCTGAGTGTGACAGGAAATAAATAGTTTTCAAGCCTTGAAAGCATCGCGCGTCTGACTCATGTTCACAGGGCAAATCCGAAGCGCGGCTTGGGGATTTGCGAGGCGCAACTAGCGAAAGGAGGTGATCCGATGTCTCATGGTCAAGCTAAGAGGTCGGAAAGGGTGATCCGGGGATAGGCGCGTTTATCGCAGCCTTTGGTCTCCCCGGGAATGGACCGCGCCTTTAAGGCAAAGCGGATCCCATACTTCCGGTCGCTGACCATGCGGAAGGGTCGTAGGGCAGATATGCCCTGCGGCCCTTCTCATATGTGCCGTGAATTGGTTTCAGATGGCCTAGATATCCAGGTTGGCGACGTTCAACGCATTTTCTTGAATGAAGTCGCGGCGTGGCTCCACCACATCGCCCATGAGCTGGGTGAAGATTTCATCCGCCAAATCGGCCTGTGCAATTTCCACGCGCAAGAGCGAGCGATTATCCGGATCTAGCGTGGTTTCCCACAGCTGTTCGGCATTCATTTCGCCCAAGCCTTTATAGCGCGAGATGGACAGGCCCTTGCGGCCTGCGGCCAAAATGCCATCCAGCAGTTCCGACGGACGCGACACAGGGGTGACGCCTTTGCCGGAAGAAACGGGTGCATCGTCGTCCTCGGCGTCAACAGGGGCGGCCTCTGCTTGGGCCTTGCCAATGGCGACCAACCGGCTCGTCTGGGCATAGGCCTCTGCCTGTTCAGCGACCAGCGTGTGCAGACGCCGGGCCTCTTGGCTCAGCAAGAAGCTGGCCTCAATAATATGATGGTCTGTCACGCCGCGCCACAGGCGCTGCAAATGATAGCCACCATCTTCGCTGACAATGCCTGTCCAGCGGGCTTCGGTTTCGGCGCGGCTCAGCCATGCTGCGGCCCGGTCCACCGCGGCTTGACGGCCCGCCGCATCCAAGGCCGGATCCAAAGCCGCCACAAGCGCCAGCCCTTCAATAATCGCCGGATCATATTTGCGCGGTACATAGCGCATCAACGCGCGCATCCGCCGGGCATGGTCAATCAGCGTCTTCAAATCAGGGCCAGATCGTGTGCTGCCATTGGTTTCCAGCGCGGTCGCAGCAATGCCTGCTTCCACCAGATAATCATCAAGCGCCGCATCGTCCTTCAGATAGACTTCGGACCGACCACGTGCCGCCTTATAGAGCGGCGGTTGGGCAATATAGAGGTGCCCGCGTGCAATGATTTCTGGCATTTGCCGGTAGAAGAAAGTCAGCAACAGCGTGCGGATATGCGCGCCATCGACGTCAGCGTCGGTCATGATGACAATCTTGTGATAGCGCAGCTTTTCAATGTTGAAATCATCACGGCCAATGCCTGTGCCCATCGCCTGGATCAGCGTGCCGACTTCTTTGGACGAGAGCATCTTATCAAAGCGCGCACGTTCAACATTCAAGATTTTGCCCTTTAGCGGCAAAATCGCCTGATAATGGCGGTTGCGGCCTTGCTTGGCTGAGCCACCGGCGGAATCCCCTTCGACCAGGAAGAGTTCGGACTTTGCCGGGTCACGCTCTTGGCAATCGGCGAGCTTGCCGGGCAGCGAGGCAATGTCCATCACGCCTTTGCGCCGGGTGAGTTCGCGCGCGCGCTTGGCCGCTTCGCGGGCCGCTGCGGCATCAATAATTTTTTGCACAACCGCGCGGGCATTGGCTGGGTTTTCTTCCAGCCATTCGGCCATTTTGTCAGCCATCAGGCTTTCGAGCGGCTGGCGCACTTCAGACGAGACGAGCTTGTCCTTGGTCTGAGAGCTGAATTTGGGGTCCGGCAGTTTAACCGACACAATCGCGGTCAGGCCTTCACGCATATCTTCCCCGGTCAGCGTGACTTTCTCTTTTTTCAGCAGGCCTGATTTTTCAGCATAGTTGTTCAGCGTGCGCGTCAGTGCGGCGCGGAAGGCCGCCAAGTGCGTCCCGCCATCGCGCTGGGGGATGTTGTTGGTGAAGCACAGAACATTTTCGTAATAGCTGTCATTCCACTCCAGCGCGACTTCAATGCCAATGCCATCGCGCTGGCCAGATACGGCAATGGGATCGGGAAAGAGCGAGGTTTTGGCGCGATCAAGCCATTTCACAAAGGCCGCAATCCCGCCTTCATAATAAAGCTCAACTTCCTTCTTTTCGGCATGGCGTGCATCGACCAGAAACAGCCGGACGCCCGAATTGAGGAAGGCCAGTTCGCGGAAGCGATGTTCTAGCTTATCAAAATCAAATTCAGTGATTTTGAAGGTGTCTGGGCTGGGCAAAAAGGTGACGCGCGTGCCGCGCTTGGGGCGGCCCTGTTCATCATTGCCGGCAGGCCCAACAACTTTCAGCGGGGCGACAGCATCGCCGTGCTGGAACTGCATATAATGTTCCTGCCCATCGCGCCAAATCGTCAGATCAAGCCGGATCGACAGTGCGTTGACCACCGAAACACCCACGCCGTGCAAGCCGCCCGAAACCTTATAGGCGTTGTCGTCGGACGTGTTTTCAAACTTCCCGCCTGCGTGCAGCTGCGTCATGATGACTTCAGCGGCGGACACGCCTTCTTCGGCGTGAATATCGGTGGGAATGCCGCGGCCATTATCTTCCACCGACACCGACCCATCGGGGTTCAGCTGAATGATAACCCGGTCACAATGGCCGGCCAGCGCCTCATCAATCGCGTTGTCCGAGACTTCAAACACCATATGGTGCAGGCCCGATCCATCATCAGTATCGCCGATGTACATGCCGGGGCGCTTGCGCACGGCATCCAGGCCTTTGAGAACCTTAATGGAATCCGCACCATAGTCGGAAGAAGTCGAGGTATTTGGAGTTTCGTCAACCATGGTCAGCCTATAGGAAATAGGCGTCCATAACCCAAGGAAAAACGGCATCTAAGCTGATGGCGTTGGGGATGGATTTGCGACAGGCAGTGGCCGATGCAGCAAGGCCCGCCGGCGGTGTGCCAGCGGGCCTTGTATTGGGGCGAAATCCTCCTGTTTGCAGATCAATATTTGGTCAATTCCACCTTCATGCTCTTATAGCCATGCACAAAGCTGGCAGGCACGCGTGTTGGCTCTTCCAACACATTGACGCGCAGGCGGCGCTTTTGCATTTCCGAAATCAGCGTTGTCAGCTGCAATTCGGCCACGCGCGCGCCCACGCAGCGGTGGATGCCATAGCCAAAGGACAAATGCCGGCGGGCATTTTCACGGTCGACAATGATCTTGTCGCCGTCGGGGAAGACGCTTTCATCGCGGTTGGCGGAGATATACCACAGCGCCAATTTATCGCGCTTTTTGATTTGGTGGCCGAACAGCTCAGTATCTTCGGTCGCGGTGCGGCGCATATGCGCCAGCGGCGTCTGCCAGCGGATCAGCTCATGCATCGCATTTACGGCGAGCTCATGGCTGTGGTTCTGCTCCAACTTGGCGCGCTCTTCGGGGAATTTATCAAGCCCATAGGCAAAGGCCGTCATCGAATTGCGCGTCGTATCATTGCCGCCCACGATAAGGAGGATGAGATTGCCCATGAATTCTTCATGGCTCATATGCTTCATTGCGTCGGATTGGAGCATGATGGAAATAAGGTCATGCTGGCCCGGATTTTGGGCCTTGCGGTCCCATAGCTGCTTGAACGAAGCGCCCATTTCAAAGGCCGTGGCCAGCCGCGCTTGCCGCTGTTCAAGGCTGTCAAAGCTTTCAATATCGCCCAGAACATCCGACCAATAGGTCAGCTTGTGCCGCTCTTCAAAGGGGAAGTCGAAGAGAATGGCGAGCATTTGGGTCGTCAGCTCAATCGAAACTTTTTCCACCCAATCAAAGCTCTCGCCCACGGGCAGGCTATCCAGCACGGCGGCTGTCCGGGCAATTGTGTCGGCCCGCATCCGCTCTACCTCAGTGGGGCCAAAGGCGGGGGCAACGGTGCGGCGTTGGGCGGTGTGCTGGGGCGGGTCCATGGCGATAAACATCGGCATGGGCACATCGCCCTCTTTCAAATGCTCTAGGCCATCGCCCGCAACGGTAATGCCGCCATATTCCCAGCTTGAGGAAAAGACCTTGGGCAGCGCCTCAATATGCTGAATGGGCTTATAGGTCGTGACCGACCAATAAGGGCCAAATTTTGACTCCGGGCAATAATTGATCGGGGCCTGTTCGCGCATCTGGCGAAAGGGGTCTTGCCAGACATCGTTGGCATATAGGTCAGCCCGGGAGACATCCCAGGGATTTACCTCAGGGGCAGCGTCTTTCAGCACGGTCGCCATAACAGCGGTCCTCTCTTTTTTCTGATTCAGTTGCAGTCTGCCACTGTTTACATTCGTGTCAATGACGATTCCGGCCATCGCCGTTGGCCTGCGACGAAATGATGGCCTTCTGCGCCGAATTAGGCAGTTTTCCGGCGAAAAAAGCGAAACAGGCCGGGGTTGGCATTGAGCACACCGTGCCGGAATAGCCGGGCTGAGAGGCGGACGATCACAACCACCCACAGCAATTGCCAGAGAATCGCCACCAGATGCGGCCACAGCGCGCCATCGCTGGCCGCGCGTGCTGCCATGGCCATGGGGGAGCTGAACGGAAAGATTTGGGCAAAGAGCGCAAGCCGACTGTCTGGCTGGCTTGCGGCAGACGAGGCCAAGCCAAACATGGCGACTTGAAAGACGCTTATCGGCAGCGAAAGCAGCTGAATATCTCGTGCCGAAGGCGCTTGCGCCCCTATGCCCAAAAAGGCCGCGCCAAAAAGGAAGAAGGACATTGTGAAATAGAGGAGAACCAATGTCGCAAAGCTTGGCATCGTCATTGCTAAATTCAGCGCGGGCAGCGTTGCGCCGAGTTGGGCCAGCACCAGCTGCACCCCGCCTGTCAGCAACAGCCCCCAAAAGCCAATGAACAGCATGGCCACGCCAAACATGCCAACCAGCTTGCCGAGAAAAATCGCTTCCAGCGAAGCTGCTGATGCCAGAATTTCGATAATCTTATTCGATTTTTCCTCAACAAATGTGCTGATCGATTGGGCCGCGATCAGCAAGGTCAGCAAGAAGATGAGGACAACCGCACCATAGCCCATGGCTTGGCGTGTCCGCGCGGTGCCAGCAGATTTATCGCTGATCTCAACATCGGCTTGCACCAACCCTTGGCCGGGCCTTAGCCCGGCGCTGCGCGCTTGGGCTGCCTGTTCGGCAACTTGCGTCAAATAGCGGGCCAACGGCTTGGACGCGGCCAAAATCTTGGGGCGCTCCATTGGCCCAAAAAGGACAGCCTCATAGCTGCTGCCCGGTACTGTCATCATCGCGCGCGCAATGCGCGCATCAGACGCCCCATGCGTGGGAATCGTCACAAGGCGCGGCGGCGTGCTTGGCCCGAAATGCAGCGCGCGCAGCTGGCCATCGGCTGCCTTGAAATAGCGTGCCATTTCGGCATTGGTCAGCACGGCGATGCGCGCGGATTGGCCTGCTTTTTCGGCAAAGTCACGCGATCCACTGCCGCCCAAAAGGCCCATGGCGACCATGAACAACGGCGCCAGCAGAAACAGCAAAAAGACAGGCTGGCCGACAATGGCCTTAAAATCGCGATAGGCAATAACGCGCACTTGCGCCCAAAAGCTTAGCATGGCGGGGCCTCCTGCGCGTCAGCGGCTTTGGCATCTTGCACAATCCGCACAAAGGCATCGTGCAGGCCGGGGCGCTGCAGGCTGAGTCCGGACACACCGAAGCCGCCCCGAATAAGGTTCAGCAACAAAGGTTCAGCGGCCTCATCGGCCAGCGTAAACCGCCAGCTTTGGCCATCAAACCGCGCCTCGGCGGGCAAAAGCCGGGCGACCTCGTCGCCACGGGTGCTGGGCACATATTGCGCTTGCATCGGCAAAATGCCGCGTGCTTCGGCCACCGTGCCTTCAAACCGCCTGAGGCCCCCGGCAATAATGGCGATCCGCGCGCAGAGCCGCTCTGCATGGCTCATTACATGCGTGGAAAATAAGATTGTTGCCCCACGGGCAGCTTCTGCGCGGACCAGCGCTTCCAAATGGTCTTGGTTAACCGGGTCTAGGCCTGAAAATGGTTCATCCAACACAATCAAATCAGGTTGGTGGACAATGCTGCCCAGCAATTGGACCAGCTGGGCCATGCCTTTGGAAAGATGACGGATTTTCTTATCAACTGCATGGCCAAGGCCTGCGGCCTCCATCATCTCGCCCGCGCGCTTGCGCCCCTCTGCCCAGCTTAGGCCGCGCAAAGCGCCCATGAACGCAATGGCCTCGCGCGCTTTCATTGTTGGATAAAGGCCCCGCTCTTCGGGCAAATAGCCGCAGCGATTGGCCACATCGCGCGGGCGGCTATGTCCCAGCAATTGGCGCGACCCGCTATCGGGGTCGATAATGCCCAACAGCATCCGCAGCGTGGTGGTTTTGCCCGCGCCATTGGGCCCCAGCACGCCATAAATCATGCCTTTGGGCACAGCGAGGCTAACGCCGCGCACCGCCTGCGCTGCCCCAAAAGATTTGGTAATGGTATCTGCCCAAACGGCAATGTCTTCGGCGTGACCATGCATGAGAATGCATTCCCTCTAGCGGCTCCGCGTGGTAGCGGGGACGCCCAATGCCTAGCAAGCCTAACCCTGATAAAATCCTAACTGCGGCCGCGATAAAGGCAGAGGCCAGTCGGCTGGGCTTTGCCGCGTGCGGCATTACGCATGCCGGGCATGATTTTTCGGATCGGCTTCAGGCGTGGCTGGCCTCTGGCGCCCATGGCGATATGGCGTGGATGGAAAGCCGGGCTGATCAACGTGCAGCACCACAGACTTTGTGGCCCGACGCGCGCTCAGCGATCTTATTGGGGATGAGCTATGCCCCGCACACCGACCCGCTGGCGTTGGAAGACCATCCTGATCGTGCGCGCATATCCGTCTATGCCCAAGGCCAAGATTATCACGATGTGGTCAAAAAGGCGCTCAAGTCGCTGGCGCGTTGGATTGTCGAACAATCGCCGTCTGAGCTGAAGGTTTTTGTCGATACAGCGCCTGTGATGGAAAAGCCCTTGGCTGGCGAGGCGGGGCTGGGCTGGCAAGGCAAGCACAGCAATTTGGTCAGCCGCAGCCATGGCAGCTGGCTGTTTCTGGGGGCGATTTACACCAGTTTGGCGCTTGAGGTTGATCCTGCTGAGCCGGACCATTGTGGGCGCTGCACGGCGTGCCAAACGGCCTGCCCGACCAATGCCTTTACGGCCCCCTATAGGCTCGATGCGCGGCGCTGTATTTCCTATCTGACGATTGAGCATAAGGGGCCAATTCCCGAAGAATTTCGGGTGGCAATGGGCAATCGCATTTATGGCTGTGATGATTGTTTGGCGGTGTGCCCTTGGAATAAATTTGCTGATGCCGCAGCTGCCAATCGGGCGTTTTTTCCGCGTGCAGAATTGGTGGCCCCCCGCATTGCGGATCTTCTTCAGCTCGACGATGCCAGTTTTCGGCAGGTTTTTTCAGGATCACCTATAAAACGCATTGGCCGCGACCGATTGGTCCGCAATGCCTGTATTGCCGCTGGCAATAGTGGCGATCCAAAGCTGCTGCCGCAACTCACAGCCTTAAGTGCTGATGCGTCGTCCGTCGTGCAAGAGGCTGCCCAATGGGCTGTCGGCAGGCTTAACGCTGCATCCGCAAAATTGTGATGCACACATTGCGGTCAGCCTCGCGGCCATCCGCCACGCGCGCCGCGGCATAGGTCACGCGCGGTTCGGCCCCGTCTTCGGGCGGATATAGATAGACATCCAAGATACAGGCTTGCCCTGCAAATTGCAGCCGCCGTGCAGGGCCATCCTGCGCATCTTGCACGGGCAATCCCAAAATTTCCATCACGCTGGCGGCATCTTTGTTCAACAGCCGCTCAAATTCTCCCAGCGGCCGGGCGCGGTCTTGCGCCACGCCCTGCTGTGCCCACAGCATCATGCCGATTAAACTGATGGCCGCCCCCCGCATGGCGAGTGTGATTGGCGATGCGCAGCCCCGGCGTCAATCTATGTTGTGCGTTGCCGGCCTTAGCCGCCAGCGCCTGCGGTCGGGGCCAATGTTGAACCGGCGTGTGATTGTATAATCCACTGAGGTGAACAGAAAATAGGCCAACGCCCAGCGAAGCTTGCGAAATGGGCCAGACACGCGCTGCAGCCAGAAGCGATCAATTTTGTGGCACAGCGGCAAATGGTCTGCGCAAAAGTTGCGCATCGCCTCTGCAAAACCCGCATCTTCGATCCGCACCATCACCTCAACATTCAGAAAAATGCTGCGCGTGTCATAATTGGCAGACCCAATATAGACGATGTCATCTGCCACAATCAGCTTCATGTGCAGCCGGGCGGGGCGATATTCATAAATGCCAGCGCCCCCACGCAGCAACCGGCCATAGCAATGCCGGGCGGCGGCAATTGTTGTCATATTGTCAGACTGAGCAGCAGTAATCAGCCGCAACCGGCCCCGCTGCGCCACGCGCGCCAACCGCCGCAAAAAGGTAAAGTCTGGCGCGAAATAGGCTTGGATCATGTCGACTCGCGCGGCTGTGTCTAAATCTGTGCGCAACGCACGCGCCAAAGGGTTTAGCCGCTCAAACGGCCCCCCCATAATCCAGCGAAGCGGCCCATGATGATCGGTGCTGGCAGCCAGCACAGCCTGTAAATGGCGAATGCCCTGCCGGCGGGTGCGCATCCAACCGTGTAGTGCATCAACATAACGGCTAAGCCGGGCAGCATATGGCCCTTCGACCAACAGGCTCAAATCATGCCAGCCGGGCTGGCCATCAGTGTCCTGGAAATAGGCATTGGAAATATTGGCGCCGCCAATCAGCACCTTAGCCTCATCGGCGACTGCCAGCTTTTGGTGGTTGCGCAACAAATAGCGCCGCCCCTTTTTGGGAAGAAACTGATCAACACTTGCCCCGGCGGCGCGCAGCGGCTCAAAAAAGCCAGCGGGCAATCCGCTGGAACCAAAGCCATCGACCAGCACGGTAACTGCCACGCCGCGCTGGGCCGCCGCAATTAAAGCATCGCGGACCTGCTGGCCCACAGAATCAGCTTCAAAGATATAATAAAACAGCCTTAAGCTGTGTTTGGCATGGCCAATAAGGTGCAGCAGCGCCGCAAGGCGCGCTTCGCCTGCCACCAAGACGCGGATCTGATGGCCGTCAATTTGGGCCGTTGGTGCGGCAAAAGGCAAGCTATGGGTCACCGGCCTTAAAGGCCAAATTCTTGACAGAAGTGCAAGCGGCTGATAGCGAACCCGCTTTCCCGAATTGCCGAATAGATGGAGGCGCTCAATGGCGCGCGTGACTGTTGAAGATTGCGTCGACAAGGTTTCGAACCGCTTTGACCTGGTTTTGGTGGCCGCACAGCGTGCCCGCCAGATTTCGGGCGGCGCTGAACTGACGCTTGATCGTGACCGCGATAAAAATCCGGTCGTGGCATTGCGCGAAATTGCCGAAGAGACGATTCGCCCTGACGAATTGCAGGAAGCCATTGTGGGCGGCTTGCAGCGCGTGCGCATTGACGATGAAGTTGAGGCGGATGACATGACCTCGCTGTCGAGCGCGGCAGAGGCTCTGCGCCTGACCGCAGCAGCCCCGCCCCGCAACCAGAATCTGGGCGGCGATTACGACTAATCGTCAGCTTGGCGGATAGGCAAGAAAAAGGCCCGGCGCTGTGTGCGACCGGGCCTTTTTCTTACCCACAAACCAGCACTGGGGCCAGATTAGGCCACAATCTGCAGGCGCGGCGGTGTTTCCAACGGGCGAATTTCATGTGCGTGACGCCAGCACATATCGCCCAGTTGCAGCGGGCGGCCATCATGCGCCTGAATGGTGACTTTGCGAATGGGTTGGCCATCGCGCGTGTCCACGAGGACCGGCGTAGAGGGCACGCCAGTTTCCCAAGTTTCGCCCCATTGGCGCAGCGCCAACATGGCGGGCAGCAAATCAGCCCCTTTTTCGGTCAGCCGATATTCAATCTTGCGCCGATCATCGGGCATGGGCTGGCGCGCCAAAATGCCATGATCGACCAACCGCCCGAGTCGGTTGGCCAAAATATTGCGGGCAATGCCCAGCGTGGATTGAAATTCTTCAAAGTGATGCAAGCCGTTAAACGCGGCCCGCAAAATGAGGAAAGACCAGCGTTCTCCCATCGCTTCCAGCGCTGCGGGGAGGCCGCAGCCAATGGCCGACAGATCTTCCTTAAGCTCACCCATTGATATTTCGCCTTTCACACCCATCTCAACGCGCGTCAGGCTAAACCAAAACCTTTCTGACGCAAATAAAATCAGTTTTCAGTTGCAACTTGCAATCTATTTAGATAGGTAGTGATTCGCAACTGAAAAAATCGGTGAAAGGACCTCCCCCATGCGTACTCTAATTGCTCTTGCAGCGCTTGCGACATCGGCCACGCTCTTTGCGGGCACTGCCACCAACGCTATTGCCAACACCCCCGGCTATCGCCTTGTGCCGGAAGCCGCTTTCTCGGCCGCCAACACAGTCGTCGCCCGTGACGTTTTGTGGAAGTGCGCTGGTCAGGCGTGCGTTGCCACCAAGGCCAGCAGCCGCCCAGAAATCGTCTGTGCCTCTGCCGCGCGTGAGATTGGTAAGATTTCGGCCTTCTCTGCCAATGGCAAGGACTTCACGGCGGAACAGCTGGCAAAGTGCAACGAAAAGGCTCGCTAAATCTAGCACGCCTTTAGACAGACAGTTTCTGCCCGAAGACACTCCCCCATCGATCATCGGGCTTTATGGCAGCCGCGCGGTCCATCCGCCGGCTGCTTTTTCTTTGCGCACAAAAGGGGCGGCTACATTGCCTCGCCACGGATCACAGGCGTTGCCCGTAAATCAAAGTCGGTAAACTTCTGACGGACAAGCGGGGGCAATGGCTTGGGACGATGCGTGTCTAAATCAACATGCACCTGCACTTCGCGAATAATCGCGCGAAGATCGTCGCCATTCCGGCCTGCACCATGCAGTTCCATCAAAATTGTCATGGATGTGGTGCCAAGCCGCTCTGTCCGGCACCAAATTTCAATCAGCTCATCCGGTTCGATTGGCTTTTTGAAATCCACCTCGGCACGGGCAACGTGAAAATCCATGGGTCCCGCGCCTTCATCGCCGCGAAAATCAACGGCGCGCCAATATTCTGTCACGCCCAGATCGCCATAATCTAAATAGCGGGCGTTAAAGACAACATTTTGCGGATCCACCTCTGACCAGCGCACGCGAAAGCGATAGCAAAATCCAAAGCCTGTCTTGGACATGGGCTTAATCGTCCTTCGCGCCGGGGCTGTTTAGTCCAAGGCTTTGGAAATATTTGCGGATGTTGCGGGCGGCTTGGCGCAGGCGTTGCTCATTTTCCACCATGGCAATGCGCACAAAGCCTTCGCCCTTTTCCCCATAGCCAACACCGGCGGCAACAGCGACGCCGGCATTGGTCAACAACTGCTTTGAAAATTCAAGGCTCCCCATATGCGCCAAGGCCGGCGGCAAAGGCGCCCAGGCAAACATCGAGGCGCGTGGCGAGGGAATATCCCACCCAGCTTTGCCAAAGCTATCAACCAGCACATCGCGGCGCTTGCGATATAATTCACGATTGGCCTCAACAATGTCTTGCGGGCCATTTAGCGCCGCAACGGCCGCGGCTTGAATGGGGGTAAACGCCCCATAATCCAGGTAAGATTTGACGCGCGTTAACGCGGCAATCAGCGTTTTATTGCCAACGGCAAAGCCAATGCGCCAGCCGGCCATGGAATAGGTTTTTGACATGGACGTAAACTCAATTGCGACGTCCTTGGCGCCCTTCACTTGCAAAATCGACGGCGTTGGCACGCCATCATAATAGAGCTCAGAATAGGCAAGGTCCGACAGCACCCACAGCCCATGTTCCTTCGCAAAGGCCACCACGCGCTCATAAAAAGCAAGGTCGACCACTTCGGCGGTGGGGTTAGAGGGATAGCCCATCACCAGCACCGACGGCTTGGGCACGGTATATTTAACCGCGCGTTCGAGTGATTCGAAATAATGCTCATCCGGGGTCGTCGGCACGCTGCGGATGGTGGCCCCGGCAATAATGAAGCCAAAAGTATGAATTGGGTAGCTTGGATTGGGCGCCAGCACGACATCGCCCGGCGCAGTGATGGCCTGTGCTAAATTGGCGAGCCCTTCTTTCGACCCCAGCGTGACCACCACCTCGCTATCAGGATCCAGATCAACGCCAAAACGCCGACCATAATAATTGGCCTGCGCCCGTCGAAGCCCGGGGATTCCCTTGGATGCGCTATAGCCATGGGCCTTGGGGTCGCGCGCGACTTCTGTCAGCTTGTCAATGACATGGGCGGGCGGCGGAAGGTCTGGATTGCCCATGCCCAAATCAATAATATCCTCACCTGCCGCACGCGCTGCTGCCCGCATCGCATTCACTTCGGCGATGACATAAGGGGGCAGGCGTTTCATGCGGTAGAATTCTTCGGACATTGGTCGCTTTCAGCTAGAGTGTTTTCGCGCTATGCCATTGTGTGGCTTGTGTCGCAACCAAGGCCAGACAGGACGTGACGATGACCGACGCTCCGCATGACGAAAGTCCCACGGCCAATGCCGCTGACCCTGTGGCGGCCTATCAGCACGCCTTGGCAGCTTGGGGGCAAGTGCTGGCCCCTTTGGCTGCGCTGAACCGGGATAAGGTGAACCCCAAAGATCGTCGCTTTCAAGGCGCGGACTGGGAGCACCCGGTATTTGATTTGATGCGCCAAGGCTATGCCGTCATGGCCGATCATCTTATGTCGCTGGCCGACCAAGCCCCCGTGCCTGAGGGGGCTGATAAAGCAAAATTGCAGTTTGCGATGCGGGCCTTGGTAGATGCTTTGTCGCCTGCCAATTCACCCTTCACCAACCCCGTTGCGCTGCGCAAGGCCGTGGAGACCAATGGCGCCAGCCTGATGTCGGGCGTGCAGAATATGATGACGGATCTGCAGCGCGGGCAGTTGACGCACACGGACTCACAGGCATTTCGTCTGGGGGAAAATATCGCCGCCACGCCGGGCGAGGTGGTGTATCAAACACAGCTGTTCCAGTTGATCCAATATACGCCTGCAACCAAGACAGTGTTGAAGACCCCGCTGCTGATCTTTCCGCCGTGGATCAACCGGTTCTACATTTTGGATCTGACGCCCGAAAAAAGCTTTATCAAATGGTGCGTTGACCAAGGGATCACCGTTTTTGTCGTCTCGTGGAAATCGGCTGATGCCAGCCTCGCCGATATTATGTGGGATGATTATATCGCTGCACAAATTGAGGCGATGGATGTGGTGCGCGATCTGCTGACTGTGCCGTCTGTCCACACCATTGGCTATTGTGTTGCGGGCACAACGTTGGCGGCCACGCTGGCTGTATTGACGGCCAAGGGAGAGGCCAAGAAAGTTCAGTCAGCAACATTCTTCACCGCGCAAGTCGATTTTGAAAAAGCCGGCGATTTGCTGAACTTTGTTGATGATGCGCAGATTGCAATGGTCGAAAGCCTGGCCACCAATGGCTATCTGGATGGCCGCTATTTGGCCGCGGCATTTAACTTGCTGCGCGGCAATGATTTGATTTGGAGCACGGTTTCCAAAAACTATCTGCTGGGGGAAGATTATCCCGCCTTTGATTTGCTGCACTGGAATGGGGATGTCACCAACTTGCCCGCCAAATGGCATAAAAGCTATTTGTGCGACTTGTATCGGGACAATAAATTGTCTCAGCCGGGCGCCTTGACGGCCTTGGGCGTGCCAATTGATTTGGGGCAAGTCAAAACCCCCAGCTTCATTCAGGCTGGCCGGGAAGACCATATTTCGCCCGCAGAAAGCGTCTGGCGGATGCGTGATTTAGTCACAGGCCCCACAACATTTTTGCTGGCGGGGTCCGGCCATATTGCCGGCGTGGTCAATCCGCCTGCGGCGCAAAAATATCAATATTGGACCAATGACGCCAAAGTGCTGAAAAGCCTGGAGGATTTTATTGCTGGCGCGCAGGAAACCAAAGGCAGCTGGTGGCCGCATTGGCTGACGTGGCTGACGGATCAAGCGCCCAAAACAGTGCCGGCCACGGGCGCGCGCGTGCCCGGCAAGGGCAAACGTGCCGCGCTAGAGCCGGCGCCCGGCAGCTACGTTAAGACGCGCTAGGCGCCTCTTCCGCGCGGCCCTGTTTTTCCAGCGCATCCGCGACGAGCGCGAGCGCCCACGGGTCCTCGTCGAGCCGCGTCGCCTCGGGGATCGA